>JBEDUM010000073.1:0-20556 GCA_040414585.1 Sphingomicrobium sp. | reverse complement strand
TCGCCGATCTTGTAGGACTTGCCGGTGTAATAGAGGATGCGCTCGGTCGTCGTCGTCTTGCCGGCGTCGATGTGCGCCATGATGCCGATGTTGCGATAGCGTTCGAGCGGATGGCTGCGGGCCATTTCACAAATTCCTTAGCGATGTGGGGAGCCGGCGGATCCGGCTTCCCCAGATATAGGTACGATTCCTACCAGCGGTAGTGGCTGAACGCGCGGTTCGCTTCCGCCATGCGGTGCGTGTCCTCGCGCTTCTTGACGGCATTGCCGCGGTTCTGCGCGGCGTCCATCAGCTCTCCCGAGAGACGACCCGACATGGTCTTCTCCGAACGGCTGCGGGCCGCCGAGATCAGCCAGCGGATGGCGAGCGCCTGGGCGCGCTCTGGACGGACCTCGACCGGCACCTGGTAGGTCGCACCGCCGACGCGGCGGCTGCGGACCTCGATGCCCGGCTTCACATTGTTCAGCGCATCATGAAAGACACCGATCGGCTCACGCTTCAGGCGCGCTTCAACATTGTCGAGGGCGCCGTAGACGATGCCTTCGGCGACGGACTTCTTTCCGTCGAGCATGACGCTGTTCATGAATTTTGAGAGGACGATGTCCCCGAACTTCGGATCGGGGAGGATCTCGCGCTTCTCGGGGCGGCGACGACGAGCCATTGGACTATTCCTTTCTCTCTTCAGCCGTATCCGGAACTCGTCCGGGGCTTACTCTGGCCTAATTACTTGGGACGCTTGGCGCCGTACTTCGAACGGCTCTGCCTGCGGTCCTTGACGCCCTGCGTGTCGAGCACGCCGCGAAGAACGTGATAGCGCACGCCAGGGAGGTCGCGCACACGGCCGCCGCGGATCAGCACGACGCTGTGCTCCTGGAGGTTGTGGCCCTCGCCAGGGATGTAGCTGATCACTTCGCGCTGGTTGGTCAGTCGGACCTTGGCCACCTTGCGAAGCGCCGAGTTCGGCTTCTTCGGGGTTGTGGTATAGACACGGGTGCAGACTCCGCGCTTTTGCGGGTTCTGCTCCATCGCAGGGACCTTCGACTTGGCCTTCTGCGGTTCGCGACCCTTGCGGATCAGCTGGTTAATCGTCGGCATGAAGCCCTTCACCTTTCGTTGCCGGAAGTCCCGGCGGTTACTTTGCCCAAAGCAAAAAGCGTGAAGTCCTGGCAGCCCCAGGCCGCCCGGCCTCCACGTCTTATGAGCAATGTTCAGCTCTTGCCCGGCGATAGTGATTGGAATCCCTGTCGCGCGGACGGCGGCCACATAGCGACGGGGCGGCTGAGGGTCAACCGTCCCAGGATCAGAGCGGCGCGGATTCCACCTGCTGGCGCGCGCTGTGAAGGTCGGCCGTGAAGAACAAGGACCAAAGTCCGCGGAAGACCAGGCTGATCCCGACGAGAAAGCCGAGAAAAGCGAAGGCTTGTGCCGGCTGCAACATGATTACGAAGGCGCCCAGCACGAGGTTGACGATGCCAACGAGGATCAGCCAGCCTCGTCCGATCGGTACGCTGAAGCCCATCGCCAATTCGAAGATCCCGCCGACTATGAACCAGGCGCCCATTACCCAGACGAGCGAAATGGCCCCGGCTACCGGATTGAAGAGCACGATCACGCCGGCAACGAGGCTCAGCAGGCCGAGCAGTACGCTCAACCAGCCGCCTCGATGGCCGATGCCGGCAATTCCTCCGGCAAGCATGAATCCGCCGGCGACCAGCAGCATCGCTCCAAGGTAGATACCTGCAGCAAGGCTTGCCAGATGCGGCTCAGCCAGGGCGAGAACGCCGAGCACAAGGAATGCGATGCCCGGCACATAGTCCCAGCCGGGCCAGTCCTTTAAGGATCGACGCCCCATTGGTGGCGACTGCGCCGGTCGGTCCGCCGTCATTGTCTCGGCCATCGCATTCTCCTTTCACGCAGGTGGTTGGCACGCCGTTCGGCGCCGCCATAATGCCAAATGGTCAGGCCTGGATCGGCTGGGCCTGGTCGGCTTTGATCTCAGCTCTGCCGCGAGCTTCGATCGCGTCGAGCGTCGCTACTTCCGCGATCTTGATTGCTGCGACCGCGTAGGTGATCGCGGCCTCGGCGTCGGCTGCCTTGTCATCGGCATAATTGCTCGCCTGCCATGCTTCGAACCTAGCCTTCCTCGAGGAAGCGTCCTCCTTCATGCGCTCCATGTCGGTAGCCACTTTCGCCCTCAGTTCCGTGAAGTGGGCCTTCGTGCCTTCTGTCGCGCGCTCCACGCCCTCGTTCACGCGATCGAGTGCGGCCTGCGCCTCGCGATGAGCCTCTTCGACATGTTGCTGAACGCGCTCTTTGATCTCGGATTGCGCCGTCGCGGCGCGATCTTCAGCCTTCTTGGCGCTCGCGGATAATTCGGACAGTTGCTGGGAGAGAGGTTGCATGGCGTTTCCTCCTGGAGGCGACGCGGCTCCGCAGCCCGCTGTGTATCGCCGAGAAACGCCGACGTGCAGAGTCGCGGTTAGCGCCGCGGGGTCGCTATATCACCTCAGCAACCGCAGTTCATCCCGAGGCGTGGAACCGCCGACTGTGGAGGCTCGTTCATTCGGTCGCTTCCGCAGGCAGAGGCCCCATGAAGCACCAAGGCTCGCTCAAGTTCATATCGGCGCTTGCTCTCGTCGCTCTCGCGAGCTGCGGCGCAAAGAACCACGCGACCAATCAAATGAACGGAGGACGATCCGTGGAGAACGCAACACTGACCAAACTCAGCCTCACCAGCGACGCCTTCCAGAATCAACAGGCGATTCCGGCTCATCACACCTGTGACGGCGCCGACCAGTCGCCGCCCCTCAGTTGGGGCGAGCCGCCGCAAGGCACGAAAAGCTTTGCGCTGGTGATCGACGATCCCGACGCTCCAAACGGCACATTCCGTCACTGGGGCGCGTTCGACATAGCCGCTTCCACTCGCCGGATTGGCGCCGGCCAGCAGCCTGGCACTCAGGCGGTGAACGACTTCGGCAATCTCGGCTATGGCGGACCCTGCCCGCCAAAGGGACACGGCCCGCATCACTATCATTTCAAGTTGTTCGCGCTCGATACCGAAAAGCTTGGCCTGTCCTCAAGCGCAAAGGTCAAGGACGTCGAAGATGCTGCTCAACAACACGCAATTGCTCAAGGCGAGCTGATCGGCACTTACGAACGGAAGTAGGCTTGACCCCCATTTCGCGTTAAGGTGGATCGCAGGGCGTGTCGGCGTTGCACTTAAGGAGAAACGACATGGCACTCACAGCATTGGTTGTCGCTCTTAGCATGGCCACTTTGCCGCTGCCGGCAGGGAACACCGGACCGACCCCGACGGCTGCGCCGACAGGAACTCCAGCCACCAGATATTGCCTCCGCGTGGATCCGCCCACGGGCAGCCGCATCGAAACCATCCAGTGCAGGACCCGCGAAGATTGGGCCGACCTCGATGTCGACGTTGATCAGGAGTGGGCCGACAACGGGGTCAGGGTCATAGCCTGAGCAACTAGGCGGCCCGTGACGGGCCAAGGCAATGCAGTGCCAACCTCTCGTAATAAGGTCGGCAGCGCTCAGCGAGGCGGCGGGCGTCGTCTGGCAGATCGAGCGCATCGGTTTCGCGCGCACCGAAACCCGTGCTTTTCTCGACAGCACCATACCAGTGCGGAGCCCACGGTCCGTCGGTTTCGCGCCGCCCCGGCGCCCAACTGAGCATGGCCGGATCCCAGGCAATGCCAAGAGCTTCGCACAGTTTGGATAACACGCCTGCCGGGTTCGCGAGCACGTCATTGGCGTCGACGACCGGCGGCGCGTGGCCCAGCCGGTCCGCCTCGCGCTCGAAGAACTCGGCTTGGCGATCGAGGCCGAAATTCTCAAACGACGCCGCTTCGCGCTTGCGGAGATAGGACACGATCATCCGCTCCGGCTCACGGATCAGAAAGGCATGGGTGAAACCGCCGAAGTCCTCATATCCGATTGGCCCGGCCATGTGGTGCCACATGTGCTTCTGATACCAGATCGGCTTCGGTTGCGAGGGCGGCCCGCGAAGTCTCGTCATGACGCTCGCCCAATCGCAGTCCATCGCGGCGATCGTCTCATCGCGCATCGGATGATCGGCGCCCGTCGTCTTCAGAAAGCATCCGTAGAAGGGTTCGTCCGAGACAAGCGTGTCCGCGCGGCTACCGAAGCTCCGCATCATCGCGGTGGAGAGATTTCGCGGGCCCGACCACATTGCGATCCGCATCGTCACGGCCGGGCTTGTTCTCCAACGTCCCGCTTGATGCGATCGGCGTAAAGTCTCTGTAGCCGCTCGACCACCGGGCCCCGGCACTCGACCTCGCGTCCGTCGATCTCGCGCACGGGCACGATGCCGGCGAACGTTCCGGTGACGAATGCCTCGTCGGCGCCATAGACATCCGTCAGCGAGAAGTCCTTTTCGACCGCCGGAAGTCCCGCTTCGCGCGCAACCTCCAGTACCAGGCCGCGTGTGATCCCGCCGAGGCAATATTTGCCGCTTGAGGTCCATACCTCTCCCTTGCGGACGATGAAGAAGTGCGTCGAGTTGCAGGTGGCAACGAAGCCGTGTGGATCGAGCATCAACGCTTCGTCCGCGCCGGCCTGCGTCGCCTGTATCGAGGCCAGAATGCAATTGAGCTTTGAATGCGAGTTGATCTTCTGGTCCTGCACCGCCGGGTCGCCGCGCCGGACGTGGACGGTGAACAGCTTCAGGCCGCGCTCGTAAACTGCGGGGTCTGGCTCCTTGTATTCCGCAACGATCACGACCGTCGCCGGCGTCACGACAACCCGCGGATCCTGATAAGGCGTGGAGCGCACTCCGCGCGTGACCATCAGCCTGACATGGACGCCTTCGCTCATGTTGTTGGCGTCGAGTGTCTCGTACAACCGCCGCGTCAGATCCCCCCGGCTGAGGCCGACGTCCATTGCGATCGCCTTGGCGCCTTCGAACAGCCGATCGAGGTGGCGGTCGAGAAAGCCAAGCTTGCCCTCGTGGACACGCAATCCCTCCCATACGCCGTCGCCGAGCATGAATCCTGAATCGAAGACCGACACGACCGCCTGGTCGCGCGGCTTAAGCTCGCCGTTGACGTTGATCAGGATCGACGCGTTCCGTGGATCGGATACGTCATGCATCGATTGCACCATGCGGACGACCGTGAAGCGCCGCTTCAGGCTTGGCAAGAGCCGCTGTTCCTCATCCGCTCCGAGAGAGGCTCCCAAGGGCAATCGAGTTCACGCCAACGGCATCAGAATGGGGCCGGTCAACCTCCAGCCGGTAAACTTCTCGTAAACCATTCCTCCCTAGCTTCGCCGCAAAACGGGAGGCGATGTGACTTACCAGCCGCGCGAATTCACAGCGGAGGCGAAGACGAAGGGCGGAACTGGTCCGACGTCATTCGCGCCGGCCAAGCGCGGGCAATCAAAGACACCGCTCATCTCCGTGATTGTTCCCGTGAGAGACGAGGAGAATGGTGTTCGGCCATTCGTCGAAAGCATCGCTCCAATTCTCGACCAGGTTGCCGGTGCGGACTGGGAAGTCCTGTTCATCGACGACGGCAGCACCGACGAAACGATCGCCGCCATAGCAGCCGCGCACTTTCGCGAACCTCGCGTTCGTGCGCTGTCGCTGTCGCGCAATTTCGGGAAGGAAGCGGCGCTCTCGGCTGGACTCGACCATGCGCGCGGCGACGCCGTCGTGCCAATGGACGTTGATCTCCAGGATCCGCCCGAAGTCCTGATCGACATGGTCGCGAAATGGCGCGAGGGTTATGAGATGGTGTTCGGCGTTCGCCGTTCCCGTACAGCAGACTCTCTGCCCAAGCGGCTGACCGCCGATCTCTATTACCGTGCGCACAACTGGATGTCGCGCGACAAGATCCCTGAGAATGCGGGCGATTTCCGGCTGCTCGACCGGAAGGTTGTCGACGCGATCCGCACTCTGCCGGAACGCAATCGTTTCATGAAGGGCCTCTTCGCCTGGGCAGGTTTTCGCCAAGCGGCCGTCGAGTATGACCGCGTCGAGCGCAGCATCGGCACGACCAAGTTCAACTATTGGAAATTGTGGACGCTCGCGCTCGACGGCATCACGTCAGCTTCGACCGCACCACTTCGGGTGTGGAGCTATGTCGGCGCGATGATCGCCTTCTTCGCCATGTGCTACGCGGTGTTCATCACCACCCGGACGCTGCTCTTCGGCGTCGTCATGCCGGGCTATGCGTCGATCATGGTCTCAGTCTTGTTCCTGGGCGGAGTGCAACTGATCTCGCTCGGCATCCTCGGCGAATATGTCGGGCGGATCCTCACCGAGACGAAACAGCGGCCGCTTTACGTCGTTCGGGACACCATCGGCATCGAAAGCAAGTAGATCCGATCAGCTTTTCAGCTGCTCCGCGGCGTCCTGCATCGGGCGGACGAAGAGCCTCCGCACCTGCGGCCAGCGCTCGCGCGCTTCCGTCTCGACCTCGCAGACGATGCGCTCGACCTCAATGGCGCGCAGATCGTCATCGAAATCGACGTTCATCATTACCGTGATCTGGTCGGGCGAGGAGTGAACCGTGAGCACATGGCCGACACCGACGACGCCCGTTTTCTCACACGCCAGGTCATGCAGGCTCTGCACAAGCTTGGGATCCGCAGCTTCGCCGATCAGGAGTCCCTTGGATTCATAGGCCAGAAGCATAGCGGTCCCCGCGAGGATGACTCCGATCACGACCGAAGCCGCGCCATCGTAGAACGGATTGGCCGTCCACTCGGACACAGCGAGGCCGGTCGCCGCAGCGATGATGCCGGCCATCGCCGCTCCATTCTCCAGCAGGACGATGAAGGCCGGCGGATCCTTCGACCGGCGCACAGCCTTGAACCAGCTGAATTCGCCCCTCGCCTTGTTGAAGTCACCGAACGCTTCGAAGGTGGACCATCCCTCTAGGATGAAGGCGACCAGCAGCACCCCGTAAGCAATGATCGGCGAGACCGCGGGTTCGGGATGCTGAATGTGGAGGAAGCCCTCGTAGATCGATACACCGGCGCCAAGCGCGAACACGAGTACTGCGACGACGAAGCTCCAAAAGTAGAGCTCGCGACCGTAGCCGAACGGGTGATGCTTGTCCGGCGGCTTCTTTGCCTGCCGGCGTCCCCACATCAGCAGCAGCTGGTTTGTTGAATCGACGACGCTATGCACGCCTTCCGTAAGCATCGCCGACGACCCCGTGATCGTCGCTGCTACAAACTTCGAAGCCGCAATCCCCAGGTTCGCGAGGAACGCGACGATCAGAGTTCGAGTGCTTGCCGTCGGGGCGCTCACGTCGCCGAGTCAGGTCCTTTCACCAGCTTGCCGCCCTTGATCACCGCATCGACATGCTCGAGCACGGTGACGTCGCGCATCGGATCGCCGCGAACAGCGACGATGTCGCCGTAGCGCCCTGGCTCGAGAACGCCCACTTCACTGCGGCCAAGCGCTTCCGACGCGCTGAGCGTCGCCGCCTGGATCGCCTGTAGCGGAGTCATTCCCCACTGCACCATCTTGGCGAACTGCTTGCCGTTGTCGCCATGCGGATAAACGCCGGCATCGGTGCCGAAGATCATCTTCACCCCCGCCTTGACCGCGCGCTGGAAGGTCTGGCGCTGCTTGAGTCCGACCATCCGCTCCTTGTCGAGGCTCTCCTGCTCGGTGCCGTTGGTCGTCCCCGCCGCCAGGATGTAGTCGTCGTTGTAGATATCCATGTCGAACCACGTGCCGTGCTGCTTGGCGAGCTGGATCGTCGCATCGCTGGCAAGGCTTGCGTGCTCGATGGTGTCGATCCCCGCCAGGATCGCCTCGCGGATGCCTTCGTCGCCATGAGCGTGCGCCGCGACCTTCATGCCGAGCATATGCGCCTCATCGGCGATAGCTTTCATCTCCTCGAGGCTGAGCTGCTGGGCGCCGACGCTGTCGCCCAACGAAAACACACCGCCCGTCGCGCAGATCTTGATCACTTCGGCACCGTGTTTGTGGACCCAGCGGACCTTCTCGCGCGCATCCTCGGGTCCCTTCACGATGGCCGGACCCGGCTTTTCGAGCGAGGGCGGCAGGCCGTTGGTGTCGTCGCAGTGGCCGCCCGTCGCACCGAGGAGGTAGGTGGCCGGAATGATCCGTGGACCGACGATCCAGCCGCCATCGATCGCCTGCTTCAGGCCGACGTCGTCGAAGTCGCCGGACCCGACGTTGCGTACCGTCGTGAAGCCGGCGTCGATGTCCTTGCGCGCATTGTATGGGCCGATCGCCGCCCAGAAGCTGTCGGTATACTTGAGCCCCTGATAGCCGCCGATCTCGGCAAGGCTGTTCATGTGCACGTGCATGTCGATCAGGCCCGGGAGCAAGGTCTGGCCCGGAAGGTCGATGTGCTTGGCGCCAGCCGGAAGCTGCATCGAGGCGATGTCGCCGATCTTCTGGATGCGTCCGTCGTCACCGACGAGGATGGCCGGATGATCGACATAGCGGCCGGTTGAAACATCGAGCATCCGATCGGCGGTAACGACCGTTACAGCCGATGCAGGCGCGGCAATGGACAAGGCCGCGACCGCGGTAAGCAAAAGTCCCTTCACTAATTCCCTCCCCGTCATGCTGAACTCGTTTCAGCATCCATTTTCGAATCGCGCCCCGCACTTCACCAGAATGGACCCCGAAACAAGTGACACGGCTGCCATGCTGGGGGCATGACACAAAGTGTCACTCGGGGTGCCTGCTGTCGGTGACCTTGGAAGTGCCGCTCAGATGTGCAGCACTCGTCCGTCAGCGGCGAGCACGGCCTCGTGCATCATCTCGGACAGAGTCGGATGCGGGAAGACCGCCTGGATGAAGTCCTCGTCAATGAGCTCCGCCGTCTTGCCGACGGTATAGCCCTGGATCAGCTCGGTGACTTCGGCGCCGATCATGTGCGCGCCGAGCAATTCGCCGGTCTTCGCGTCGAAAACCGTCTTTACGAAGCCCTCGACTTCACCCAGGGCGATGGCCTTTCCGTTGCCGATCGCCGGGAACTTGCCGACCTTGATCTCGTAACCTGCTTCCTTGGCCTTGGCCTCGGTTAGCCCAACACTGGCAATTTGCGGCCGGCAATAGGTACAGCCGGGGATGTTCTTCGAGTCGGCCGCGTGCGGCTTGAACTGCTTGTTGCCGAGTTCATTGGCGATCGCCTCGGCGGTCGTGACGCCCTCGTGCATCGCCTTGTGCGCGAGCCAGGGCGGAGCGGTGACGTCGCCAAGTGCCCAAAGGCCCGGCACATTCGTGCGGCCGTAGGGATCGGTGTCGATGTGACCCTTGGTCGTTTTCACTCCGAGCTCCTCTAGCCCAATATTCTCGCTGTTGGGCAGGATGCCGACTGCAACGATCACATGGCTGAAGCGCTGTTCTGAAATCTTGCCGTCACTGGTCTTTATGGTCGCGGCCACGCCCTTCGCGTCAGCCTTGAGGCTCTCGACGCCAGCCGAGGTGTGGATCGCGAGGCCCTGCTTCGTGAGGCTCTTGGCAAGCTGCGCGCTCACTTCGGCATCCTCGACGGGCACGACACGGTCGAGCATCTCGACCACCGTCACCTTGGCGCCGAGGTCGGCGTAGAAGCTTGCGAACTCGATTCCGATCGCGCCCGATCCAATGACCAGCAGCTCGGTCGGCATTTCGGCCGGAGTCATGGCGTGGCGATAGGTCCAGATGCGCTTGCCGTCGGCCTTGGCGAACGGCAGGTCGCGCGCCCGAGCGCCAGTGGCGACAATGATGTGCTTAGCTCGCAGATCGGTGGTCTTGCCGTCCTGGCCCTTCACGGAGAGCTTGTCCTTGGCGGTGAGCGTCCCCTCGCCCATCACGACGGTGATTTTGTTCTTCTTCATCAGGTGTGCGACGCCCTGGTTGAGCTGTTTCGCGACGGCGCGGCTACGAGCCACCACCTTGCCGAGATCGAATGACGGCTTCTCGTTGCTGAGGCCGTAGGCGTCGGCGTGCTGCATGTAGTGGAAGACCTCCGCGGTGCGGAGCAAGGCCTTGGTCGGAATGCAGCCCCAGTTGAGGCAGATACCGCCCAGAAGCTCGCGCTCGACGATCGCGGTCTTGAGGCCGAGCTGCGCACAACGGATCGCCGCCACATAGCCCCCGGGGCCCGAGCCGAGGACGATCACATCATATTGGTCAGCCATTATTCTTTTCCTCTGCTGCGAACGCGCGCGGCTTTCCGTGTTCGTCGAGCGCGACGAAGGTGAATTCGCCCTCCGCCACGACCTTTTCCCCGTCCCCGTCACGTTCGCGCGCGACCGCCTCGGCCTTGAGCCTCAGCGAGGTGCGGCCCTGGTTCATGAGGTCGACATAGACGCTGAGCTCGTCGCCGACCGCCATCGCGCCGGGGAATTTGATCTGGTCCGCCGCGACCAGAAGCGCTTTCCCGTGCGTCCGGCGCGATACGAACGAGCCGCAGGCGAGGCCCATCTGCCCCATCAGCCAGCCGCCGAACACTCCGCCATAGGGATTAGTGTCGGCGGGCATGGCGGTGACGCGGATCACCGCCTCCCGACTCAAGCCAGCATCCCCAGCGGGTTCTCGACCAGTCGCTTGAACGCCTGCATCAGCTTCGCTCCGTCGGCGCCGTCGATCGCGCGGTGGTCGAAGCTTCCGGTGGCACTCATCACCGTCGCGATCTGCAAGCTGTCATTGATGACGTACGGACGCTTTTCCCCCGCGCCGATCGCCATGATCATGCCTTGGGGCGGATTGATCACCGCCTCGAACTGCTTGATCCCGAACATTCCCATGTTCGAGATGGAAGCGGTGCCGCCCTGATATTGCTCGGGCTGGAGCTTGCCGTCACGCGCGAGGCCGGCGAGCTCCTTCATCTCGGTTGAGATCGCCGACACGCTCTTGCTTCCGGCATCCACGATGATCGGCGTAATCAGCCCGGCGGGGATCGACACGGCCACGGAAATATCGGCCCGGCTGTACTTGAACATGTGATCGCCGGCGAAGGCGACATTGCACTCCGGCACCTCGATGAGCGCCTGGGCGAGCGCCTTGATCAGCAGGTCGTTGACGCTGAGCTTGACGCCGCGAGCCTCGAGCCCGGCATTGAGCTCTCCGCGAAGCTTCAGAAGGGCATCGAGCTGGATGTCGACTGTCAGATAGATGTGCGGCACCTGCTGTTTCGCCTCGGTCAGGCGGCGCGCGATTGTCTTGCGGATGTTCGAGAGCTTGATCTCCTCGTGCGGGATCGCCTGCTCGATCGGCCCAGGCATGACGAGGTGGGTGGCGAGCACGGGCGCCGCCGGTGCGGCGGCCGGTGCGCCGGCTGGGACAGCGGCGGGCGCCTTCCCTACCGCCGCGTCGATGTCCGCACGGACGATACGGCCACCAGGGCCCGTACCCCGAATGCCGCTGAGATCGATGCTCTGAGCCTGCGCGAGTCGGCGAGCGAGCGGCGAGGCCTTGATGCGATCACCTTCCGCGCGCTGCGCGGGCGGAGTCGGAGCGGCGGGAGCGGCCGGCGCAGGCGGCGTTTCGACCGCGGCAGGAGCCGGCGGCGCTTTCGGAGTCTCATCCGGCTTCGGCGCAGCCGGCGCTTTCGGCGGAGCAGGCGGAGCGGTGTCGGCCTTCGGCGCCGCGCCCGCAGCCGCTGACGCGTCCTCGCCCTCCCCGGCCATGATCGCGATGGGGGCGCCGACCTTCACGCCATCCGTCCCTTCCGGAACGAGGATCTTGGCGATCGTGCCTTCGTCGACAGCCTCAAACTCCATCGTCGCCTTGTCGGTTTCGATCTCGGCGAGGATGTCGCCGGATTCGACCTTGTCGCCTTCCTTCACCAGCCATTTGGCGAGCGTCCCTTCCTCCATGGTCGGGGACAGAGCGGGCATTTTGAGTTCGATCGGCATAAGTGAGTGTCCTGAAAGGCTCGCGCGGCTCAAAGCCAATGCGGCGGTCGCGGTCAAGCCTGCGCCGAATTCCCCGGCTCTCCACTTGCACTTAAGCGCGGTTTAACGCAGCACCTGCAACTGCATGGGGGCCGAAGCAAAACGAACCTATCTCGTCGTGATCGACGACAGCGCGGAAGCGCGGGTGGCGCTGCGCTTCGCCGCACGGCGCGCCGCCAAGACCAATGGAAGGGTCGAAGTGCTCGGAATTGTCGAGCCGCAGGACTTCGTGCAGTTCGGTGGCGTACAGGCGGCAATCGAGGAGGAGCAGCGCCTTAGAATCGAGGGTGTTGTCAGCTCCGCGGTGGGCGAGATTCTCGACGAATCCGGGGTCGAGGCGAAAATCATAGTGCAGCAGGGCGAGCCGGTGAAGGCCGTCCGAGACTATGTCGGGGCACGCGAGGAGATCGCTGCGCTGGTGCTCGGCGCCGCGCCGAACGGCAATCCGGGCCCCCTGGTGGCGAACTTCTGCGGCAACGATGCCGGAAGACTGCCCTGCCCGGTCATGCTGATCCCGGGTTCGCTGAGCGACGAACGGTTGGAGCAATTGAGCTAGAGTAGTCGCGAGAGAATTTCGCCTAGCTTCGCGACGCCGTCCTCATCTTCTTCCGTGAACCGGGCGTGCTTCGGGCTGTCGATGTCGAGTACGCCGAGAAGCTCGCCGTCGCGGATCAGTGGCACGACAATCTCGCTGTTCGACGCGCTGTCGCAGGCGATGTGGCCGGGGAACGCGTGGACGTCGTCGACGCGCTGGACCTGTCTCGTCTTCGCCGCAGCGCCGCAGACGCCCTCATCGAATGTCATCCGTATGCAGGCGGGGCGACCCTGGAAGGGACCCAGCACGAGCGCGTCGCCGACGTTGCGATAGAAGCCGACCCAGTTCACGTCGGGCAGCGTCTCGTAAATGAGCGCCGATGCGTTCGCCATATTGGCAATGCTGTCCGTCTCCCCGGCGACCAGCCCTTCGAGCGCAGAGGCGAGATCGCGGTACATCGTCGCGGTGTCGGCGGCCGCGATCTTGAAGTCGTAGGTCATTCGAACGTCACCTTTCCGCGCGCCTGCTTGACCGCACTGCGTTGGCGCTTCCTGTCCACCCGCTCAGCCTTAGCCGCCTTGCTCGGCCGAGTCGGCTTGCGCTTTCGCGGTGCGATATGGGCGGCGGCTATCATTTCCGCCAGCCGTCGCCTTGCGTCGTTGCGATTGGCCTCCTGCGTACGGAAACGGCGTGCAGTGATGAGCAGCTCGCCAGCGCTCGTCAGCCGACTTCCAGCGATATGCTTCAACCGTTCGTAAACGTCGGGGTGCAGGCCGAGCCGAAATAGGTCGACGCGCAGCTGCACCGCCGTCGCGACCTTGTTGACGTTCTGCCCACCCGGCCCGGTAGCAGCAAGGAAGCTCTCGCTCAGCGCATCTTCGGGGATGTCCACGTCCTCAAGCCGCATCGGCCCAATCCCCGAAATAGTCCGGCAGTGGTGCGGTGACGTTAATCGTCGGCTTGCCCTCCCGCGGAACCACGAGCCTCGACGCATGAAGCAGCATCGGGCCTCCCGGGAGACCATAGACGCGGTCGCCGACGATCCCGCTTCCGAACGCCTCGCGCGCATGTGCGCGTATCTGGTGCGTGCGTCCCGTCACGGGACGGAATTCGACCAGGGTGCGGCCGTCTCGGACAAGAAGCCGTCGCCAGTGCGTTACGGCTGTATGACCGGCCTCGTCCCCCACCATGCGCCACCCCGCTTCGGCACTGGACCGCTTGGCGAGCGGAAGGTCGATGACGCCTTCCCCTTCGGCGATCACGCTGCCCACCACGGCAGTATAGTATTTTTCAACGGCACGCGTCTCGAATGCGCGCTGGAATTGCGCACGCGCCTTAACGGTCCGCGCGAACAACAGGCAGCCGCTGGTGTCCGTGTCGAGCCGATGCATCGGCGTCGGCGGACGGCGGAATCCGCACTTCAGCTCATCGACCCGAGTGGCGATGGAATCTCCGCCGCGCCTAGGCGTGTCGACGGGAAGGCCAGCGGGTTTGTCGAACACGATTGCTTCCGCGTCGATGAAAAGGATGCGCTCCGAGAGATCCATGAAAGGGCTCATGGACGAGCACTTTCACGAGATCAAACGTGGCCCTCTGTGTGGACAATCAGTGGGCAGCCTGTGGAGGGATTTGTGACTCAAGTGCAACAACCGAGGGAATCCAGCGCGTTAGGAATTATTAACCTTTTCCCTTCAGACATCGAATGGTTAATGGATGCTTCAAAGCCCTTAAGGGCGAGTTACGTTCGGGGCTGAGGAGGGGGAACAGCAATGCGCGTGCTGCTGATCGAAGACGAGCCGACGACGGCCAAGAGTATCGAGCTGATGCTCGGAAGCGAAGGCTTCAACGTCTACACCACGGATCTGGGCGAGGAAGGCCTCGATCTGGGTAAGCTGTACGATTACGACATCATTCTTCTCGACCTGAACCTTCCGGACATGCACGGTTACGACGTGCTCAAGAAATTGCGGACAGCGAAGGTTTCGACGCCGGTGCTGATCCTGTCGGGTATTGGCGAGATGGACAGCAAGGTCCGCGCGTTGGGCTTCGGCGCCGACGATTATGTCACCAAGCCATTCCATCGCGACGAGCTGGTCGCTCGAATCCACGCGATCGTGCGCCGTTCGAAGGGCCACTCGCAATCGGTCATCCGCACCGGCAAGCTTGCCGTGAACCTCGACGCCAAGACCGTGGAAGTCGACGGCGCCCGAGTGCACCTGACCGGCAAGGAATATGCGATGCTGGAGCTGCTTTCGCTCCGCAAGGGCACGACGCTGACCAAGGAGATGTTCCTCAACCATCTCTACGGTGGCATGGACGAGCCCGAATTGAAGATTATCGACGTGTTCATCTGCAAGCTGCGCAAGAAGCTGAGCCTTGCTTGCGGCGGCGCCAATTACATCGAGACCGTCTGGGGACGCGGCTATGTGCTGCGCGATCCGGACGAGGCATCGGAGCCCGAGCCGCAAGCCGCGGTCGCTTAAGAGTTATCGATTCAACCGGCGGGCGGGGCGCTCAGCGCCCCGCCTTCTTTGTGAGCGCGAGAACGACACGGTGCCTAGTCTCCAACCTCGTCAGCTGTTAGCTTGCGCGCGATGAAGCTTCTTTTCTCAGTCGCACTCCTGCTGTGCTCCGTGCCCGCTGTCAGCGCGCCTGCCGCTCAGCCGGTTCAGTCCAAAATATACGCCGTGGTCTTTAGGGTAACGACGGACGGAGCCGGCGGAATCAGCGACCTGAAAGTAGACCGGGTCCTCGACCCGAGCGCTCCTGGAACCCCCGAGGAAGTGGCAAACCGGCCAGTCGATGTTGCCGTGCCTCCAAGCTATGTCGCGGCTGCACGAACGTTCCTGGGCCGCACCGAACAAGCCAAGGCCCCGACCGGTGGTCAGCCGAAAGTCTACTACACTTACACCTTCTATGATCCGTCGCAGCCAGATCGCGCCGACATTCTGGCCAACAAGGACCAGTGACTAGCCGACGGACGGCTAATGTCTCAAATGGATGGAAAGCGGACGTAAGAGAGTGCCGCCCACTTTCACAGGCGGCGTTCTCCCAAAGTCGAAGCCTACGCGACTTGCGGCTGCGTCACGGTAGTGCGCCGACGCCGACGGCACGCAACGCCCATTGCGCCAAAGCCCAGTAGCATCATCGCCCAAGTAGCGGGCTCGGGAACGGAAGTCGTTAGAGACAGCCCTCCGAGCAGCACATTTTGCCCTGCTCCGCCTGCAGTGAATGCATACAGCGAATGAGACCCCCATTCTGGCAGATCATGCCAAATGCCCTCGTCGGTGCCACTCCACCCAGCTTCGCTTATCCAGCAGTTGGGCGTCCCCGTACATTGGGTCCAGACGAGCCATTCTTCGCCATTCGTCGTGCTGCCCATGAAAAATTGTGCGGCCGTAACACCTCCGGACAGCAGGTCGCTCACATCTAGCACGATAGTGGAATAAGGACCGCCGAGAGGATCGCCGTAAATCTCGTTATCGCCGCTGGGATCAATCGCGGTGCCGACGCCGTTCTCATCGCCACCGTTATTCTTCCCGAACAGATCGGTCGGACCACCGAACAATCCAGCCTGCCCGTTGGCCGTGACCGACAGGGAGCCCGACGTATAGGTATGGCTGGGTCCGAGGTTGCCCGTAGGATTGTTGAAATCGATTTCGACGGCTGCCTGGCCCGCGCTCGCAGTAGCGGCCAAGAGAATTGCTAGAACCGTTTTATGCATTGCTGCCCCCAATTTGATTTGCCCAACGCCAGGTGACGCCACGGCATTTGCCGCGCCACCGCGCACGGGAAAGCCCGCGCTGTGGTGTTAACTGTAAATTAACTACGATATAGAAACAAGAAATAGCCCCAAGTAATTGTCCCATTTTGAGACTATAGCGGCACTTCAAATGCCCAACCTCTTACAAAACCGTCGATGACGCATAGCCGAGCATCCTTCATCGAATGTCTGCTTTGGGTGCAAATCGGACATTAGCCTACGACGCGCCGCTTACATTTGGGCTGCACAAGGCCTATGTGTGTTCGGCTACTAGTCGCAAATCGACGGTCTCAGGGCGCTTTGCGGCTCCTTCTTTCCATCTCTGCCTCTCCTAGCGCGAAGAGGATCGGCACTTCGATCCTCCCACAGAAGGAAAGACGATAATGCCCACCGGAACGGTGAAATTCTTCAATGAGAACAAGGGATACGGCTTCATCCAGCCCGAAGGTGGCGGACAGGACGCGTTCGTCCACATCACCGCCGTCGAGCGCGCCGGCATGCGCACGCTGCGCCAGGACCAGCGAATCAGCTACGAGCTGCAGCAGGACAATCGCGGCAAGACGAGCGCCGTGAACCTCAAGCCCGTCGATGAGTCCGCGAGCGCGGAGGCTCCTGCGAGCGACCAGCAGAGCGAATAGGCTTTGTCCGGACCGATCATCCGCAATTCGAACCTCGAGTTCTTCCGCGACCGCGCCGCTCAGGCACACGCGGAAGGGGAAGCGGCAACGCTCGACAATGTGCGCGAGCGTTGCCTACGGTCCAAGGCTGCGTGGCAAGCGCTTGCCGACAAGGCGGAGCGCAGCGAGCGGATGCGCGCGGCCGAAGCGCAGCGGAAAGCGGAACAGCTGCCTCGGTCGTAGAACAGAGCATGATCGAACAGGGGCCATATCCGCCTTGGATGGAAAGCGGACATTGGCGGAGGTCATGCGACTTCAGCCATCTCCGCTTACTTAGCTGTCCTGTGGGCACCCACCGCGATCGCCGGCGGCAGCCGAGGTCCTAGGCGTCGATGAGCAGCCGCCGGCGATCGCGGCGGGTCGGCAATACCAGCGGCTCATTCACGGCCGCTTCGGCCTCGACCTCATCCATACGCCGCCAGCCGTCGCGGCCGAGCCGCTCGAGCGGACGGAAGCTGGTCTTGTAGGCCATGCGGGGCGAGCCTTCGACCCAATAGCCGAGGTAGACATAGGGCAGCCCTGCGCGCGCGGCGCGGACGATGTGGTCGATGATGATATAGGTTCCGAGACCCTTCCGAGCATCCGGTCCGACGTCGAAGAAGCTGTAGATCATCGACAGGCCGTCGCATTGCTGATCGGACAGGCAGGCGCCGACGAGCTTGCCGGGACGGCCGTCCACCGACGGCTCGCGATATTCGATGACATAGGTCCGGACGGGCGTCTGTTCGACCATGTCGGCGAAATCGCTCTCGTCCATCTCGGCCATTCCGCCGCCCGGGTGACGAGCCGCGAGGTAGCGACGAAGCAGATTATATTGCTCGTCGGTCGTCCAGGGCTTGCAGGCGCTGACCTCGAGGTCGGCATGGCGACGCAGCAGCTTGCGCTGCGTCGCGCTCGGCTCGAACTCCGCGGCGAGCACTCGGACGGACACGCAGGCCGAGCAGTCGATGCAGCTTGGACGATAGGAAACCGACTGGCTTCGGCGGAATCCGATTCGGCCGAGGGCCTCGTTCAATTCGCTGGCGTGGCGACCGCTGAGCTCAGTAAAGACCTTCCGCTCCACCTTGCCCGGCAAGTAGGGACACGGGCTCGGGTTCGTCACAAAGAATTTCGGGAAGCGGAAAGGTGCGCTCACCCGCGACCTCGCTGAAATTGTTACGGACCTCTTTATGCGGCTGGTAAACGCCGTTGAAAAGAGTTTGGACCCCTGATTTTCGATGGAATCGATACACTGTCTCGCCAAGAGACAGTTGTGTGCCGGTTATCCGACGCGATTCAGTCCAAAGAAGCGCGTTCGACGCGAAAGCCGGCGGCTTCGAGTCGCGCCACGACATCGTCGATCGAGGCAGGGTCGCGGGCCTCGCATTCGACCTCAATCATCGTGTCCTTGGCGGGCAGCCGCGTGAAGATGCGGCTGTGGTTGATCTCGATGACGTTGACGCCCGCTTTGTAGACTTCGTTGGTGATGGCCGCGAGCGCGCCGGGCTGGTCGTGCGCGGCGACGTGAAGCCTGGCAATGCGGCCCTGCCGGACGAGATCGCGGACCAGCACGTTGGCGAGCAAGTGCGTGTCGATGTTGCCGCCACAAAGCAACGTTGCGACCTTCTTTCCCTTGTAGCGCTCGGGTTCCGAAAGCATCGCGGCAAGTCCGGCCGCACCCGCGCCTTCGGCGACGGTCTTTTCAATACCGACCAGCATGGACACGGACCGCTCGAGTTCCCGCTCGGAAACGAGCACGACGTCGTTCGCATATTCCCTGAGAATGCGTGACGTGAGCTCGCCGGGCTGCTTGACCGCGATACCTTCGGCCAGAGTGTCGCCGCCGAGCGGCATTTGGCAGCCCTCGATCGCACATTTCATCGAGGGGTAGAGTTCGGTCTCCACTCCGATGAGCTCGATGTCGGGCTTCAGCGCACGCGCGGCGATGGACACGCCGGACATGAGGCCCCCGCCCCCGATCGGTACCGTGATGATGTCGAGGTCCGGCGCATCCTCAAGCATCTCGATCCCGACGGTTCCGGCACCGGCGATGATCTGCGGGTCGTCGAATGCGTGGACGAAGACATAGCCGTTCTCGAGCGCGAGCTCGCGCGCCTTGGCGAAGGCGTCGTCGACGATCCGGCCGAACAGCACGACCTTCGCGCCGTGTCCTTCGGTCTGCGTGACCTTCACCGTCGGCGTGGACTCCGGCATGACGATCGTGGCGGGAATGCCAAGCCGCTTTGCATGATAGGCGACCGCCTGCGCATGATTTCCGGCAGAGGCGGCAATGACGCCCCGCGCGCGCTCCTCGGGCGATAGTTGCAGCAATTTGTTGAGCGCGCCGCGCTCCTTGTACGCGGCGGTGAACTGCAGATTCTCGAACTTCAGCCACACCTCGGCGCCGATAATCTCGGACAAGGTTCGGCTGATCAGCATTGGAGTGCGGATGACGGCGCCCTTGATGCGCTCGGCGGCGGCACGGATGTCATCGATCGTCGGCGGCTGCATGGATGTAGTCTGGAGCATTGCCATGCGGCCTAGCCCTTCATGCCAACGCAAACAATGCTAAGCGACTGCCATGAAGAAGCCTCTCCTCGCGCTCATCGCCGCGCTTCTCGCCTCGCCTTCGTCCGCCGATACGCTGATCGACCATATCAACGGCATTCAGGTCGATGCGGCAGGCCGTCTCGAGCATTTCAGTGCCATTCTGATCGGTGACGACGGGAAGGTCGTCCGCCTGATCCACCGGGGGGATACGCGACCCAAAGCTGCCGCCATCGTGAATGAGCAGGAACGGACAGTCCTTCCGGGCCTGATCGATGCGCACGGTCACGTGACCGACCTCGGCTTCTCCGCGCTCCGTCTCAAACTCACTGGAAGCGGCTCGCTCGCCGAGCTCCAGCAGCGGCTCCGGGACTATGCCGCGGCGCATCCCAAGGACGCATGGCTGATTGGGTTCGGATGGAACCAGGAACTTTGGCCGGAGAATCGCTTCCCGACCGCCGCGGACCTCGATGCGGTGGTCAGCGACCGGCCCGTCGTGCTCGAGCGGGTGGATGGCCATGCGGTCGTGACGAACAGCGCCGCGATGAAGGCAGCGGGAGTTACCACTGCAACCACGGCCCCAGTAGGGGGAAGGGTAGAAAACGGCTTGTTCGTCGACGCCGCGCGCGAGTTGATCGACAAGGCCGTTCCCAAGCCGACACCGGCCGAACTGGATCACGCGCTCGCGAAGGCACAGGAGATTCTGCTCGGCTTTGGAGTGACGGGCGTCGGTTCGATGAGCACGTCCCTTGCGGATTGGGACGCCTTTCGCCGCGCCGGCGAGGCGGGCCGGCTGAACGTCCGCCTGATGACCTACATGACTGCGTCGGATGCCGCGGCATCGGGTCAGGTCCGGACCAAGTGGCTTTACGGCGATTGTCTGCGCCTCGTGGGCGTGAAATTGTTCGCCGACGGCGCCCTGGGTTCACGCGGAGCCTGGCTGAAGCAGCCCTATGCCGACAAGCCGGACACGCGCGGGCTGCAATTTCATTCCGATGCGGAGCTGCTTGGGCTGGCCGACGCTGCAGCCGGCAAAGGCTTCCAGATTGCGACGCATGCGATCGGCGATGCGGCAAACGCGCAAATCATCTCCGTCTACGAGCAGCTATCACGAAAGTACGGTCGCGACCGCCGCTGGCGGA
>JBEDUM010000072.1:0-8014 GCA_040414585.1 Sphingomicrobium sp. | reverse complement strand
GCGCGGGAGTCCACGTCGCCTTTCAGGATTCGACGCCGATGATCCTGTTCATCGGCGACGTCGCACGCGGCGACCGCGACCGCGAAGGTTTCCAGGAAGTCGACTTCCCCGCTTTCTTTGGCCCGATCGCCAAATGGGCCGCGCGGATCGAGGACGCGGCGCGGATTCCGGAATATGTCTATCGCGCCTACCGCGTAGCGACCGCGGGGAGGCCCGGCCCTGTCGTGCTTGCACTGCCCGAGGACATGCTCCGGGATGAGATCGACGTTCCCGACCGACCGCGCGTTCCACCCCTCGCCGAGGAGCCCGATCCCGGGGCGATCCAGGCGATGTTCGAGCTACTGAAGGAGGCCACCGCACCGGTCGCGATCGTCGGCGGTGCCGATTGGAGTCCGCGCGCCTCGCACCATTTCGCGAACTTCGCCTATCGCTACGGAGTTCCGGTCGCCGCTGCCTTCCGCCGGCAGGACGCGATCTGCAACACCTGCCAGGTCTATGCAGGCCAGCTCGGCTATGGTCCCAATCCGAAGCTGCAGCAGCGTATCCGCGACGCCGACCTGATCCTTGCTGTAGGCCCGCGGCTCGGCGAGGCGACGACCGACAGCTACACGCTCATCACCCCAGACCATCCCGGTCAGACGCTGGTCCATGTCTATCCCGACCCCAATGAGCTCGGACGCGTCTATCACGCCGACCTGCCGATTTGCGCCGACATGGGCGAGTTCGCCGAGATGCTCGACGAATGGATCGACCCCGACCTGGTGAGGTTTCACGCGGGCGAGGAAGCACACAGGGAATGGCTCGAATGGAGCGAGCCCAAGCAGCGCGAGGGCGTGAAGCTGGACCTCGGTCCTAGCGTGAAGGTGATGCGCGAGCGGCTTCCGGAGAACACGATCATCTGCAACGGAGCCGGCAACTTCTCCGGCTGGTGGCATCGCTATTGGCGGTACGGCCCAATGCCCACCCAACTCGCGCCCACGAGCGGGACGATGGGCTACGGCCTTCCGGCTTCAGTCGCCGCCGCAATTCGCTTCAAGGACCGCCCGGTCGTCTGCGTCGCGGGCGACGGCGACTTCCTGATGAACGGTCAGGAACTAGCAACGGCTTTTCAGTATGACGCGGACCTCCTCGTGATCATCGCCGACAACGGCAGCTACGGCACGATTCGCATGCACCAGGAGCGCGAATATCCGAAGCGGATCAGCGCGACCGAGCTCAAGAATCCCGACTTCGCCGCTCTCGCTCGCGCATACGGCGGTTGGGCGGAGACGGTGGAGACGACGGAGCAGTTCGCCCCCGCGCTCGACGAGGCCCTCGAACGCAAAGGCATCCGCCTGCTCCACTGCAAGACGGACGTCGAGCAGATCAGCAACGCGACGACCATCACGAAGCTGCGCGAGAAGTCGAAGAAGTGAACGAACCATCGGCGGCGCCGGTAGTAGAAATCGAAGAGGTCCCGCCTGACAGCCCCGACGCCGAATATTGTCTCTCCCAATATTTCGCCGAATTGTCGCAACGCTTCGACGTCGGCTTCGACCCAGAGCGCAGCCTGTCGCCAACGCACGAGGAGTTCACGCCGCCTCGAGGCACGTTCCTAATAATGCGTCGGAATGGCGCGGCCGTCGGCTGCGGCGGATTCAAGCCGGAGGAATCCGGCGCCGCCTACATCAAGCGGATGTGGGTCTCGCCAGACGCGCGGGGACTTGGGCTCGGGCGAAGGCTACTGCAAGCGCTCGAAGACCGCGCTCGTGGGCTAGGTTATCGCATGCTTCGCCTTGAGACCCAGAAATCGCTCAAGGAAGCGCAGCAACTCTACCGGAGCTTCGGCTATCGCGAAGTTCAGCCGTTCAATAACGAAGTCTACGCGCATCACTGGTTCGAGAAGCGGCTGGACTAAAGCCCGAACGGATAGGTCTCGTCGCCACCAGGGCGCTGCTCGCCCGGCAGCGGAGTCACGGCGTTCGTTTCGTCGAACCACACCCAGCCGTCGAACTGCCGCGGCAGGATCGCCTCGCTGTAATGGCTCCAGCGTTCGGTATCCGGGCGATAGATGACGCCGATGAACCGCTCCAGGCGCGGCTCCATCAGCGCCTTTTCGATCTCCCGTCCGACCTCGCCTTCGCGCAGGTCGAGCAGGAAGCGGGCCAATCCGCTGTCGTGGCTCATCCGTTCATAGCTTTCGGGAAGCGACGGCCGCACCTGCTTGATCTTCATCGGCTCGTCCCAATCGTCCGCCGCCGCGACCGTCCCCGTATGCGTGCCAAAGCCGATCAGCCGCGCTTTCGCGTCCCACTTCTCCTTCGCCAGCTGACCAACGTTCAGCTCCTCGCGGCGCTGCCCCATGTCCGTGAAAGCGGCATTCCCGATATGGCTGTTGTGCGCCCAGACGATCGCCTTCGACTGCGGACCCTTCGCGTCGAGGATCATGTTCAGCGTGTCGAACATGTGCGTGTCGCGCAAATTCCAGCTCTCTGCCGAGCCGCGGTACATAACACGATAATAGGCTTCCGCGTCCTTCACGAGCCGCGCGTTAGCCGCCGCGTCGAGCCACTCGTCGCACTCGGGCGCGTAGCAATCGATCTGTCTCTGCAGCAGGTCCTTGAGCATCTGGACGACGCCCACTTCGCACCGCGCATAGCCCTCGAGCAGAGCATTTCGACCGTAAAGCTGCGGCTCCTCCGCCCATGGCTCGAGACAGCCGTAGCGGCGATGCGCGAGACGAGCGAGGTTGGGCTCCTTCTCCTCAAGGAAGTCGATGACCGCCTGCATCGACCCGGAGAGATTGTAGAGGTCGAGGCCATAGAAGCCGGCCATGCTCTCATAAGGCCGCTCCTCGTTGTGCTCACGCATCCAACGGATGAACTTGTCGAACTCCCGGTTGCGCCACATCCATGTCGGGAACCGCTCGAAAGCGCGCAGTTCGCCTTCGCGCCAGGGACGATGACGAACGTAGCGATCGATCGTCGCGGCGTCGGGCCAGTCCGCCTCCACTGCCACGATGGTGAAGCCGAAACGTTCGATCAGGCGGCGCGAGATTTCCTCGCGGGCGCGGTAGAATTCGCTCGTCCCGTGACTCGCCTCCCCGAGCAGCACCACGCGTGCGTCACCAAAGCGGTCGAACATTTCCCCAAAGGCGGGGTCGTCGATGTGGGGCAGCGGCTCGGCGGCATCAGCGATCAATTGCGGCAATGTGTCGAGTTCGGTCTCAAGCATCTTTCCAGCCCTCTTCCCCGATCAGGGGAACGAACCGGACGCCGCCCAGGTTCTGCCGCTCGACGGAGCCGTCGGCTCGCTTCGTCACTTTGACCAACTCCTGCACCCAGCCAGGGTCTCCGACGGGCATCACGATGCAGCCTCCATCGCTCAGCTGTTCCATGAACGCCTTTGGCACGTGGCTTCCGCTGGCAGCAGCGACGATCGCGTCGAAGGGCGCATATTCGGGGCAACCCCTGGTGCCGTCGCCTTCGACGATCTCTACATTGTCGTAACCGAGGCGCTTCAGCCGCTCGCGCGAGACCTCGACCAGGTCGTGCTGCCGCTCGATGCCGATTACCTTGGCGGCGATGCGGCTGATCACCGCGGCCGCATATCCAGAACCCGATCCGACTTCGAGCACCTTGTCGCCGGCTTTGATGCGGGCGGCCTGGATCGTCAGGGCGACGATGTACGGTTGCGAAATGGTCTGGTTCGCCTCGATCGGCAGCGGATGGTCGCCGTAGGCGAGATGCGCATATTCGTCGCTGATGAACTCTTCGCGCGGGACCTGGCGGAAAGCATCGAGGATTTGCCGTTCGCCGATTCCGCGGCGCCGAAGCTGCCGTTCGATCATCGCATCGCGCTCGGCAGCATAGTCTGCCATGGTGAGGGTCATGGTCCTGACCTCCGGCCAGCAAAGAAACCCATAAGCCAAGGAGCCCGTTCCCGCTATGCGCGCAGCCGACACGATCTTCGCAGGGTCAATCCCGGAGACGTACGAACGGTACATGGTTCCGTTGATCTTCCGGCCCTATGCGGAAGTGGTTGCCCAGCGAGTGAAATCGCTCGCACCGATGCGGATCCTCGAAACAGCGGCCGGAACCGGCGTCGTCACCGAGGCGCTTCACCGGGCGCTCCCGGACGCAGAGATCGTCGCCACCGATCTCAACCAGCCGATGCTCGACCAGGCGGCACGCAAGGTTCGCGCGCCCAACGTCCACTTTCAGCAAGCCGACGCGCTCGATCTTCCGTTCGATGACGCGAGCTTCGATTTCGTCGTGTGCCAGTTCGGCGTGATGTTCTTCCCGGACAAGGCGAAGGGAAATGCCGAGGCGCGCAGAGTGCTTCGCGACGGCGGCAGATATCTTCTCGTGATCTGGGACAGCGTCGAGCGCAATCTCGCGACCAAGGTCGCAGGCTCAGCCGTCGCCGAACTTTTCCCCGATGATCCGGCCGCATTCTACGAGCGCATCCCGTTCCGCTATCACGATCTCGCGGTCATCGAAGCCGACCTGAGGGCTGCCAGGTTCGAGCAGATCGAGTTCGACACGATCGAGTTGCGGAGCCGCGCCGCCTCTGCCCGCGACGCGGCTTTCGCTCTTACACAGGGCACGCCCATGCGTTCCGAGATCGAAAAGCGTGGGGCCGGGGCGCTAGTGACAGCCACCGCGGTGGCGGCTGACGCGCTCCGCCAATTCGAAGGAGCCGACGGCTTTGACGCGCCGATGTCGGCGCACATCGTGACGGCAACCAGGTAAGCGGACGGATTATCTGGTCCGCGTGACCCGGTCGAGGAACGCGAGAACCGGGCCCCAATTCGCCTCCGCACCTTTCGGGTTCCGAGCAGCGATGAGCATTGATGAACCGTGGATGCCCTGCTCTGGGATGAAGCGGACGCTTTCGGGGTTCTTCGGTAGCGCTGCCATGATCGGGTCGGCGTCCCCGGTTTCCTCCTTCGAGTTGGTGGAGGCGACGAAGACCGGCACTCTGACCTTCGCGGCGGCATTGCGCATCATATGCTTGTCGTCGAAATATTCGGCGGGTGAGAATGAGAGCATAGCCACAATGCCCTGTGGATCGCCCGCCGCGAGCGGAAAGATCAGCGCCGACGAATAGCTGCTTCCCCAGAGGACGATCGGCAGGTTCTGCGTCTGCGCCCAGTCGAGCGCGGCCTGCAGATCCGGCCGGGCTTCGAGATAGTCTGCCTTCCTGCCCAGTCCCGCTGCAGTCTCATTGGTGCCGAACATGCCGTCGCCTGATCGCTGGTCGATTGCCAGCGCGCTATAGCCGGCCTTGACCAGCCGCGGCGCAATCGTCGCATATTCGTCCTTGCTCGATTCTGCCTGGTGGAAAAGCAGAATCAGCGCTTTGGGCTTCGGGGCGTTGTAGAGCAGCCCATGGACGGTGACTCCGTCAGAAGCCTTGAGCTGCTCGGCAACAGCATTCACCGCCGCAGGCCTCGTGGCACTGTCCGTCACCGCGTTCTCGGCCGGCTTGGCATTGCAGGCGACGGCGCAGAGGCTCAGCGCTAGCGGCAGAATCAACAGCAATCTCATAGATCGTCCCTGTTGTGATTGATCAGATCAATCCGGCTAGCGGGCTCGACGGGTCCGCATAACGGCGTTTCTGCATACGGCCGGCGAGATACGCCAGTCGGCCAGCCTCGACCGCCGCCTTCATGGCTTGGGCCATCAGCACCGGGTCTTTCGCTTCGGCGATGGCGGTGTTCATGAGCACTCCGTCACAGCCGAGCTCCATCGCTTCGGCTGCGTCGCTCGCCGTCCCAACGCCGGCATCGACCAGCACTGGCACCTTCGCACCTTCGACGATCAGACGGATGGTGACGCGGTTCTGGATTCCGAGGCCGGATCCTATCGGCGCACCCAACGGCATGATGGCGACCGCGCCCACTTCCTCGAGCTGCTTCGCGGCGATGGGATCGTCGACGCAATAGACCATCGGCTCGAAGCCCTCCCTCACGAGAACCTCCGTGGCACGCAGCGTCTCGCGCATGTCGGGATATAGCGTTTTTGCCTCGCCTAGGACTTCGAGCTTTACGAGCTTCCAGCCGCCAGCCTCGCGGGCGAGCCGAAGCGTGCGGATCGCCTCTTCTGCGGTGAAACAGCCTGCTGTGTTGGGCAGGTAAGTGATCTTATTCGGATCGATGAAGTCTGTCAGCCGCGGCTGGCTGGGGTCGGAGATGTTCACCCGCCGAACGGCCACCGTGACGATCTCCGCGCCCGAAGCTTCGACCGCGGACGCATTCTCCTCCAGGTTTTTGTACTTGCCCGTTCCGACGATCAGCCGCGAGGTGAAGGTGCGGCCCGCAACGGTCCAGGTGTCGGATTTCACTGAGTTCTGAACGTTCACTGCTTCGTGTTCCTGCGGAGGCAGGAACCCAGTCCTGCCAAAGACTGCTGGGCTCCTGCCTTTGCAGGAGCACAGGCAAGTTCAACCCCCTCCAACAAAATGCACGATTTCATAATCGTCGCCGTCCTCGACGCAGACCTCGCCGAGCGTCGAGCGCGGCACGATCTCCAGGTTCCGCTCGACTGCCACTCGCAAGGGGTCGAGGCCGAGCTCGTTCAGCATCTCGACAATGCTGATCCCGCCTGCCAGGCGCTTGTGCTCGCCATTGACGCGGACTCCAACGCTTCCATCCAGGCTCATTGCGAGCACGCCCATACGAGCCGCGCACTGCTGCGCCAAGTCGGTTCAGGGTGGACGGAAGGCCGCTCGTCTGACACAGCGCTCCGCCAAAAGCATTCACAGGAAGTCAAATGGCATCACCGAAGGATCCAGCCGGCTCCGGCGAAAAGGGCGCGATGCGCATCGATCCCAAGCTCGTGCGCGAGCTTGCCGAGCTCCTCACCGCCAATGAGCTGACCGAGATCGAAGTCGAGGACGGAGAGCGCCGCATCAAAGTTTGCCGCGAACCGGCGCCTGTCATTAGCGCCGCTCCGGCTGCTGCTGCTGCCGTTGCGCCGGCGCTCACCGCGCCGCCGATGCACGCCAAGGAAGACGTCGGCGAGGCGGAGGAAGAAGTCGCCGGCAACAGCGTCAAGTCGCCGATGGTCGGCACCGCCTATCTCTCGCCTCAGCCCGGCTCTCCGGCCTTCGTGGAGGTCGGCGACAGTGTGAAAGCGGGCGACACTTTGCTCATTGTCGAGGCGATGAAGGTGATGAATCCTATCACCGCGCCCGCCGGCGGAATCGTCAAGAAGCTGCTCGTTGCCGACGGCCAACCCGTCGAGTTCGATCAGCCGCTCGTGGTCATCGGCTAGCGAGCCGCGGGGGCCATGAAGATCAACAAGCTGCTCATCGCGAACCGCGGCGAGATCGCGCTGCGCATCCATCGGGCGTGCCACGAAATGGGCATTACGACCGTCGCGGTTCACTCGACCGCGGACGCCGATGCAATGCACGTGCGGCTCGCCGATGAAACGGTCTGCATCGGACCGCCGCCCGCGGCGGAGTCTTATCTGAACATTCCGAATATCATCTCGGCCGCCGAGATCGTTCATGCCGACGCCATCCATCCCGGCTACGGCTTCCTTTCGGAGAACGCCCAGTTCGCCGAGATAGTCGAAAGCCATAACATCATCTGGGTCGGACCAAAGCCCGAGCACATCCGGACGATGGGCGACAAGATCGAGGCCAAGCGCACCGCCGCCAAGCTCGGCCTGCCCCTGGTCCCAGGCTCCGACGGGCCGATCAAGACCGTCGCCCAGGCCAAAAAGCTGGGCCAGGAGATCGGCTATCCCGTCCTGATCAAGGCGGCTTCCGGCGGCGGCGGCCGCGGCATGAAGGTCGTACCGAGCGAGGACCAGCTCGAGAGCCTGATGAGCCAGGCGGCGGCCGAAGCGCGTGCCGCATTCGGCGACGACACCGTTTACATGGAGAAATATCTTTCCGACCCGAGGCACATCGAGTTCCAGATCTTCGGTGACGGCAAGGGTCATGCCATTCATCTCGGCGAGCGGGATTGTTCGCTCCAGCGGCGCCACCAGAAAGTGCTCGAAGAGGCCCCTTCCCCGGT
>JBEDUM010000071.1:0-2518 GCA_040414585.1 Sphingomicrobium sp. | reverse complement strand
GCAGATTGTGTTGCAAAAGTCGGGAGTGCTGAGGCTTTGAGCCACTCGGCGGAGAGGTTTGATGGTCTGGATGCGAGATCTCTGCCTAAAAGGCGGGGATCGGGGTTATCAGCTTTGCCATCCGTCTGAGGTTCTGGGCGATCGCTGCAAGCGTGAACTCATCCTGTGCGCCGCGGGGACCTCGTAATCGAAGTCGGCCGAGCCGCAGGATGCGCTTCAAGTGCGCGAACCTCATCTCGATACGCTTTCGGTCGTGCCGCGACTGCTCGAAGGCTTCGGTACCGGCAAGCGAGCGCGCGACATCGCGGGCCCGTTCGTAGATGCTGCGAGGCACTCTGCGAAACGGTGTTTTGGGACAGCATCTGGCTTTGAGAGGGCATGGGGTGCAATCCCTCGTGCTAGCGAGGTAGAGGAGCGTGGTCCCGTCGTTTACGACAGTCCCGCTCGTCGACAGGGTCTTCCCCGCCGGACAGGTATAAGCGTCGGCAGCGTCGTCGTAGCGGAAGTCCTCACGCGAGAAAGTCCCGTCATCCCGCTTGGACTTGTCGACGACCGGGATGTGCGGCGTGATCTGCTTCTCCTCGACCAACCAGTTCAGCATTGGCGCTGCTCCATAGGCGGAATCGGCGGCGAGGTGCTGAGGCTTGAGGCCGAAGCGGTCTTCCGTGCGTTCTAGCATGATCCGTGCAGCACCCACCTCAGCCTGACGGATCGCACGTGACGCCTCGACGTCGACAATTACCCCGTGCTGCACGTCGATCAGATCGTTGTCGGCATAGGCGAAGAAGGCCGGTCCTTTGAGGGCGCCGGTCCACTGCGCCGCCGGGTCGGACGGCGAAACGAACGTCGGCTGCACCTCTGTCGCCGCACCGAACGCCGCATCGTTGAGCGTTGCGAGATACTCCTTCACCGCCCGGCTGGCCGCTTGCGGATCGATCTGCTTCTTCCACTCCACCCCCGGTATCGAGCGCTGACGGTTGGCGTCGGCTTCGATCAGGCTGGCGTCGACGGCAAAGCCTTCCCCGCCAACCAGGCCGGCCTCGATGCACGTCCCCACGATGCGCTCGAAGATGCTCCGGAAGATATCGCTCTCCCGGAAGCGCTCGTTGCGGGCGCGCGAGAACGCCGAGTGGTCCGGGATCGCGTCCTCGAGGCCCAGATCGCAGAACCAGCGATAGGCCAGGTTGACCCGGACCTCACGGCAGATCTGCCGCTCCGAGCGGATCGCAAACACGTAGCCGATGATCAACATCCGGATCATCAGCACCGGGTCGATCGACGGACGCCCGATCTCCGAGTAGTAAGGCGCGAGCTCTGTGTAGACCCAGGACAGGTCCAAAAACGCCGCGATCTCCCGCACCAGATGATCGTCGGGAACCGCCTCGTCGAGGCGGAACTCGTAAAAGAGCTGCCCTTGGCCCTGATTGCGCCGCCCCATCATCGTCCGCCCCTTCGCAATTCGCGCTCGGGAACGGAATCACAGCTCAGCGCCCGCCTTCAACAGACTTCTGCAACACTATCTGCCAATAGGCGACATCTGAGCTCGGTGCTCTCGCGACCCGTTCCCCGCATCGAGGGTGGCCGCCAATATCGGTTGGGGATATTTTTAGGTGCTGACACGAAGCTTGTGAACGGAGGAGATGGTGCACACGAGCGGCCCATTGAGAATGTGGAAGCACCGGGGGGCGGTAAGCTGGCTGACCATGCTTCTGCTGCTTGGCTCAGTTCACCTGATACAGGCGCAGACGACAAGTGATCAGGCAAGGCAACTGAGCGACGAACAGATTGGCGAAGCGCTTGCCGCCGCAGACAGCTATACCGTAGACGCAGTCAACCGCCACGATGCTTATGCCGTTGCCGCGGTTTACTGGGAGGATGCCATCGACATTTCGCCGCTCGGCGTGGCATCGGGCCGGCCAGCTATTGAGCGGCGTTTCGCCGAACAGTTCAAATCATCGGACGTGCGAAATTTCGCTGAAACAATTGATGAAATCCACATCTCGGGCGACCACGGCTGGTTCGTCGCGCATTGGAGCGACACCTACGTCGCTCAGCCTGGCGGCGAACGGCGTTCTCGCAAAGGCTACATCACGTGCGTGCTTGAACGCCGCAATGGTGAGTGGAAGGCACGCATGCACGCGACCTTCCTGTCCGGCGCACAATGAGCAGCATCGGTGGACCTAAACCGAGGCAATGTCCGCGTTGGGTCAAAATCGGAAGGGATCAGCCTGAGCCTGCGTCTTCCGGTTTTCCCGCAACAGCGGACTTCGACGGCGCCTCGCGGCTGGAGCGACGGTTTCCGGCAGCCGTGGAGTCTCCACCAAGGGTGTGGCCGGCGTCCTTCCCCGCGGCGCCGGGCGTGGGCCCTGCTGGCGTGCCAGGCCGAGCAGCGGAGGCAGAGAGCGCAAAACCGGGGCGCGTAGTAACGCGCCCACCGAGCGCCACTCCGGCGCCGCTATTCGCGCAAGGCGACCGCGGAGAGGATTTCGGTATGGGGCATGGACGCTCGGCCCGGTCG
>JBEDUM010000070.1:0-16498 GCA_040414585.1 Sphingomicrobium sp. | reverse complement strand
CCGGAGGTGGCGGCTATGGCGGATTTACCCCCGCCGAGAAGATCACGAAGATCCCGGACCGTGAGTATCGACGCCTGGCTTACCTCAGCGGGATGGACCGCGGCAGCGTCGGGCTGTCGATAAGGGTCAATCCGGACGGGAGCGCATCTGACTGTCGTATCGTTCGCTCGAGCGGTAGCCCGCCGGCAGACGCCTTGATGTGCCAGCTGACCGAGCAATATGTTCGCTTCCGGCCCGCCCGCGACGCCAGCGGACGCCCCGTCGCGCAGGACGTTACCTGGTATCCGAACTGGTGGCGTCCCGGCTACTAAACCGATCTACCGGCTCGCGCTGCTTACCTTGGTCGGCGCACCTTCTCCGATCTCGGCGAGCCGCTTCGCATCCCGGCCATAGACGTCATCGGAATAAGCGATCGATGATCCATCCGCCGAAGGCATCGCGGTCAGGTAGGTGATGTAGACCGGCACCGGATTCTTGAGCGGCACCATCTCCTCGGTGCCTGCGCCCTCCCACTGGAGGTCATAGCCGAACAGCCAGCGACCCAGCCTGGCCGCATCTTCCAGGCGCACGCAGCCGCCGCTGTAGAGGCGCGACGCTTCGGTGAAGAGCTCCCGCTCCGGATTGTCGTGCAGATAGACGCCGGCCATGTTCGGGAACATGAACTTCATCCGGCCCATGGAATTGTGCGGGCCGGGAAGCTGGCGGATCAGTACCTCCTTCTTGCCCGCAGCGACCGCCTTCCAGTCGATCGTCTTCGGGTCGATGATCTGCGCTCCGGGGGTCCAGTCAGACAAAACCTGGTAGCCAAGATCGTCGAGATATCCGAGACCTTGCCGAAGGACTTTCGGCGCGATGCGCTCGGCCGCGAGGTCCGAGGGCACGTACCAATAAGGATTGAGGCTCGCGAACCGGACATAGGCCGTCATCATCGGCGTCGGATATTTGGGCTTGCCCACGACGACGACCATCGTGTCGACCTGCTTGCCGTCCTCGAAGGTGTACAGCCGCTGCTGCGCCGCATTGACGAGGATGTAACGCTGCTTGCCTACGGGCAGAGCGCGCGCTCGTTCCAGGTTGACGCTCAGCAGTTGTCGCTCATGTTCGTCGGAATATTCATGATTGGCGAGCGCCTGCCGAAGCTCGCCATAGATCGGGTTCATCCAGCCGAGCTTGCGCACATAGGTCGAAAGCGAAGGCGCATTCGCAACGCTCAGCAGCGCCGCGAGCGGCGTCCCGGCCTTCGGGCGCAAGCCCTCGTCCACATACAGGATACCGAGGCCCGGATCGTGCCTGAGGTCGGTCATGTAAGCGACGAACGCATCCGACAACTGGTGATCCGCGGCTTCGACGTCCTTCTTCTTGCCGGAGCGGGCGGTCGCGATCGACTGCTGAAGCGACGCGACATTATATTTGCCTGGGTCGAGACCATCGAGGCTGGACGTGTTCAGGAGCGAGACGAGCTGCGCGGCAGCATCGCCAGCTGTTGGCGCGAGCCAAAGCGGCGCGCCGTTCCGGGCACGGTAAAAATCGTCGACGGTCTGCCCAACGACCGTGGGCCGGGACGCGACAGCAGGGGCATGAGACTGCGCCATTGCCGGCTGGGCGAACATGAGCGGCATCGCGGCGAACGTGAGGCCCGCCCCGGCACTGGCCAGCTTCCGAAAAAAGTGCACCGGCACTTGGCCGGTGCACGAGTCACGCAAACTTTTCACTTTCTCTCCGTCAAAGTGGATCCCATCAAAGTCCCACTTTGATGGTTTCCGGTTAGCCGCGCTCACCACTCCGGCTCGGAGCCGGGGCCGGCATCGGCGCAGGAGCCGGTGCCGGAGCCGGGGCCGGAGCCGCGCCCGCAGGCGCGCCGGCATAATATTGCCCGTTGTAGACGTATCCGTCCACTACGCCATCATTGTTGCGGTCGGCCCAGATCGCACCTGCAAGTCCGCCTACCGCAGCGCCGACCACTGCGCCCTGAAGGACGCTGACGCCCGGGATGACGGCGCCGGCGGCAGCACCGAGAGCAGCGCCGCCAAGAGCACCGGTCACGACGGCATGAGTCGTCGGATCGTAGCCCGACGGAGTGCCGGGATAATATTGGCCGTTCTGGATATAGCCGTCGACATAGCCGTCATTGTTGTTGTCGGCCCATACCGCGCCGGCCAGGCCGCCGATCGCGGCTCCCACAGCGGCACCCTCGATAACGCCCACGCCCGGAGCCACTGCCCCGACGGCAGCGCCGGTCGCGCCGCCAATCGCCGCGCCTTCAGCAACATGTGGATTGCTGGTGCAAGCGCCCAGCGCCACAGTGCTCGCCAGCGCCAAGGTTAGAAAGGATTTCTGCATCGCTCGTTCTCCCATTTGTTCAGCTGCCGGAGCACGCTCCGCGCACACGACTTTCACGCGCGCAGCGGCGCATGTCGCAAGCGCAGGAACGACGATTGCGGCTCATCGTTCCGCAACCGCGACAATGCTTGTTGAAGAAACGCTGACTTGTGAGTTAACTACTTGTTTAACCTCTTGAATCCACGCCAGGAACAGACAAGGACATGAAAGCCACAATTTATCACAATCCGATGTGCGGAACGTCCCGAAAGACGCTTGAGATCCTTCGCGACAGCGGATTCGACATATGGATTCGCGAATATCTGAAAGACCCGCCGAGCCGCGATGAGCTCAGGCGTATTTACGACCGCGCCGGCCTCACGCCTCGCGAAGGTTTGCGAACGAAGGAGCCGCTTGTCGAGGAGCTGGCCCTGAACCGCCCCGACGCGACGGACGACGAAATTCTGGACGCCATGCTCAAGCACCCGATCCTGATCGAGCGGCCTCTGGTCGAGACCGACAAAGGCGTCCGCCTCTGTCGTCCACAGGACAGGGTGCGGGAGATTATTTGAACTCCCTCACTTCCGCGGAAGCGGGCGTCCGCCGCCTTCAAGAACAAAAGCGGGATTCCCGCGTTCACGGGAATGACGGATACTTGATTCAATGAGTCGCCTCGACCCGCGCCTGCTGCTTCAAGGCTATGCGACGGGCATCTTCCCGATGGCCGACAGCCGCGACGCCGAAGAATTGTTCTGGGTCGAGCCGCGCAATCGCGCCATCATCCCGCTCGATAAGTTCCACGTCTCGCGATCGCTCGATCGCACGATCCGATCCGGCCGGTTCAGCGTCACTCGCGACCGTGATTTCGCCGGAGTGATCGCCGGGTGCGCCGACCGCGAGGAGACCTGGATCAACGCGGAGCTCGAGACCGCGGTGCTCGCGCTGCATGGCTCAGGCCACGCCCACTCGATCGAAGTATGGAATGACAATGACCTGGTAGGCGGACTCTATGGCGTAAAGCTCGGCCGTGCCTTTTTCGGCGAGAGCATGTTCAGCCGGATGCGTGACGCGTCGAAAGTGGCGCTCGCCTGGCTCGTCGCGCGGCTCAGGGTCGGGAATTTCTCCCTGCTCGATTGCCAGTTCATGACCGAGCACCTCGCCTCATTGGGCGCGGTGAACATCACCCGCGAGACTTATGTGACGTTATTGGGCGGAGCGCTCGGCGGGGGCGGGGCCGCCGTTGGCGGAGCAGCTGGCGCAGGCGTCGGAGGCGCCGCGCGGGTCGACGGGCCTCCCGACTTCGGTGCGCTCGACAGGTTGCTCGAGCTCGCGGGCGCCGCGGGCGCGGCCGGCCCTGCGGGATACGTCATTTCGCAGCTCTTGGGCCACACGTCGTAGATCGGGTGCTCGACGACGTTGAGGGATGGTGATTCCTTGTAGAGCCAACCGGAGAAGATGCGGCCCCATTTCTTGTCGGGGCGCTGCATATCGACCTGCACGAATGCGCCAGTGAGCTTCTCATCCTCCCACGGAGCCGTCGTCTCACAAGCGCGCAGCCGCACGATGAGGTCCTTCCATCGCGCCGATTGGCCGGGATGCAGCGCAACCGTTTTCACGATGCCGTTGCGCTTGTTGAGGATGCCGAGCACGGCAACGCGCTGCGGCATCGGCGTAATGCCCGCCTGACTGCCTCCAGGCGCTGCCGCATTCTTTGCGGCTGTGGTCTCGTTCTGCGCCTGATTGCCGCGGTGACATCCCGCGAGCGCGAGCGCTAATAGCAGAACCGTGGAGCGCTTCACTTTTATTCCGGGATCCAGGGCTCGTAATCGCCGGTCGATGCAGGGCGGATTCTGCCGCTTCCCAGCGCTCCGTCCGGACGGAACGCCTGCATGGTTCCAGTGAGATTTCCGGTCGGTTTGATTTGGAATTTGCGCACCGGCGGAAGCTCTTTTTCGGGCAAGTCGTCGATCGTACCCCTCAGCCACAGTTGCCAAGCGGGGGGGACGAGGCTGCCGTCGTTGTCGTCGGCGTAGATCACCCAGCGGCGATGCGGCCGCTTCTTGTCCTGATAGTAGATGTTCCCGGCATGGTCCCGTCCGACCTCGTTGCCGAAGCGGCGAGTCCATAGCGCAGTGCCGATAGTGGCGCCGTTCCACCAGGTGAAGATTTTGGACCAGAATCCCATGCCTTCGGGCATTGCCCCGTCATTGCGAGGAGCGCAAGCGACGAAGCAATCCAGAAGGTGGAACTTTGGATTGCTTCGCTGCGCTCGCAATGACGAACAACGGCTCAACGCTTCCAGTCGACCTTGTCGCCTGCCTTGATCCCAAGCTCCGCCGCGCGACCGCCGCGAATCTCTAGCACAGCCGCTGCGGCCTCGCCGGACGGCACCGGCGTTTCGTCGAGAGGTTTCGCTGTCGCGACGCGCGCGATGCGCCCGTCCGCACGGATGAACACCATGTCGAGCGGAATCAGCGTATTCCTCATCCAGAATGCGACTTCTTGCGGCGGGTCGTACGGAAAGATCATCCCACGATCGCCCGCCAGCGAGCGGACAAACATGAGGCCACGCTCCTGCTGCTCGGGCGTGCGCGCGACCTCGACCGTGAATCGATGGACGCCATTTGCGGAATGAATCGTCAGCGGAATCTGCTCGAGCCCCGTTTGCGCACCCTGATCGGAAGGAACATTCTGCGCCGGAGCTTGCGGGCTGCAGGCAATGAGCACGGCGGCTGCGGCCGCTGCTAATCCCGGAAATCGTGCGGGTCGCGAAGCTCGACGGCGGTCAGGCCCTTGCCGCTCGGCGCGATGCGCGCCTCCAGCGCCTGTCCGGGCTGCAAGTCGCCGAGATGCGCATGGCGGACCGTCTCCATGTGGACGAACACGTCCTCGCCGCCCGAGTCGTCGGGCCGCGTCACGAAGCCATAGCCGCGCACTCGGTTGAACCATTTTACCTCCACCGCCTCGAATTCGCCGGCCGCGTCGGCAAGCGCCTTGCGGTCCGAGCGTTCCGATGCAGGCATGGACGAGCGCGGCTGCTGCGGCAAGGCCGCCGAGAGATCGATGGAAATGACCTTCTTCGCCTGGAGTCCCCTCTCCTGGCGCACAGGGATGCACTCGATGATTGCGCCCTCGGGCACGCTCCTGCGGCCATGTTCGCGAAGCACGCTGAAATGCAGGAGCACGTCGCCCTCGAGTCCATCGCACACGAGGAAACCGAATCCCCGGGTGGCATCGAACCATTTGACACGGCCGGTTACCGCCTCGAGCTCAGGCGTGGAGGGAGCGCCCGGCTCCAGTTCGGGTTGTGGTTCGTGTTCCATCAATTTTGTACTAGAGCGCGGCACAGACCCCCTATTAACATGCGGTTGAATGTCGGCAAACCGACTTTACGCACCGCGGTTACGAATAATTTAACTTGGATTAGGGGTTTCCCCCAGGTTCGAGCGCAAGAATCCGCCGCGCCAGGTCAAAGGCGTGCCCTGCGCGAATCATTGCGGCGAGCGCTTTCTCTCGCTCCTTCGGGTCATGAGTGGGAGAGGCGGCGAATGGACCGATCCGACGCCGCTTTGCAAAGCGCATTGCAGCCGAAAGAGCTTCCTCTTCGGCATAATCATGGGCGGCGGCGCCGTCTTCCTCTTCGATGCCCGCAGCGCGCAACGCCTCGGCGACGCGTCTTTTGCCATAACCACGGCCCGTCAGCGATTGAGCCTTGGTCAGCGCATATGCCTTGTCGTCGACATAGCCCTGCTCGGAGAAGCGGTCTGCGATCCGCGCCAGGTCCGGTTCGCGAGCCCCATCCCAGCCGCGCTCGCGGATCTTGCGGGCAAGATAGGAACGCAGCCTGGAGCGCGTCGTCGCGAACCGTCCCACATAACGCAATGCGAGCTCGTTCAAGGCCGCTTCATCGAGCGGCGGTAGGCTTCTGCGCCTTGGTAGCGGTTTCATGACGCCCTTTTTGTGCCATAGTCGCCGACCATCAGGAAAGCGGCCGCTGCTGCTGTCGGCCTTGACGGAACAATAATCAGAAAGGGATGGCGTGCTCGAGCGCAACGCCTCAGTGAAAAACGAGCTTGCCCCGCCGGGCGCGACACCCACCATCGACAAGCTAGCTCGGCGCCTCGCCGACTTTCATACGGTGGGAGAAGCTCTCGACTATGCAGCTACCGGAAAGCGCGGTCTGAATTTCCACGACGCGCGCGGCTCGTTGACGCTCGCCTATTCCTATTCCGAGCTTCGGGATGATGCGATCGCCCATGCCCAGCGCCTCATCACGCTTGGCATCAAGCCGGGTGACCGCATCGCCCTCGTCGCTGAAACCGGTCCGGAATTCGGGGCCTGCTTCTTCGGCGCGGTCTATGCCGGCGCCTGGCCCGTTCCGCTGCCTCTCCCGACCAGCTTCGGCGGCCGCGAGGCTTATGTCGACCAGCTCGGGATCCAGCTGAGGAGCTGCGATCCAAAGCTGTTTCTCTACCCTGCGGAGCTTGGCGATTTTGGAAGCGAAGCCGCGGCGGCCGCAAATATCACCGGCCGGGACTGGGTATCGCTCGCTGATGTGGAGCCAGCATCCGCCGAGCTTCCCAAGGCAGACGCGGACGACATCGCTTATCTGCAATATTCGAGCGGCTCGACCCGCTTCCCACACGGCGTTGCCGTCACGCACCGCGCCCTGCTCGACAATTTGCGCGCGCACGGCATTGGCCTGCAGATCGTGGAGACCGACCGCTGCATCTCGTGGTTGCCCTGGTACCACGACATGGGGCTTGTTGGCTGCTTCCTGTCGCCAATTTCGCTTCAGATGTCGGTCGATTATCTGAAGACCGAGGATTTCGCGCGCCGTCCGCTCGCCTGGCTCGACATGATTACGCGCAATCCCGGCACGGCCGTCAGCTATTCGCCGACCTTCGGCTACGACATCTGCTCGCGCCGCATGTCCTCGCAGACGCGCGCCGAGGATCGTTTTGACCTGTCACGCTGGCGGATTGCCGGCAACGGCGCCGACATGATCCGTCCTGACGTGATGCAGTCGTTCGTCGACAGCTTCGCCAAGGCTGGCTTTCATGCCTCGGCCTTCTGCCCGAGCTACGGCCTCGCCGAAGCAACCCTTGCTGTCTCGCTCATGCCGCCCGGCGAAGGCATCCGCCTCGAGCTGGTTGAAGAGAACGAGTTGTCGGGCGGCGCGCCCGCGGACGAAGAGCGCCCGCGCCGGTACCGCGCCGTGGTCAATTGTGGGAAGCCGGTCACCGGCATGGAGATCGAGATCCGTGGCCCCGGCGGCGACGTCCTTCCCGACCGCGGCATCGGCAAGGTCTACGTCCGCGGCGGCAGCGTCATGCACAGCTATTTCCGCGACGAAGAATCCACCAAGGCCGTGCTCAGCCCCGACGGTTGGCTGGACACCGGCGACATGGGCTACATGTCAAAGGGGTACATTTTCATCGTCGGCCGCGCCAAGGACATGATCATCATCAACGGGCGCAACCACTGGCCGCAGGACATCGAGTGGGCGGTCGAGCAGTTGCCCGGCTTTAAGTCCGGCGACATCGCCGCCTTCGCGATCACCGGCCCGAGCGGCGAGGAAACGCCCGCCGTTCTCGTCCATTGCAGAGTCTCGGACGCCCAGGAACGCGGCCGCCTTCGCGACGAGATCCGCGAGCGCGTCCGGGCGATCACGGGAATCACGCCGGTCGTCGAGCTCGTGCCTCCGCGCACCCTGCCCCGCACCAGCTCGGGAAAGCTATCGCGGGTCAAGGCACGGCATCTCTATCTGTCGGGCGAGATCCAGCCTTACGCAGTAGCGGCATAATCTCCGCATTGGAGCTTGGCGCGCGCCGCTAAATCAGGCATCCGCGTCGCCGGCTGGGCCATGGAGATGGCCATGAAGGTGTTCGACAACGTCCTCGACCTCATCGGCAACACGCCGCTGATCAAGCTTCGCCACGCGTCAGAGGCGACGGGCTGCAACATTCTCGGCAAGTGTGAATTCCTGAACCCGGGCCAGTCCGTGAAGGACCGCGCCGCGCTGTTCATCATCCAGGACGCGATGCGCCGCGGCGATCTGAAGCCGGGCGGCGTCGTGGTCGACGGCACGGCAGGCAACACCGGCATCGGCCTCGCGATGGTCGCGAATGAACTTGGCATGCGCACCGTCATCGTCATTCCGGAGACCCAGACACAGGAGAAGAAGGACACGCTGCGTGCGCTTGGCGCCGACCTGGTCGAAGTGCCTGCAGTGCCGTACCGCAATCCAAACAATTACGTGAAGGTCTCCGGCCGCATGGCCGAGCGGATCGCCCGCGAAGAACCGAACGGCGCAATCTGGGCCAACCAGTTCGACAATGTCGCCAACCGTCAGGCTCACGTCGAAACGACAGGACCCGAAATCTGGGAACAGACCGCAGGCGAGGTCGACGGCTTCATCTGCGCCGTTGGCACCGGCGGTACTCTTGCCGGGGTCGCCCATGCCCTTCGCGAGAGAAAACCGAACGTCGTCATCGGCCTCGCCGATCCGCCGGGCGCCGCCCTCTTCAGCTACTATTCGACGGGCGAGCTCAAGGCCGAGGGAAGCTCGATCACCGAAGGCATCGGCCAGGGCCGCATCACGGCCAACCTGGAGGGGCTTACGATCGACCTCCCCTTCCAGATCCCTGACGAGGAATCCGTCCCTGTCTGCTTCGACCTGCTCGAGCACGAAGGTCTGTGCATGGGCCCGTCTTCGGGCGTGAACGTCGCCGGCGCGATCCGCCTCGCTAGACAGCTTGGTCCGGGCAAGACGATCGTCACCATCCTCGCCGACTATGGCAATCGCTACCAGTCCAAGCTGTTCAACGCCGATTTCCTGCGGTCGAAGGGTTTGCCCGTCCCTCCGTGGCTCGACCGAAGGGCGCACGCTCAAGCGGACTTCGTCGAGGTCGAGACGGCCTAGCAGCCGTATCGACTCACCACCGTTTCTGTTATCGGCGCGCTCGCCATTACCGCGTTCCACCCACATCACCGGAGAGGCGTTCTTATGACCCTACGCATTGGCTCGCAGGCACCCGATTTCGAGGCCGACACCACGCAAGGCCGAATCCGTTTCCATGACTGGCTCGGCGACAGTTGGGGCGTGCTCTTCTCGCACCCCAAGGACTTCACTCCCGTTTGCACGACTGAGCTCGGCTATCTCGCAAAGCTCCAGCCCGAGTTCGACAAGCGCAACACCAAAATTATCGGCCTCTCGGTCGATCCGGTCGACGACCATGGACGCTGGCTAAAGGACGTCGAAGGACATGGAGGAGCCAAGGTCAATTATCCGATCATCGCCGATCATGACCTGAACGTCGCGAAGAAGTACGACATGCTTCCGGAGGATGAAGGCGGAACGTCACAGGGCCGCACCGCCGCGAACAACCAGACCGTCCGCACGGTCTACCTGATCGGCCCCGACAAGCTGATCAAGGCGATGCTCATCTACCCGATGTCGAGCGGCCGCAACTTCGACCAGGTGCTCCGACTGCTGGATTCGATCCAGCTCACGGCGAAGTACAAAGTCGCAACCCCGGTGAACTGGAAGCAGGGAGAGGACTGCATCATCGTGCCGTCCGTCTCCGACGAGGAGGCTCGTACTCAGTTCCCGGGCGGATGGACGTCCGACCTGCCTTATTTGCGGCGCGTCCCCCAACCCGGCCGCGAGCAGGAAGAGGAGCAGATCCTGGTCCGGACGGAGTAGCGGCAGAGGTTACCGGGCGCAGCGAAGCGGCTTCGCTGCGCCGCGGATTTGGGGGTCAGAGCCCTGACGAGATCATCTTCGGCTGCGTCGCCGTCGCCAAAGTCTCCTTCCGCGTCGCCGGATCGGCCGCGGCGACATCTTCGACGGCCTTCCAGCTTCCGTCGGCCTGCTTCTTGTAGACGGTAAGGTAAGATCCGCTGTCCGAGACGATCTTCAGACTCTTCCGGTCCTGATATTTCTCGCTGAAGTGGCCCCGAGCGTAGGCGAGGTCGCCCGATACGTCGATCTTGTCGCTCGCGAAGCTCACCTCGAAATAGTGATCGGTAAGAGCCTCCGAATAGAGTTTCCGAATATCCGTCGATCCGTTCGCTGCGGGCGCTCCCGGAGCCACGAAGAAGGCGTCATCCGTATAGTGGCTCAGCAGTCCTTCCAGGTCCTTCGACTTGAACTGGGCGTTCCACTTCTGCTCGTCGGCCTTGATCGCGCTTGTGACCGCTGCCGGATCCGTGTTGGCCGCCTGCTTTTGGCAACCCGCTGAAATGACCGCGATCGTCGCGATTCCGAGCAACCCAAATGATCGATCTGTACGCATCATCACTTCTCCCCCTCTTTGGAGGCGGCGACCACATCATGGCTGTTCGAATCTTGCAAGCGGCGGGATCGAGCGAATCTCAATCCGCCTTGGCGCGCAGGTAAGCGACCAGGAGGCCATGCTGCCGGTAGGCTTCTTCCGCACTCTCCCGGCGCAAGTTGAAATCGGTGAGATAGGGGATGATGAGCTCGGACGGATAATCAAGCCCGTCCGCCGCTCTCAATTCGTTGAGGAGCCCGATCGACGCGTCCTGGACCTTGTCCCAATCGACCGTGTCCAACTCCTCCATGGCAAGGAGTCGAGACAGAGCGGCGCGTAGTTCGACAGGAGTCATGATCGGATTCGGCATTGCGAAAGCTACGCAAGTGAAACGAAGCCGCACTAATCCAGATTAGTGTCCGCATTTTTCTGCTACGCCGACGCATCGACTAAATCACTGTAATTTGCCGTTAAATATTCCTTTACACGCATGGGCGTAAGTTGGGTGCGCTGAGTGGGGGCGTGTAATGCAGCGTACGAACGGGTGGGCGCAGCGTAAAATCCGATTCCCGGTTGAGCTCGACGCGCTCGTGCTCCGGACCGACGGCAGCAGGGTGGCCGTCAGGCTCTCGAACTTTTCGGACCAGGGCTGCCGCGTCGAGAGCGACGGGGATTTCCACGTCGGCGAGAAGCTGAAGATCGCCATGCCACGCATGGGCAGCGTCAGGGCGCAGGTCCGCTGGTGTGAGCCGGGAAGCTTCGGCACGCGTTTCCTGACCGAGACCGTTTAGCTTTCGCGTTCTTTCGTCGCCGAAATGCCTTGCGGACGCGCCAAGCTGACGCCGGCGCTTATTCCTAGTCGTTAACTAGGGTATTAAACACCGCCCCCAATCGCAACGACGGGGGTCGTGCATGAAATTGGTTTGCCGGTTCGTCCTTTCGATTGCTGCGGCGGCCGCGGCATTGTCTCCCTTCCCCGCCGCTGCAGCTCCCACGCAGCTGCTCAATGTCTCATACGATCCGACGCGCGAGCTGTACCGCGACGTAAACGCCGCTTTCGCGAAGCAATGGCTCGCCTCGACCAAGCAGCAGGTCGAGATCAAGCAGAGCCACGGCGGCTCCGGGAAGCAGGCGCGTTCGGTCATCGATGGCCTTCCGGCCGACGTCGTCACCCTCGCTTTGGCCTACGACATCGACCAGATCGCGCAGCGTGGACTGATCGCGAAGAACTGGCAGTCTCGCCTGCCCTTCAACAGCACACCTTATTATTCGACGATCGTCTTCCTCGTGCGTCACGGGAACCCCAAGGGCATCAAGGACTGGGACGATCTCATCCGGCCGGGTGTCCAGGTCATCACTCCAAACCCGAAGACGAGCGGCGGTGCCCGCTGGAATTATCTCGCGGCATGGGGGTACGCCGAGCGCAATTACGGGACGCCCGAAAAAGCGGCTGGCTTCATGGCCAAGCTGTTCCGCAACGTTCCCGTCCTCGACTCCGGCGCCCGCGGCTCGACGACGACTTTCGTGGAGCGGGGCCAGGGCGACGTGCTGATCGCCTGGGAGAATGAGGCCCTGCTGTCGGTGAAGCAGCTCGGCCCAAGCAAGTTCGACATCGTCATACCGTCGGTCTCGATATTAGCGGAGCCGCCGGTCGCCGTCGTCGACAGGAACGTCGAGAGGAACGGCACGCGCAAAGCCGCCGAAGCCTATTTGAAGTTCCTCTACACGCCCGAGGCACAGGAGATCATCGCGCGCAATTATTTCCGACCGCGCAATGTTGCGGTCGCGAAAAAATACGCGGGCCAGTTCCCCAACGTGAAGCTGTTCACGGTCAATCGCAACTTCGGCGGGTGGGCACGAGCGCAGAAGGTGCATTTCGATGACGGCGGCAGCTTCGACCAGGTCTTCGCGGCAGCGAAGCGCTGACGTGTGAGCGGCTCTCCGCTGCACGGCAAGGGAAGAGCCCGAAGCCTCTCACTCCCGGGCTTCGGGCTCACTCTTGGAATAACTGTCCTGTGGCTTTCGCTGATCGTGCTCATCCCGTTGAGCGCGGTATTCGTCAAAAGCGGCAGCGAGGGCTGGCACAATTTCTGGGCCGCGGCCGGCTCGCCTCGCGCGCTTGCCGCCTATCGACTTTCATTTGGAGCGGCCGCGCTGGGAGCGGCGATCAACTGCGTTTTCGGGCTTCTCGTCGCCTGGGTACTGGTCCGTTATCGATTCGCCGGCCGCCGCCTGCTGGGCGCGCTGATCGACCTGCCCTTCGCGCTTCCGACCGCCGTTGCCGGAATCGCGCTCACCGCTCTTTACGCCGACACCGGCGTGATCGGCCGCCTGCTTGTGCCGGCCGGGCTGCCTGTCGCCTACAAGCCCGCGGGCGTCGTTCTCGCCCTGACATTTATTGGGTTGCCATTCGTCGTCCGCACGGTCGAACCCGTGCTCGGCGAGATTTCAGCCGAGATCGAGGAGGCCGCGCTGACGCTCGGAGCCACGCGCATCCAGACCTTCTCGCGCGTGATCCTGCCCACCATAGCGCCCGCGCTCGCCACCGGTTTCGCGCTCGCCTTCGCACGCGGCGCGGGGGAATATGGCTCGGTGATCTTCATCGCCGGCAACATGCCGTTCAAGTCGGAGATCGCGCCCCTGCTGATCGTCACGCAGCTGGAGGAATATAATTACGCGGGCGCGGCGGCGATCGCCTGCGTCATGCTGCTGATCTCTTTCGCCGTGCTGGTGCTCCTGAACCTGCTCCAGCATTGGCAGGCAAGGTGGCGCGACTGATGGCGCGCGCGGGACTTCGCGAGCCGTTCGCCGCCAGGGCGCTGTTGATCGCCGCGGCAGTGCTCTACGTCGGCCTGATGCTCCTGCTACCCTTGGGAGCTGTGCTCACGGAGGCGCTCCGGAAAGGTTGGGACGCCTGGTTGGCAGCGATCTCCGACCCGGACGCACGTGCGTCCATCCGCCTCACCTTGATCGTGGCCGCTATATCGGTGCCGCTGAACACGGTTTGCGGAATTGCGGCCGCCTGGGCGGTCTCCAAGTTCGACTTCAGGGGGAAGGCCCTGCTGGTCGCTTTCATCGAGCTTCCTTTCTCCGTCTCGCCGGTTGTTTCGGGCCTTGTCTTCGTGCTGCTGTTCGGCGCGCAGGGCTGGTTCGGGCCGTGGCTCCAGGCGCATGACATCCGGATCATCTTCGCTCTGCCGGGACTCGTGCTAGCGACGATGTTCGTCACTTTCCCGTTCGTTGCGCGACAGCTCATCCCGCTGATGAGCGCGCAGGGACGAGCGGACGAGGAGGCGGCTCTGACGCTCGGCGCGTCCGGTTGGCAAACCTTCTGGCGCGTCACCTTGCCGAATATCCGCTTTGGGCTGCTCTACGGAGTGCTGCTATGCAACGCTCGCGCGATGGGGGAGTTTGGGGCTGTCAGCGTAGTGTCCGGCCATATCCGCGGCGAGACGAACACCATGCCGCTGCAAGTTGAGGCACTTTACAATGACTACGACTTTGTCGCCGCCTTCGCCGTTGCTTCTCTTCTCACCCTTCTCGCGCTCGTCACACTCGCGCTCAAGACAGGGCTCGAATGGAAGCACCGCGACGAGCTATTCGCGCAGCACTGACATGAGCATCCGCGTCGAGCACGTCTCGAAGAGCTTCTCCGCATATCCCGCGCTGAACGATGTCTCGCTGAAGATCGAGAGCGGCGAGTTCGTCGCGCTGCTCGGTCCCTCGGGGTCGGGCAAGACCACCCTGCTCCGGATTCTCGCCGGTCTCGAACTCCCGGAGAACGGCAAGATCTGGTTCGGCAAGCGCGACGTGACCCAGGACAAGCCGGCGTCACGGGGCATCGGCTTCGTGTTTCAGCACTACGCCTTGTTCAGCCACATGACCGCAGCGCAAAACATCGCATTCGGGCTCAAGGTCATGAAACGCCGGTCGCGCCCCTCTCGCGACGAGATCAGCACGCGCGTCGAGGAGCTCCTGAAGCTCGTCCAGCTGCAGGGTCTCGGCTCCCGCTACCCGAGCCAGCTTTCCGGCGGTCAGCGGCAGCGTGTCGCGCTCGCGCGGGCCCTCGCGCGCGAGCCGCGTATCCTCCTCCTAGACGAGCCGTTCGGAGCGCTCGACGCCAAGGTCCGGCGCGAGCTTCGCGAAGCCCTGCGCAAGATCCACGACGATCTCGGCCTAACCTCGATCTTCGTCACCCACGACCAGGAGGAAGCGTTCGCGCTCGGCGATCGCGTCGCGCTGCTCAACGAGGGACGCATCGAGCAATTCGCAACCCCCGCCGAGATCGAGCAGCAACCCGCGAGCGAGTTCGTCCGTTCGTTCCTGGAATGAGGGGCTAGCGCCGCTCGCCGTCCCCCGGCAGCATGCGCATCAGCACGCGGTCCTTCAGCACATAATGGTGATAAAGCGCGGCGAGCGCGTGCGCGAAGGCGATGACGATGATCGCCCAGGCAATTATCTCATGGATCTCGTGCAGCTCGCGTCGCGTCGCGCGGTCCATCGCGGCAAAGGGGCTCGGAATGGCGAAGAGCCCAAAAAAACTCACCGGATGCCCTTGCGCCCAGCGAAAGAGGAATCCTGTCACCACCTGAGCCGCCAGCAGCACGTAGAGCAGGTAATGCACCCCTTTCGATGCCGCCTTCACCCAACCCAGCTCGATCGAAAGCACCTGGTGGCCGGGGATGAACCGCCACACGAGCCGAGCGACGATTACCGCCGTGAGCAGCACGCCAAGCGAGACGTGTAGGCTCTGGAGCGTTTCCTGTGTCGGCTTGGCGAAATAATCCCACGTCTCCGCAAGGGCGAATTGGATGATGACGAGCGCCGCCGTCGTCCAGTGCAGCGCGACCGCGACATTGTCGTAATTGGTGCCGTCGTCGCCGGCGATCACTCGCGTCGCCGAACTGAAGGCCGATTCCCGGGGGTGTTCTGTCATAGGAGCCTCAATCCCACGACACATCGAAGAGTTCCAGCGTGTCCCGCTGAAGACATTCCGTTACAGGAAGTTAACTTGCTGCCCGTCCCCTCCACGCGAAGGACGGTCGGCAGAACGGTTGGAGAAGACACTCGATGTGCGGAATTTTCGGCGCCCTCGGCTGCACTCTCTCCGACACTGCGGTCGAAAGCATACTGGAGGTTCTAAAGCACCGGGGCCCGGATGGCCGCGGAGTGTTCCGTGACGAAGCTGCCCAGCTCACGTTCGTTCACACGAGGCTCGCCGTCATCGACCTGGAAACCGGCGCCCAGCCCCTCCAAAGCAAAAACGGCAACATAGTCCTCGCCGCCAACGGCGAGATCTACGACTATGAGCGCATCAGGAAGTCGCTCGAGGCGAAGGGCTATCGCTTCAAGACGAAGAGCGATTCCGAGGTAATCATCTGTCTCTACGAGGAGTTCGGCCTCGGCTGCTTCGAGCATCTGAGAGGCGAGTTCGCTTTCCTGCTCTACGACAAGGCCAGGCGGCTGCTGATCGCGGCCCGCGATCGCTTCGGGATCAAACCCCTGTACTTCTCGCGCCTACCCGGCGGCTTTGTCTTCGCGTCGGAAATGAAGGCGATCTTCGCCAGCAGTCTCGTCGCCCCGAAACTGGACGCCGCGGGCCTTGATCCCCTTCTGGGGCAGGATCCGGAGAATGTCCGATTCCCGTTCGAGGGCATCGAGCATGTCCCGCCTGCCAGTTACCTGGCGATTGATCTTGAAACCGGCGAGTCACGCGTCACCCGATATTGGTCGGGCGAGATTCCAGCGGAAGCGGCTGAACTCGTGACCCGGCCTTACGGCGATGCGCCGGCAGCTTCGGCGCGGCTGGTCTTGGAGCACCTAGAGGAGGCGGTCCGCTTGCGCCTGAGGGCCGACGTGCCTGTGGGCCTTTATCTGAGCGGAGGCATCGACTCCTCGTT
>JBEDUM010000069.1:0-32149 GCA_040414585.1 Sphingomicrobium sp. | reverse complement strand
GACTAGACCGTACGGTACCGTTTAACGACAAAGAACAGGTTTGTCCCATGATTGCTTCCCTGACTGCGCGGCCAGGCCGCGCGGCGCTGCTGTCGCTTATGCTGGTGACCAGCGCCTGTGCGTCGATACCTAACCTCGGCCCAAAGCCGATGCCCCACGCTGCGAGCGATTATGCCTCGTCCAAATCGCTTGCCGGCAATGCAGTCCGGTGGCCCGGTGATGGCTGGTGGAAAAGCTACGGCGATGTCCAGCTCGACCAGCTGATCGGTGAGGGCCTCGCCGGATCGCCCGATCTTGCCGCAGCGGCAGCACGCGTGCGCACCGCGCAGGGCCTCGCCCAAGCCGCCGGCGCCAAGCTTCTGCCTTCTATCGACGCGAACGCTTCGCTCACCACACTCAACCCGAGCAACAACCTCGGCTTTCCGGTGTGGAACGGTTTCAAGGAGATCGGCAACGCGGGACTAAGCCTCAACTTCGACCTCGACCTCTGGGGCAAGAACCGCGCCGCGCTTCGGGCTGCCAAGAAGGACAGCGAAGCCGCTCGTTATGAGGCCGAAGAAGCGCGGTTAGTGCTGACAACCGGTATTGCCTCGACGTACGCCGACCTGACGGCGCTTTATGCGCAGCGCGACAGCCTCGAAAGTGCCTTGGACATCCGCGCCCAGTCGCTCGAGCTCGTCAAGCAGCGCGTCGACGTGGGTCTCGACAACGACAGCGCACTCCGCCTCGCCGAAGCCCGCATTCCGCAGACCAAAGCCGATCTCGCCGCGACCGATGAGGCGATCATGCTCGACAAACATGCGATCGCCGCTTTGATGGGCGAAGGGCCCGACCGGGCCCTCACGATGGAACGGCCCGCGCCGGGCACCCTTCAGGCACAAGGCCTGCCTGCGGACGCTTCGATCAACCTGATTGGACGGCGCCCGGACATCGCAGCCGTCCGCGCTCGCGTCGAAGCGTCGGCCGAGCGCATCAAGGTCGCGCGCGCCGATTTCTATCCGAACATCAGCATTTCCGGTCTGCTTGGTCTGTCGTCCCTCGGGCTCGGCAGTTTCTTGCAGGCCGGCTCCCTGACTGCAGGCGTGACTCCCGCCGTGTCTTTGCCCCTGTTCCACGGTGGGGCGCTGCAGGGCCAGTACCGCGGCCGCCGCGGTCAGTATGACGAAGCCGTCGCCTTGTATGACGGTCAAGTCATCCAGGCGCTGCGTGAGACGGCGGATACGGTCACGAGCCAGAAAGCGCTCGTCGATCGTCTCGCGCAATCACGCAGTGCGCTGGCCTCCTACGAACAAGCACTCGAGCTCGCCCGCATTCGTTACAAGCAGGGCCTGTCCACCTATCTCGACGTGCTCACCGCCCAGGAGAGCGTCGTCAACGCGCGGCTGGTCGTCGCGCAGCTTCAGACGCGAGCCTTCACCCTCGACGTGCAGCTGGTCCGCGCCCTCGGCGGCGGATTCAAGGCTGCCTGACCCCAATCCCAGGAGAATTGACATGGCCGAACGTGATCCCGGCGAGCTGTATGCCGTCGCCGAAGTTGAAGATCCTACAACCAGTGGAAAGCAGAAGGCGAAGCGCAAGAAGCTTTTCGCAGGGCTTGCCGGCGGCATCGCGCTCGTCGGCGGTGGCTATTCCGCCATGGACGCGCTGGTCTGGTCCAAACACGCCGAGACCGACAATGCCTATGTCGGGGCGGACGTCGCACAGATAACCTCGCAGCTCGCGGCGCCAGTGAGCGCGGTCCTCGTCGAGGATACGCGGCAGGTCCATCAGGGCGACGTGCTCGTCAGGCTCGATGACACGGATGCAAAGATCGCCGTGGCGAATGCCGAGGCGAACCTCGCCACAGCAGTTCGCAAGGTGCAAGGCTTGCACGCGACCGACAGCGGGCTAGGCGCGCAGGTTGCAGCGCGTGCTGCCGACCAAGGCAAGGCAGGTGCGGCGGTCGCGGCGGCTGAAGCCGACCTTCAAAAGGCCCAGATCGACTTGCAGCGCCGTCAAGCCGTAGCCTCGACAGGAGCGGTGTCGCAGGACGAGCTCACGTCGGCGCGCACTGCCTACAGCAACGCCTCGGCTGCGCTGCGGGCTGCCCAGGCTGCGCAGGCGCAGGCCGCTGCCGCACGCAATGCCGCTGTCGGCGACCGCAACGCCAACCTGGCGTTGATCGCCAACGTCACGGTCGACAACAACCCGGAAGTGCTCGCCGCGCGTGCGGCGCTGTCGCAGGCCCGGGTTGACCTCGAGCGGACGATCATCCGAGCCCCGATCGACGGTGTCGTCTCGCGCCGCCAAGTCCAGGTCGGCCAGCGCGTGCAACCGGGTGCGATGCTGATGACCGTGGTTCCGGTTCAGGCGGCCTATGTCGATGCCAACTTCAAGGAGGTTGAGCTCAAGAAGGTGAAGCCTGGCCAGCCGGTGAAGCTGACCTCCGACCTGTACGGCGACGATGTCGTCTTCCACGGCAAGGTCACCGGCTTCTCCGGCGGCACTGGTGCGGCGTTCGCGCTGGTTCCCGCGCAGAACGCCACCGGCAACTGGATCAAGGTGGTCCAGCGGCTTCCAACCCGCATCGCGCTCGATCCGAAGGAGCTCGCCGCGCACCCGCTGCGCGTCGGCCTTTCGATGAACGTGGACGTGAACGTCTCGAAGTAAAGGCAGCCAACTCATGACCGCCATTGCAGCAACTGCGGCCCCTCGAACGTCGCAGAACGAAGGAACTGCGCCTCCTCTGATGGGACTGCCGCTCTACATCGCGGCGATCCTCATCGGGCTCGGCAACTTCCTCGTCGTGCTCGACACGACGATCGCCAACGTGTCCGTGCCGACCATCGCCGGCAACCTCGGCGTATCGTCGACACAGGGAACGTGGGTGATCACCTCCTATGCGGTCGCGGAGGCCATCACCGTTCCGCTGACGGGATGGCTGGCGAAGAAGTTCGGCGCTCAGCGTACCTTCATCACCTGCTATCTGTCCTTTGCCGTCGTACAGCTGCTGTGCGGCATGTCCGGTTCGCTCGGCATGCTGCTCGGAATGCGGGTACTGCTTGGCCTGGTCGGCGGCCCGATCATGCCGCTGTCGCAGATGCTGCTTCTGCGCGTATTCCCGAAGGAGAAGGCGACGCTCGCAACGGTCATCTGGGCCATGACGACGCTCGTCGGTCCCGTGGCCGGGCCGATTCTCGGCGGCATCATCTGCGACAATTACGGCTGGGCGTGGATCTTCTTCATCAAGGTACCGGTCGCTGCGTGCGCAGGGTTCGCGCTGATGATGTTGATGCGAGGACAACCCGACCCGAAGAGCCCGGCCTTCATCGACAAGGTCGGCCTCGGGCTCCTGGTCGTCTGGGTCGGCGCGCTGCAGATCATGCTCGACGAGGGCCGGAACAAGGACTGGTTCGCCTCGCCGGAGATCCGCGTCCTCGGAATCGTGGCCCTGATCGGCTTCCTCGCTTTCCTGATCTGGGAGCTGACCGAAAAGAACCCGATCGTCGACCTCAGGATCTTCCGCCACCGCGGCTTTGTCGGTGCGGCGCTGACCTATGCCGTCGGTTACGGCGCTTTCTTCGCGAGCATCGTGATCCTGCCACTCTGGGAGCAGAGCAACATGGGCTACACCGCGACTTGGGCCGGTTACGCCACCGGCATCATGGGCATCCTCGCGGTCGTTTCCGCGCCATTCGTCGGCAAGGCCTGCGAGAAGATCGATCCGCGGCTCATCGTCTGTGCCGGCATCCTCGGGATCGGTGCGATCATGCTGTGGCGCATGTGGGAGTTCAATCCCGACGTCACCTTTGCCCAGATGGCCTGGCCCACGCTCTGGACGGGTCCGTTCATGGTGATGTTTTTCGTCCCCGTCACTGGCCTCGCGATGGCCAGCGTCGGGCATGACGAGCAAGCCAACGCTGCAGGCCTCTCGAACTTCATGCGGACGCTCGCCGGCGCCTTCGCGACCTCGTTGATTCAGAGCGGCTGGTCGAATGCCACGCGGCGGAACGAGGGCGAGATCGTCAACGCGATGCAACACGGGAGAGCGGCGATCGACGCGATGCTCGCGCAGGGAATTCCGCTCGACAACGCGCGGGCGAGCCTTTGGCAGGTGATCGAGGGTCAAAGCGTCATGCTCGCTACGCTGAATATGTTCGGCGTGATCGCAATCTGCCTCGGCTTTGCTGCGATGATCATCTGGCTCGTGCCCAAACCCAAGGGTCCGATCGACACCAGCGGGGCGCACTAGACGCGTGGCAGCACACCCCGGTCAACTCGACCTCCGAAAGGCGTCGCGCAGCGCCTTCACGCGCGTGTTGAGGTCAGCGACCTCGGCGGGCGTCATTCCCGACTTGCTGTAAAGAGCATCGGCTAAGGATCTGGTCTTTGCCCGGACTGCTCGGCCCTGATTAGTGAGCATGACCTTTACTTGTCGCTCGTCCGCTGGGTTGCGCTGGCGCACCACATGGCCGGCCTGTTCGAGGCGCTTCACCAACGGGGTGATGGTACTCGGCTCCAGGTCGAGACGTGTCGCGATCCCGCCGATTGTCTGCTCGTCGTCTTCCCAGAGGACGCACATCACCAGGTACTGCGGATAGGTCAGGCCGATCTTGTCCAACCATGGCTTGTAGGTGCGACTGACCGCCATGAAGGCGCTGTAGAGGCCAAAGCCCAGCTGCCGATCCAAGGGGAGGGGGAAATCGTATTTCACAGGAAGCTCCAGCAATCGAATATTTCGATAACACTTATCGCGATAAAAAACGCTTTACAATCTTTTTCGCGAGTCGTAGAAGACAGTTATCGCGATAAGGTTTATCGCACTATAAGAAGAGGAGCCAAGCCATGATCAAGTCCATCGCCCTTGCGTCCGCAGCCCTTGCCGCCAGTTCCTCGCTCTCTGCCGCCACTCCCGAGAAGCCGGTCAGCATCGTCCTCGTCCACGGCGGGTTCGTTGACGCTTCGGGCTGGCAGGGTGTCTACAACCAGCTGACGAAGGATGGCTTCGAAGTGATCGTCGTCCAGAACCCCACCACGTCGCTCGCCGATGATGTCGCCGTCACCAAGCGTGCGATTGCGGCCGCTCGGCATCCGGTCGTCCTCGTCGGCCACTCCTATGGTGGCGTCGTGATCACCGAAGCGGGTAGCGATCCGAAGGTGAAGACGCTTGCCTACATCGCGGCGTTCGCACCTGACGCTGGTGAGTCTGTCGAAACTCTAATCGCCAATCCGCCTCCGGCTGCGCCGGTGCCGCCGATCCTTCCGCCGAAGGATGGCTTCCTCATGCTCGACAACGCGAAGTTCGCGGCATCGTTCGCGGCTGACGTTGATCCTGCCACGGCGCAGTTCATGGCGAACTCGCAAGTGCCTTGGGGCGTCAATGCGCTTGCCGGCAAGGTGACCGTGCCGGCGTGGAAGTCGAAGCCCAGCTACTATCTGGTCGCTTCCGACGACCACATGATCCCCCCGCCCGCACAGCGCGCCATGGCGAAGCGTGCCGGAGCCACGGTGGTCGAGACGCACGGCAGCCACGCCGTCTATGTCTCGAAGCCTGGCGAAGTTGCCAAGCTCATCGAGCAAGCCGCAAGCGCTGCGAAATAAGCTATCTAAGTTCGATGTTGCGGGGCCGCTCCGGATGGGGCGGCCCTTTTTCTTGTGACTTGATGGGGAAGCGGCCTTCCGGGCCGAGCGCTGAAGCAGCAGCGCCGACTCAGTTGCAATTTTGAGTGGAGACGTCCCAAACGCCACCCAAGTGCGCTGTCCTAGCTAAGGCCCGCAATTTAGGATGACTTACGGTGTCCTTGTCAAAGGGGTGGTGCCGCTTGCGTGACTCGAACACGCGACCCCATCATTACGAATGATGTGCTCTACCAGCTGAGCTAAAGCGGCCCGGCTCCACGGGAGTGGCGCCCCCTAACAGCGCGCCCTGCCGTCGGCAAGGCTGTCGACTGCGTAACTTGCCGGCTGAACGTTTATGCTTAACGCTTTCTTCACGGCTCTCGGCGATTTTGCGGCCAATCCGGGGAGGAGTAGTCGGCGTTGATGGACAGCTATCGCGAATATCCGAGCGACTTCGATCCGCCCGCGTCGAGCGATGCCGTACCGCATCAGGACGTTGCCGCGGCGATCGGCACCGACGAGCGCCGAATGCACGTGCGCGCCTATAATTATTGGGTTTCGCTCCTCAACGGCCGCGATTTTCCATCCATCGAGGACCTTGAGCCCTCGGACGTTTCCGATTTCGCCGGCCACAGCGTGCTTCTCGACTTCACGTGCGGGCGCGAGAACCCGGCCATTCCCTATATCGGCACCGATATCCGCGACGAGTGCGGCCTGTCTGACGACGCGCGAACGATTTCCGACGTCCCCAGCCGATCACTGCTTTCGCGGCTGACCGACCACTACATGCAGATCATCGCGAATCGCGCGCCGGTAGGCTTCGAGGCCGAATTCGCAAACCAGCGCGACGACAACATCTGCTATCGCGGCATCCTGATGCCGTTCTCGTCCGACGGCGAGTCCATCGATTTCATCTACGGGGTGATCAACTGGAAGACGGTTGAGCGCCGCGCGGTAGAGAATGCCGAGCTTCCCGACATGCCGTTCGTGACTGAGGACGACGCAGACATTCTTCTGCTCGACCAGGAAGCGCTCGTTGAATCCCTCGACGGGCCCGCTGATATCGAACCCGTTTCTAACGGAGAGCCCGAGGCGAAAGAGGATTCGAACCACGGGGACGAGCGGACGACTGCTCCTGCTGTCGATTCGGTCGAAGGCCCCGACGAAGAACATCTCACGTGGGCAGATGGTCCGTCGGCCGATCCCGATGCGGAAATACGCGAATCAGCGGCCGAAAATGCGTCGACCCCCGTACACTTTGCCTGGGAAGATGGCCCGATCGCGGATGCTGAGCAGGATGAGATCGCCGAGCTTGTTCTCGACGAGAATGCAGGCCTCGCCGATCGGTTGTGGGCCGCCCGCGAGACAGCGGAGTCGGTCAAGGCTGGCGAAGGCCGGACCCGCGTGTCCCTCTATCGCGCGCTTTCGCTCGCTTACGATTTCGCCATTGCCGCACAGCAGAGCCCCGAGGAATATTCCGAGCTGCTCGAGGAGTCGGGGGTGAAAGCCCAGGCCCGCGCGCCGATGACGCCCATCGTCAAGCTCGTATTCGGCGTCGACTATGACAAGGCCCGCCTGACCGAGTTTGCCGCCGCGCTCTCCTACGCCCGGAGGCAGGAAGTCGCTCTGGGCCAATTCAAGGATTTCATTGAGAATCAGTCGGGAGGCCTCAAAGCCTTGGTTGCCGCCGAGCGAGAAGCGAGACGGCCCGAGCCAAAGGCTGACACCAAGGGCGAAATGGCCCGAGCAAAACTCCGCTCGGCCCGCTCAATCTCCCTAGCTGACGTTCCCGCCGAAGAGGAATTCGCGGTGGTGGTAACACGTCGCGGGGCGGATGGAATTCACGAGCCGATCGCCATTGTCGACGACGAAGCGCTTCTCGAACGCGCGATCCGGCGCTCAATTTAACAGCAGTTTGGGCTTTGGGCGGGGTTGTCCGTTTCGCGAGCGTAGGTCTATAGGCGCGGCGCATCCTCACTCGCGGAGCAAATTTCTTTCATGACGGCCCACACGCGCCTGGACCCGCCGCTGGTCGAGTCAATTCGCAAGGCGCTGACCGGAAACGCATTACCAGGCGAAACCCAGGGACTAACGAGGGAGGGGGAGCGTGACGCCGCGCAATTCCTCGCTGAAGTCGCGTCGAAGCGTGAGCACGGGGAGCTCGCGCTAAAGATCCAATCGATTGGCGGCGAAGCGGGCAACCGCCGAATGCGCATTGCCATTGTCAATGACGACATGCCGTTCCTGGTCGACTCGGTCGCGAATGCGCTGGCCGCCCGCCAACTGACGATCCATCGATTGCTACACCCGGTCGTTTGCGTCGATCGCGATGCGGATGGCGATCTACGATCTGTCGAACCCCTGTGCGCGGACAAGAGCCGCCGGGAATCGATGATGTACGTCGAGCTGGACCGCGCCGACGCGCGAGGCCGTCAGGAACTCGCCGCCGACTTGCACCGCGTCCTCGATGACGTGCGCCTGGCGGTCCGCGACTGGACCAAGCTGCAGGGCCGGATGCGCGACGACGCGCGCGAGGTCGAAGGCACCGAAGGCGCGGCGCTGCTCAACTGGTTTGCGGACGGGGCGATGACGCTCCTCGGCTACCACGTCGAAAAGCCGTACGAAGCGCCGTCGGAATCCCTCGGCATTTTCAGTGTTCCAGGTGCGCCGACCGACGAAGGCGGTTGCCTGGGTGCAATGCGCTATCTTGGGCAGGGCGGACAGATCCCGCTGATGGCGAAGGCGGAGCGCAAGTCGACCGTTCACCGCCGCGTTCCGCTCGACCTCGTGGTCGTCCCAATCCGTGAAAAGGGCAAAGTCACCGGGATTGGCGTCCATGCGGGCCTCTGGACCAGCGAGGCGCTGCGCGTACCCCCGGAGGAAGTGCCGGTCCTGCGCGAGCGCCTCAATCAGCTAGACAAGGACTTCGGCTTCGATCCGAAGGGACATAGCGGCAAGGCGCTACGGCACGCCGTGGCGTCGTTGCCGCGCGATCTGGTGATCGCAATCGACTACGAGTCCCTGCGTGATCTCGTCATGATGGCGATGTCGCTGGCAGACCGGCCGCGTCCGGCGCTGCTGCAGGTACGCAGCATACTCAAGGGTCAGTTGTTCACCTTCGTCTGGCTGCCACGCGAGGAGCTGACGACAGGCCGACGAATCGCCATCGACATGCTGCTTGAGAATGAGGTCGGCCGTGAAGTGACCAGCTGGTCGGTCGAGCTCGGCGACGGCGACCTCGCGCTGATCCGCTACACCCAATACATCGATGAAACGGCGCCTCCGCCGGATTCGGAAGCGCTCGACGCCGCCATCGTCGAAATGGTTCGTGGCTGGGCTCCGGCGGTCGAAGCCGAGCTCATCGAAGCGGCGGGTGCGCCGCGCGCAACCCGCCTCGCGCTCACCTACATCAACACCTTCCCGGACGGATATCGGGCCCGGACGGACCCCGAGGAAGGCGCGGCGGACATCCTGCGCCTCTGCAATCTCGAGGACGACAATGCCCGCGATGTCCGGATTTCCCGACTGGATACGGATTCGCCGCGCCAGTTGCGCCTCAAACTTTATCGCACAGGCGGACTCGTTCCCCTCTCCGAGGCGGTTCCGGTCCTCGAGAATTTCGGGTTCCGCGTGCTGGAGGAAATGCCGACGGCGCTTGCCGGCGGGATCGGCTACATCCACGACTTCCGCGTTGAGGTCGGCGGCGAAGCCGATCTGAATTCGATCATTGAACGCATTCCCGCAATCGAGCGCTCGATCGCGAACGTGCTCTGCGGTGTTTCCGAAGACGACGAGTTCAATCAACTCGTTCTTTATGCTTCGCTGGAGACGCAGGCGGTTATCTGGCTTCGCGCCTGGTTCCGGTACCTAAGGCAGACCGGAAGCAGCTTCGGCCTGGTCACGATCGTCGATGCGTTGAGCCGCGCGCCGAACGCAACACGCTCGCTCATCGGCCTGTTCGCAGCGGCACACGATCCCAACACCCCGAACCGCGAGAAAGGGGTCGAAAAGTATCGCTCAGACCTCGAAGCTTCGCTCGCCAAAGTCCGTTCCATCGATGACGACCGCATTTTGCGACGCCTGCGCGCTCTCGTCGAAGCGATCGTTCGCACCAACGCTTTCGCGCCGGCGGCCGCCGAGGCGCTTGCGTTCAAGATCAACTCGGCGCTGGTTCCAGGGCTTCCGGCGCCCGTGCCGTGGCGCGAAATCTGGATCTACAGCCCGCGCGTTGAAGGTATCCACCTGCGCGGCGGTCCGATCGCTCGCGGCGGTATCCGCTGGTCCGACCGGCGCGACGACTTCCGGACCGAGATCCTGGGCCTGATGAAGGCACAGCTAGTAAAGAATGCGGTCATCGTGCCGACGGGCGCAAAGGGTGGCTTCTATCCGAAGCAATTGCCTGGAATCGGCAGCCGGGAGGGCTGGCTGGAGGAGGGAACCGAAAGCTACAAGATCTTCATCCGATCGCTCCTTTCGGTTACCGACAACCTGGTCAACGACAAGGTCGTGCACCCCGAGAGCGTCGTCATTCATGACGGCGAGGATCCTTATTTCGTCGTCGCCGCCGACAAAGGGACCGCCACTTTCTCCGATGTCGCGAATGCCATCGCCCTGGAGCGCAACTTCTGGCTCGGCGATGCCTTCGCGAGCGGCGGATCGAACGGCTACGACCACAAGGCGATCGGCATCACCGCGCGCGGCGCGTGGATTTCCGTGCAACGCCATTTCCTGGAGATGGGCATCGACGTCCAAACGGACCCGATAACGGTCGCGGGCTGCGGCGACATGTCGGGCGACGTGTTCGGCAACGGCATGCTGTTATCGAAGACGATCCATCTGATTGCGGCGTTCGACCACCGTCACATCTTCATCGATCCCAATCCGGATGCTGCCAAGAGCTGGGCTGAGCGCAAGCGCCTGTTCGACCTACCGCGTTCGAGTTGGGACGATTACGACCGCAAGCTGATTTCAAAGGGCGGGGGCGTCTATGCTCGTACCGAGAAGTCAATCAGGCTGAGCGCCGAGGCGCAAGCGGCGCTCGGACTCGATGCAAAGACGGTCGATCCTGCGACTCTGATCAACGCGATTCTGAAGAGTTCCGTCGATCTTCTCTGGTTCGGGGGCATTGGCACCTACATCAAGGCATCGACGCAGAATCAGGTCGACGTAGGCGATCCATCGAACGACGCGCTGCGGGCGGACGCTGCTGAGGTTCGTGCTAAGGTCATCGGAGAGGGTGCCAATCTCGGCGTCACCCAGGCGGGGCGGATAGAGTTCGCCGAGCATGGGGGCCGCATCAACACTGACTTCATCGACAATAGCGCGGGGGTCGATTGCTCGGACAACGAAGTGAACATCAAAATCCCGCTAAATCGCGAGATGCGTGAAGGGCGGCTCAGCTTCGACAAGCGTAACAAGCTGCTTGCCCGGATGACCGACGAGGTCGCCGATATTGTGCTCGAGGATAACCGGCTGCAGAGCCTTGCCTTGTCAATCGCGGAAGCGGGCGGTGCAAAGGCGTTGCCGGGGTATGTTCGCACCATAGAGCTCCTTGAAGCTTCCGGGCGGCTAGACCGTAAGGTCGAAGGACTCGCCTCGACGGAGGAATTGGTCCGCCGCACTCAGGAGGGACGGGGCCTGACCCGTCCGGAGCTGGCAGTCGTCCTATCGATCTCGAAGCTCGTGCTCCAGGACGCTGCGGAAGAGCTGCAACTCTCCAAAGACAAGCTCGTCCAGCCGCAACTGTTCGACGCATTTCCGAAGCCGATGCGTAAGGCGCATGCCGACGCGATCCGTGCTCACCGGCTGCGCAACGAGATCGTCGCGACCAAGGTCGCCAACCGTCTCGTAAATCGACTCGGCCCAAGCGTCGCCTTCGATTTGACCGAGGAAGAGGGCGCGTCACCCCAGCAGGTGATAAGTGCCTTCTTGGTCGCGGAGCGCCTCCTCGACCTTGGCAAGCTCTGGCAGGAAATCGAAGAAGACAGCCTCCCCGAGGCGGTCCGCATCGAGCTTTTCTCCATTGCGGCTGCGAGCGTCCGTTCCCACCTGTCGGACATCATTCGAGCTGCCGGCGGCGAGACCCGCGTCGAGGTCTTGTGCAAACTGCTTGAGCCCGGCGTCCGAAAGATCTCGGCGGCTGCAACCAAGCTCATTCGTTCGGAGGTTCGCAACGAAGCCGCGGCGCGGCGCGACCGCCTGATCGCGCTCGGAGCCGAAGAAGAAATCGTCCGCGGATTAGTGCGGCTCTATGAGCTCGACGGCATTTTCGGCATCGCGGCGCTCGCCGCGCGCAAAGGCGTGGACGAACTGGCGCTCACCCGTGCGTACACGCGCCTGGGCGAGGGCTTGGGCCTCGACTGGGCGCAACAGCAGGTCGCGCGGTTTATTCCGGCTGACCAGTGGGAGCGGTTGCTGACAGCGGGTCTGGCTCGTGATTTCGAGCAATTGCGCATCGAGTTCCTGTCGCGCCGCCGGAACGGCCAACCCGACGTCGCGGTCGATGAGTGGATCGTAGAGCAGCGCGCGCGCATCGATCAGTTCCGCCACCTCATTGCTCGCGCCCGGGCTGAAGGTCACGTCAGCGCGCCGATGCTTGCTCAGATCGCCGGTCAGGCACGTATTCTGCTCGCGCGCTAGGATGCGCATCGCCGTCCTCGTGCCCGATCCGGGTTATCCGGAGCCCTGGCGCTGGGCCTATGATGTTGAGGCAGCCGTCCTCGCTAGCTCCGGCGCCGAGATTGAACCCGTCGTTTGGACCGAGGTCCAAGATCTTGCAGGTTTTGATCTCGTGTTGCCGCTGGTCGTTTGGGGCTATCATCTCGACTACGAGCGCTGGCTCACCCTCCTCGAACGAGCTGAGACCGAGCGCTGGCCGATGGTCAATCCGCCAGCGCTGCTACGGTGGAGCAGCGACAAGGCCTATCTTGCCGAGCTGGCGGATTTGGGGGTGCCAACCGTTCCAACACTAGCGGTCGAAGCTTGCTGCGATGCGGATCTCGAGGAGGCACGACGCCGGTTCGGCAACGAATGGCTGGTGATCAAGCCGCCCGTGTCCGCCAGCGCCGCCGGAACGCACCGGCTTGGACCGAACGACGATCTGCCTGCGGAGAGCCGTCGCAGGCCAATGATCATCCAGCCCCTGATCGAGGAAATCGCGCGCACCGGCGAATTCTCGCTGATGCTGTTTGACGGAGAGTTCAGCCATGCGGTGGTGAAGCGGCCAAAGTCTGGCGACTTCCGTGTCCAGCCTCACCTCGGCGGAGTGACCTTCCCATCCAAGGCGCCGCCCGGAGCTGAACGCCTCGCTAAGCAGGCACTCGCGGCCACGCCGGCGAAGGCGACCTATGCACGTGTCGACATCGTTCCTGACGACGAGGGCGTGCTCAGGATCATGGAGCTTGAGTTGATCGAGCCGGCGCTGTTCCTCGATCACGCGGCGGACGGTGGCGCGGCATTCACGCGCGCGATCCGGTCAGCTCTGGAAGCCGTTCGCGAAGAGCCACTGACGGATCGCTGAAGTCAGGTTCGGCGGCGACGGGGCGTCCAGGCGGGCCACGTCAATCTCTGCGACCAGCGCGTTTACGGGGCAACCGCGCTCGCGCGCAGCCTTCTCCAGGGCGTTCCAAAACATTGGCTCGAGGCTGATCGAAGTCGCGTGCCCGGCGATCAGCACGGAGCGTTTGGTCGGCGGAGCGTAGGCCGGATCCGCCATCAATACATATGCTGGCCGCCGTTGATCGACATCGTCGAGCCGGTGATGAAACCGGCATTCTCGTCGACCAGGAATGCGACGCCGCGTGCAATCTCTTCGGCACGGCCGAGGCGTCCCACCGGAATGCGCGCGACTATCTTGCCGAGCACTTCTTCCGGCACCGCTGCCACCATATCCGTATCGATATAGCCCGGTGCGATCGCATTCACGGTCACTCCGGAGCGCGCACCTTCCTGCGCAAGCGCCTTCGTGAACCCATGGATGCCGGATTTGGCTGCGGCGTAATTAACCTGCCCATATTGTCCGGCTTGGCCGTTGATGGAGCCGATGTTGACGATGCGTCCGTAGCCGCGGCCCGTCATTCCATCGAACACGGCTTTTGCCATGTTGAAGCAGCCGCCGAGGTTCGTGTCGATTACGTCCTGCCATTTCTGATGGTCGATGCGTTTCATCGTGGCGTCGCGGGTGATACCGGCGTTGTTCACGAGCACGTCTACCGGGCCGATTTCGGATTCGACCTTCCGCACGCCCTCCTGACACGCTTCAAAGTCCGACACGTCCCACTTATACGATGCGATTCCGGTGCGGTCGCTGAATTCGCGCGCCCGCTCCTCGTTGCCCGCGTAGTTCGCCGCAACAGTCATGCCCATGTTCTTGAGTGCGACGCTGATCGCCTCGCCAATTCCCCGCGTCCCGCCGGTGACGATCGCAACTCGAGCCATTTTTTCCTCCTGTTGCTTGCGGCTGCGCGCTTAGGTCGGGGGGAGCCAGCCTGCAAGTTCGCGACCTATTAGCATTTCGAGCATGGCGATGCTTTCGGGAGAATCGTTGAGGCAGTCGAGAAGCGCGAAACGCTCGCCACCCGAATGAAGGAAAGTCTCGCTGCCACGGATTCCGAGCTCTTCGAGCGTTTCCAGGCAGTCCGCGGAAAAGCCCGGTGCGGCCACGGCGACGTGTTTGACACCGTGCCGCGGATAAGCGGCAAGGGTCGCGTCCGTCGCCGGCTCCAGCCACTTCGTGCGTCCGAAACGCGACTGAAAACTGACGTCCACGTCGTGACCGAGCGCCTCCGAAACGAGGCGAGCAGTCTTCTGGCAGTGGCAATGATACGGGTCGCCCAATCCCAGCGTGCGCTGGGGCATTCCATGGAAGCTCAGCAAAAGGCGTTCGGGTTCGAAATCAAGCGCGCCAATCTGCCGCGTCAGATTCGCCCTGAGCGCCTCGATGTAGAGTGGATCGTCATAATAAGGCGGAAGAGTGCGGAGTGCCGGCTGCACGCGCATGTCGGCGAGGGCGGCGAAGACGGCGTCGTTCGCCGTTGCTGTCGTTGCCGCGCAATATTGCGGGTAGAGGGGCGCGGCGAGGATTCGCGTGCAGCCTTCATCGACCATGTTGCGGAGAGCCGCGGCAATGCCCGGATTGCCGTAGCGCATCGCATAATGGACTCTCGCGCGGCCTTCAAACCGGTCCCGCAGCGCATGCGCCTGGCGCCGTGCGATTACCGCCAGCGGCGAGCCTTCGTTGGTCCAGACCTGGTTGTATGCCTCCGCTGAGCGGCGTGGGCGGGTGCGCAGAATGAAGGCGTGCAGGATCGGCTTCCACGCGATCGATGGGATCTCGACCACGCGCCGATCGCTCAGGAATTCGGCGAGGTAGCGGCGTACGGCCCGCGCCTCCGGTGCATCCGGAGTTCCAAGATTGATCAGCAGAACGCCAACCTTGCCCTCGGGAATCGGTGGGTGGTCTGGCGGTCGGCTCATGTGGCAGCCATCGGATCAAACGGCAGTGAGCGCATGCGCTTGCCAGTGCCGGCGAAAATCGCATTGGCGACGGCGGGTGCGATCACGGTGATTCCGAGGCCGCTGAGCCCGCCTGGTTCCTCGCTGCTCGGTATCAGCTCAACGAAAATTTCGGGGATGTCGCCCAGGCGAGGCAGGTCCATGCTTCCAAACGGCCGAGCTCGCGGCATACCGGCGACCCACTCGGGAGATGGAACAGTCGCCTGCGCAAGCGCCCAGATCAGTCCGCCTTCGATCTGCTGCGCTGCAATTCCTGAGTTCATGACTCTACCGCAGTCCACGGCGGCTGCCAGGCGATGGACCTTTACGCGCTGATCCGCGCCGATGCTCGCCATCGCTACGAGGCCAATATGCGAGCCGAACGCCGAGCAGCCGGCGATCCCCATCGTGCTGCCCGGTCCGCCACCGTCCCATTGGGCGAGCCGCGCCGCGCCTTGCAGACATCGAGCAAGACGCGCGTCGCTTCCCAGCATCGACATCCGAAAGGCGAGGGGCTCCAAACCAGCGGCGCGCGACAGCTCATCGATGAAGCTTTCGGTGAAGAAGGTCAGCTCCCGCTGCGGCGACCCGCGCATATAGCCGGCCGTGAAAGGCAAAGGCGCGTTCACTGCCTCGATGCGCACGTGCGGGATCGAATAGGGCGGAACCGCTCCATCGAGCGCGGTCTTGCCGAGCTTGTCCGGCATCTTATTGCCCGCGAGCCGGGCGAGCGCCGAAGCTAGTCCGTCCGCAGTCGCCACCCTCATCGCCCACGCCGCTGTAATTCCGCCCGTGCCGGGCAAGGCAGTCATCCGCGCCAACGCCCCTGGCGAAACGCGATCATGGTTCTGGCTCGCCGACTGGGAGAGCGCCACCTGCACAGGGCGACCGACCTCCCGTGCCAGCTCGATTGCAATCGGCGCTGCATCCGGCTCCATCGCCCGGCCGGCGGGTTCGCCCGGAGGCAGCGGGTAGAGCGCCGCATAAGCATGGCCGAAGCGCGGGGCCTGCGTTGGAGCCCAAAGCTCGACGGCGCCGCCATTCACCCGCGCTGTCGCGACGGCCGGCTCAAGTCCGAGGTGCAACGAAGGAGCGACGTAGTAAGTCGCGGTAAGCGGTCGCGATCCGCGCACTGCGGCCTCATAATTGCCTCTACTAAACCATTCGTTTGTTGAAATGTTTGCCAGCGCGTCGTCAAAGACCGAGCGCATCTCAGCGGACGTTCGCTTTCCCGTGAAGATGGGCTCGGCGGCCTTGAGCGCCCGTTCGGCCCACCACCAGCTGTCCGCGACAACCGCCACCCAGCCGTCCCTTGCAGCAATGTGCCTGACCCCGGGGGCGCCCTTAACCGCCTCCTTCGAGAAACTCGCCAGCTTTCCACCCGCTGGCGCGATGCGCACCGACGCGAAGAGCATGTCCGGAAGTCGGACATCGCCGGCGAAACGGATGCTGCCGTCCGCCTTCGCTGGACCATCCAGCCGTTGCAATGGCTGTCCGATGACCCGCGCGCGATCGCCTTGGCGCAGCTGCGGATGTCGAGGCGGGGTTCGATCCGCGGCCTCTTCCGCGAGCTCGCCGAAGGTGAATGTCTGTCCCTTGTGGATGACGAAGCCGTCGGCCGTGTCGCAGTCGTCGGCATGCACGTTCCAACGGTCCGCCGCAGCGCCGACGAGCATTAGCCGCGCCGTCGCGGCAGCTTCACGCAGCGGTTGCTCAAAGGCGCGGATCGACGTGGAGGCGGCGGTGATTCTGATACCCGTCGGCCAGCCCTCGTCCTTGGCGAGTGGGTTCGCGTACCCGTGGGCGAGTGGCGCGGGCTCGACCCCGATCGTCTCCCAGGCCGCCCCTAGTTCGTCGGCGACAATTTGCGGGAGCGCGGTCCAAATGCCCTGGCCGGTCTCGACCTGCGGCACAGCAACGGTGATCCGGCCGTCGCGCGCGATTTTGATAAAATTACCAAACGCTTCTTCTCCGGAACGAACGGAGAGGTCACTTTGGAGCGTTCGAGGCCAGAGCGCGAAGCCGACAATCAGCCCGACGCCCACGCCTCCCCCGATCAGCAATGTGCGTCGGTCGACTTTCAATTCGCGTACTGCGCCTTCAGCGCGCGCCGATCGATCTTCCCGGTGCCGAGGCGGGGAAGGGGTTCGGCCGAGAAGATGAAGCGTTCCGGCACCTTGAACCTGGCGATCCGCCCTTCGAGGAACAAGCGAAGATCGTCTTCGCTGATGCCGTTCTTCGTGTGAATGACAGCGACCGGTACCTCGCCTAATCGCTCGTCGGGAACGCCGAAGACGCTCGCCTCGGCGACGTCGGGGCAAGCGTAGCAAGCCGCTTCGACTTCGGCTGCGGAGATATTCTCTCCACCACGGATGATGACGTCCTTTTTGCGGTCGACGATGAACAAATAGCCATCATCGTCGAGATAGCCGACGTCGCCGGTGCGAACGTAGCCGTCCGGGGTGAACAGCGCCGCGGTCGCTTCGGGCATTTCCCAATAGCCTTTGATGTTCGCGGCGCTCCGGAGGCCGATTTCACCAACCTCTCCGGCGGCGAGGTGGCCGTCGTCTTCGCCGAGTATCGCAACCTCGACATAGGGCTTGTGCGCACGTCCCGTGGATCCCGGTTTTGCCGCATAGTTGCTCCAGAAATTATGGCAGCCGACCGCGTTCGTCTCGGTGAGCCCGTAACCGAGGGCGGGTTGCGCTTTGGGAAATTCATATTGGAGGCGCTCGACGTGGCTCACGGGCCGCGGCGCTCCACCCGCCGCAATATCGGTCAACGTCGACAGGTCGTATTTATGCCGGTCCGGATGGGTCATCAGTTCGAGGCTCATTGTCGGCACGCCGACGAAATAGGTTATCTTCTCCGTTTCGATCAGCCGCAGCGCCTCGCCCGCGTCCCACTTACGCATCATCACCATGCATCGACCGATGACGAAGCTGTTGAGCATCACCGGCACCTCGCCGGTGACGTGGAACAGAGGAACGCTGATCAGAGTCCGCGTCGGTCCGGCCGGCGCGCGGCCTTCCTTGGTCAAAAGACCGAGGAGCACCATCAATCCTGTCGCATAGGTGTAGACTCCTGTCGTCACCGCGCGATGGGTCGAAAGCGCACCCTTTGCCTCGCCGGTCGAGCCCGAGGTAAACAGGATGGTCGCATCGTCGTCGGGGGTAATTTCGGGGAGCGCCGCGACTGTGTCGCCTCCATCGAGCAGCTCGGCCAGAGCTTCCTCGACCCGCAGATCGACGGCCACGCTGACAATTTCGCGACCTGTGCATTTCGCCGAGATTCTTGCGGCCCGCGGCGCATCGGCGATGACCAGCTTGGGGTCGGTGAGATTGATCGCATGCTCCATTTCATGCGCTTCCCACCAGCCGTTGAGCAAAGTCGCGACGCCACCAGCCTTCACGACTGCCATGTGGACGATCACCCATGACGAGCAGTTGCGCATTGCGATCCCGACACGGTCGCCCTTTGCAATGCCGCGCGCGGCGAGCCCGCGCGCCACTCGGTCGGAGATTTTGTCGAGCTGCGCGAACGTTAGCCGTTCGTCACCGGCCACGATCGCTTCGTTTCCCGCGTGCATCTCGCAAAACGCCCTGAACAGACCCGGCAGCGTCGCAGGCAAATTGGTGACGATCACGCGCCCCTGCTCGTCCTTGCCGAGCGCGACGCGGCCGCCGGGGCCGGTCACGGCGTCGAGCATCTCATCATATTGCCGATCGAGTTCGCTGGGCACTTCGGTCGGTCCCCTCCTTTGCCTTTGCGGACATGCGCCTTATGAGGCGCAGTCCTTTGATGGGGAAGTCCTTGCAAACCGCCGATCCCTCCCGCTTCGTTGCATTTCCGGACCTGGGCATTTCGCCAGTGCTTCTGCACATCGGGCGGTTCGACCTTCGCTGGTACAGCATCGCGTACCTCGCCGGGATCTTCATTGGCTATTGGTACCTGCTGAAGTTGCTGAAGCAGCCCGGCGCACCATTGGCGCGCCGTCACGCCGATGATCTCGTCTTCTATGCCGCACTCGGAATCATCTTCGGCGGCCGGATCGGCTATGTGCTCTTCTACAATTTGGGCCAGTATCTGCGGCACCCGATCGAAATCGTGAAGCTGTGGGACGGGGGCATGTCCTTCCACGGTGGTGTGATCGGAACATCGCTCGGCATCTTCTATTTTGCGCACAAGGAGAAACTGTCGTGGCTGAGGATCCACGATTATGTCGCCTGCTGCGTGCCTTTCGGTTTGTTCTTCGGGCGCCTTGCCAATTTCGTGAACCAGGAGCTGTGGGGAGCACCGACGACCGTGCCGTGGGCCATCCGTTTTCAGGAGATAACTCCGCTCGGTCTGGTGCTTGGGCCGCCCAGGCATCCGAGTCAGCTCTATGAAGCCTTCCTCGAAGGGATCGTCCTGTTCGGGATACTCTGGTGGATGTTCTGGAAGACCCAATCCCGGTACGAGCCCGGCAAGCTCGTCGGAGCTTTCCTCTTCTTCTATGGATGTTTCCGCTTCGGCGTCGAATTCATTCGAGAGCCAGACCAGCAGTTGATCGCGTTCACACAGGCGACGGGTCTGCACATGGGCCAGTGGCTTTCGCTGCCGATGATCCTGGGCGGGCTCTATCTGATGCTGACGGCCAGGAAACGGCGCGTGCGCGTCGAGCCCACGGCCGGCACCGCTTCGGTAGCGTGACGCCGCTCGAACGCGCTCTTCGCGAACGCATCAGGGCCGAGGGCCCGATCACCGTCGAGACCTATATGGAAGCGTGCAACGCTTACTATTACGCGACGCGTGACCCGTTCGGCGTCGAGGGCGATTTCACGACCGCGCCAGAGATCAGCCAGATGTTCGGCGAGATGATCGGCGCCGCGCTCGCAGATTGCTGGAGGCGCGCCGGTGAGCCTCAGGACGCGATTTATGCGGAGCTCGGTCCCGGCCGCGGAACGCTCGCTAGCGATGCGCTGCGCGTCATCCGCGGAGTAGGCTTTACGGGAGAGATACACTTTGTCGAGACGAGCCACGTGCTGCGTGACGCGCAGAAGACGGCCTTTCCCGACGCGCACTGGCATGAGTGGATCGAGGATCTCCCGGCGAGACCAATGCTGGTTGTCGCCAACGAATTCCTCGATGCCTTGCCGATTCGCCAGCACGTCGGCGGAGCGGAGCGGAAGATCATGGCGGCGGGCGGCGGCCTTGCGTACGACCGCGACGGAGAGATCAAGGAGACCTCGCCCGCACGCGACGAGGCGATCAGCGCCATCTCAAGAAAGCTCGCCAAAAGCGGCGGCGTGGCGCTGCTGATCGACTATGGACACGCCCGCAGCGCTCCGGGCGATACGCTGCAGGCGGTCAGTGGACATCGCTTCGCAGCGGTGCTCGATCATCCCGGCGAGCAGGACCTGACGTCACACGTCGACTTCGAGGCCGTTTATCGGGCCGCCAACAAGACGGGCGCGGCGGTCACGACACTCGCCACGCAGCGGGCATGGCTGAAACGCATCGGAATCGAGGCCCGCACGGAGGGTCTTGCCCGATCGAGCCCGGAACGCGCTGACGACGTCCGGTCAGCGCTCCATCGCCTCATCGATCGCGATCAGATGGGCGAGTTGTTCAAGGTCATCGCCATCCATTCGCCGAAATGGCCGGCACCGGCGGGCTTCGCATGAACATGACCTATCGCGAGGCCAGCACAGGGGATGCCGCCACACTCGACCGCATCTTCGACACGAGCTTCTGCGATACCTTCGCTCATCTCTATCGCGCGGAAGACCTCGACGCGTTCCTCTCGAGCTTCGGAGTTGCCGACTGGGAGGCTGAGTTGAGAGATGCGGCTTTTGCGTTCAGGATGGCCGAAGTCGACGGTGAGCCGGTCGGTTATGTGAAGCTAGGGCCGATGAAACTTCCGGTGGAGACGGAGCGCCCGGCCATTCTGCTCGACCAGCTCTACATCCTGAAAGAATTTCACGGCGTCGGGATTGCGCATGGCCTGATGGACTGGGCGCTGGACGAAGCGCGACGCCGCGGCGCCGAAGAGCTCTATCTCACCGTCTACGTGGACAATCACCGCGCACGTCGTTTCTATGACCGGTACGGCTTTGAAGCTGTGGGGCGATACGATTTCATGGTCGGCAAGCATGCGGACGAGGATGTGATCATGAGGAAGTCGCTGTGAGCGGCGTCGAGCTGATTCGCGCGACCTGTCTTGGCAATGCACCTCACGGGTTTCTGGGCCGCCGGGGCGGTGTCTCCACCGGCGAACTTGCGGGCCTCAATGTGGGCTACGGAAGTAATGATGACCGTTCCGCAATCGACGAGAATCGCCGCCGAGCCGTCGATGCGCTGCTACCGGACGCCGACCTCGCGACTGTTCACCAGGTCCATTCCGCCGACGTGGTCTATGCCGATCGCCCCTGGCAGCAGTCCGAGCGTCCGCACGCCGACGCCATCGTTACCGACCGGCCCGGACTTCTGCTCGGCGTCCTGACAGCCGACTGCGCACCCGTGCTTTTCGCGGATCCTGCAGCCGGCGTGGTCGCCGCGGCGCATGCCGGCTGGAGAGGAGCACTCGCGGGGGTCACCGATGCGACAATCGCCGCGATGGAGCGCCTCGGCGCAACCCGGAGCCGCATCCGTGCGGCGGTCGGGCCTTGCATCGGCCAGCGGTCGTATGAGGTCGATGAGGTCTTCCGGGATCGCTTCATCGAGGCAGATCCCTACAATGAGCGCTACTTCGAGCGGGAAACCTTCGGCAAGCCGCATTTTGGACTCGAGGCCTATGTCGTCTCGCGACTGATCGGCGCCGGGATCGAGGAAGTCGAAGCGCTGCACCTTGACACTTATGCCGAGGCTGATCGCTTCTACAGCTACCGCCGGGCCACTCACCGCGGAGAAGCGGACTACGGGCGGCAGCTCAGTGCCATCGCGCTCGCCTGACTGTCCACAAGCTGGCCTTATCGCGGCCGGGAGGGTCCTGATTGGCGCTGTCACCGCTTGGCGCTAATGCCTGCGCCAGTCAGGAGAGAGATTTTGCCCGAGGAATATGATCCGATGCCGTCCAGTCGGCGGCCTCCCAAGCAGACCCCTACGACAATCGGCAATCACAAGCTCAGTCCCGCCACGCTGATGATGGGCTACGGCTTCGATCCGGCTCTGTCGGAAGGGTCGCTCAAGGCGCCGATCTTCCTCACTTCCACCTTTGTTTTCGAAAAGGCCGAGGACGGCAAACGCTTCTTCGAAGGGATCACCGGAAAGCGCCCAGGCGGCGGCACGGCCGAGGGACTCGTCTATTCGCGCTTCAACGGGCCGAACCAGGAAATCCTGGAGGACCGGCTGCAGATCTGGGAGGATGCGGAGGACGCGCTGACCTTTTCGAGCGGAATGACCGCGATCGCGATCCTGCTGCTCGCGCTCGTTCGGCCGGGTGATGTGGTAATCCACTCAGGGCCGCTTTACGCTGCCAGCGAGACGATCATCGACAAGATCCTGCCACAGTTTGGCGTCAAATATTTGGACTTCCCGGCAGGCGCGTCACGCGAGGAACTCGACGAAGTGATGGCCCGCGCGAAGTCCATGGGACGCGTCGCGCTCATCTATTTGGAAAGCCCGGCCAACCCGACGAACGTCCTCGTGGACGTCGAAGCGGTCGCGGCCGCACGCGCCGCTACTTTCGAAGTCGAGGAGGAGCAGCCGCCGATTGCGATTGACAACACGTTTCTTGGTCCGTTGTGGGCCAAGCCGCTCGCGCAGGGCGCAGACGTCAGCGTCTACAGCCTAACCAAATATGCCGGCGGCCACAGCGATCTCGTCGCGGGCGCGCTCGTCGGCAAGCGCTCGGTCATCGATAGAGCGCGGCTGATGCGGAACGTCATGGGCGGCATCTGCGACCCAAACACCGCCTGGATGTTGCTTCGGAGCCTCGAAACGCTCGAACTCAGGATGACCAAGGCCGGCGAGAATGCCGAAAAGGTCTGCGCTTTCCTGCGCGACCATCCGAAGGTCGAGAAGGTCGGCTATCTGGGCTTCCTCGAGGAAGGATCGAGCCAGGCGGACATCTACCGCCGCCATTGCACGGGGGCGGGTTCTACTTTTTCGCTTTATCTGAAGGGCGGCGAGAAGGAGGCGTTTGCATTCCTCGATGCACTCCAGATCGCGCACCTTGCGGTGAGCCTCGGAGGAACGGAGACGCTCGCCAGCGCCCCCGCCGCGATGACGCATCTGTCAGTTCCGGACGAGCGCAAGAAGCTGCTCGACATCACGCCGAACCTCGTTCGGGTTTCGATCGGTGTCGAAGACCCGGACGACCTGATCGCCGACTTCGCGAACGCGCTTAACGCGGTCTAGCGAAGCGCGGCCACGAAAATGACAAGGCAGTCTCACCTGCCTCGTCACCAGATGGACCATAACGGCGCTCGATGATCACGCCCTGGCCTTGATCGTCGACGGCCACCACTGTGCTGCATCGCGTCCCGTACACCGGGTTGCGGATGAATATCGGGGAAAGCGGTGGCTCCTGCGGCACGTCCGACGGAACTTCGGAGCGAATGCCGACGCCGGGCAGGCTTTCGTCACGCAAGTCATCCAGCAAGGCCTCAGGCCGCGTGGCTTCCTTGACGATCCACTCGAGAAGCACCTCCTTGAGACGCATCGTCTTGGGCCAGGGCTCGTCGAGCGTCCCATTCGACAAGCCGTAGATCCCGGGCGCCAGGAGGCTTCGGATATTCTTCGGCCGGTTGGACAGGAAACACGCTCGATCGCGGTCCGCGACAATCAGATTGAAGGGGTTGAAGTCCGAAAGCTCCGCATCGCCTAGATCGGAATAACGCCCCTCTCCCGAAAGCACATCGGTCACGAGCGCGCCGCGCGAGGGGCGGTCAGGCTCCGGCATACCGTAGCCCCGTAGATTTGTGACCACCGCGAAACGCCCCTGCTCGGAAACGCCGAGCCAGGATCCCCCCGATTGCAGATCTCGACCCGCGAGCAAATGACTCGGCCGATCCCATCGCGCGAGTGGGGTGGCGGGCCGGGCATGTAATTCGTCGCGATTGCCGGCCACGACCAATGGCCAATTAGGATGGGCGCGCCATGCGAATGCCAGGATACACATGGCTCAATTATCGGAGCCTCAGCGCCGCATTGCCAATCATCATGTTCGTGTCCGCCTTTGGTCGAAAGCGGACATTGTGTTTCCTCTTTATTGATGCTCTGAGACAATATTCCGTTCGTGCCGTGAGGGACCTTGCAATGATACGTGCTTCCTTGAGCCGGTGGCTTCACGCGTTCCCTCTTACGGGTCGGCTGGCGTTACTGTGCATGCTGGCTTCGGTTGGGCTTCCAACGATCGTTCGAGCTGCGGTCCACGGTGTCGTGACGGGGTGCGAATTTACGCCCTATCTTCCGTTCGTCCTCATTTCCGCGATCCTGCTGAGATGGTGGCAGGCCGGTGCGGTTGCGCTCATGTCCGTGGCGATACTCGGCGGCTTGTTCGCGGGGCCGCCATCTGAGCTTGCAATGCCATGCTTCATGTCGGGCGCCGGCATGTTCCTTGCGTCATCGGCACTGATCATAGGCGTGGCCATCCTGGTCAGGCGCATGATCGGCGCCCTCCAAGACCGAGGCGCCGATGAGTCTGCAGGCGGAATCGTCTTCAGCCTCGAGCAAGGCACCGTCTGGGCAAGCTGGTACGGGCAAGGAACGCCCGTGCGCCTGGGGTCCCAGAGAAGGGTTTCCGAGATGATGAAGGACTTCCTGGCGCAGGAAGAGCTTGCGAAGCGCCTCAATCGCAAGTCCTGATCGGGCCGAGCACTACCATCCGACTATTTCCCAGGCCCGTTTAGGGACCTGGTGTGTCAGTTCACGGTTGAGTCTTTGCGTCAGATCGCGCCTGATCTGCCAGCCGCTCAAATGAGCGTTCACCTGAAAATAGCCTTCCAAGATCAAGCGGCGTTTCAATTCGGCCAATGAGCCGCATTCCGACGCTATGTCGAAAGCGCGCTTGATGATATCCGGCTCAAGCCTCGAGGCGACCGGAACTGGCTGGAGATTGGGCATGGCTGGCAATCGTTCCGCAACCGACATCGTTCCGCTTCCTGATGTGGGTTATTGTAACGCGAATGTCCGCAATGGGTGGAAAGCTGACTCTAGAAGCGGTTCAGGTTTCAGCGGGCGACTGGCCACCAACTAGGACTTCAATTGCGGCCAAAATCCAAAGCATCAGACAGAAATCGACCGTGCTGATACCGGCGATAGCGGCGGCCGGGACCCAATCCGAAGTCCAAGGAATATACCAAATCAGCAAGGCATGAATTGCGGCGAGCGCGGCAACTGTTGCCCAAAAGACTGGCTGCCGCCTCAGGCCCCGTTTTAGGTAAATGAGAAGCCCAAACACGAAGGCCCAATTCAGCACAGGCAGTACCATATTGAGCCTGCCGTACCGGTCAAAAAGCACACACGCACCGAAAGAGACTGCAATCAAAGGCAGTATCAGCCACCAGGGTAGCCACAGCTTCTTGGCAGCCTTGATATCACTCTTGACTTGGCTGCTGATGGAACGCTTCATTTTCGTCCACGGGCTCGCAGGGGATACTCGCTCACCGCAACATTCCCCAATCGGCTAACGTCTGCAATGGGTCGAAAGCTGACTCTAGGACAGCCTGGTGAAAAGCAATGCGATGTAACCAGTGAATAGCACCAATCCGACCAGTGCCAGGACAAGTTGGACGCGTGCGGACCTGAAAGTCAGCGCCGTCATCGTGACGCCGATGAAAAGGCCATGTGCCGCGAGGTTGCGCGGCTCGGGCAAGGCGCCAGTAAGAACGAGGTCCTTGGATAGCGACGCAATGAGGGCCAGCAAAAGCGCCGAGAAGAACCATCGGAATTCGCGGTAATAGTCTTCCTTCAGATCGATCGGCACGCCGTCAATCGCGCGCGGCACGATCAACGCGGTCATCATGAAAATCGCCACGGGCTGGAGCAGCACGATGAAGAAGCCGCCGAAGCTCCACCGGCCGATGTCGCGGAGTTTGAACATCGCCCACCAGGTCTGGACCTGGATTAGGAAGGTCGTGGCCATCCATAGCGGCGTTGGCCACCAAATCCGGATCCCACCGCGCGAGCGGATCAGCGTAGCGGCGCCGGTGAGCAAATGCGTCACGCCCAAACCGAGAATGAGCGAGATAAACACAGACAGATAAGAGAAGCTGTCCACGGCTAACCCCAATCCTCAATCCGCCATCCGCGCTGCTCGGCGAGCCTGCGGAGTTTGCCGTGCGGGTTCACGGCCACGGGTTCGTCCGCCCATTCGAAAGCGGGTTGGTCGGAAACGTGGTCGGAATAGAACCGCGCATGTCCGTGCGCGCCTTTCAGACCTGAATTCTCAACCCAGTCGGCGATCATCCTGAGCTTCGCCGGTCCATAGCAATTCTCACCGGCGATCTTCGCGTGCACGCGTTCGTCGAGGCCGATCACGGAGCCGGTGCCGATCACGTCGTCGAATCCCAGCCGTTCAGCGATTGCGTCGGCGTAGAGTCGGTAAGAGGCGGTGGCGAGAACCAGACGACGACCCTCGGCCTTGTCGCGGGCGATCGCGGCTCGCGCACCCGGGCGAGTGTTCGACACGACTTGCTTGTCGGCGAAACTTTCGACCAACGGCTGAAGGTCGCGCGGATGGATCCGGCGGCCCAGCAGCAGGCGATGATTGATCTCCTTGAGTCTGCCGCGGTCGATCAACCGCGCGACATAGACGAGCATCGAGCTGATCACGAGCGGGAGGAAGAGCAGGCGCCACGGCGCACGCCGAAGCGCGCAGTGCAGCAGGAACGGCGTGTACGTGGCGTGCTTCGTGACGGTCCGGTCCATGTCGTAGACCGCAAGATCGCTCATGCTCGGCCCTCGATGATCGCCTCTGCGAGCTCATGGTCGGCCGCCTTGTCGACATCCACTCCCGCCACCGGATTGCTGAGGCGCACCGCGGCGATCGTCAGGCCGAGCTTGCGGCCCAGGTGCGCGAGGGCACCATCTATGCTCAGCAGGCGAAGCAGGGTTCCCACCAGGACGAAGGGCCCGAGCAACGACACGACGCGCCATCCCTTCTTCCTTTCGCTCTCGACCGAGCGCCAAAGCTCGACTGCGCCCGCGACCTTGGGCGATTGAAGCGCGAACAGGTTTGCGCCCGTGTAGGCGCCGCCGCGGAACTTGAGCCAGGTGCGTCTCGCGTTTGGAAAGCGCTGGAGCAGAGTTCGGCGCTCCACCACTCCAATCGAGATGTCGCCGTTCGCGGCGCTGCAGAACTCGCCAATTGTCGGGGAGTCCAGCAGCGCATGGTCGGCCGTCGTGACGAGCAACGGCCAATCGGTCTGCCGGTCGAGGCAAATCTGAAGCATCGTGTTTGCGATTGTCTCATCGGACTTGCGCAACTTGATGCGTGGATCCTGCGGCACCACCTTGGCGATCCGCTCCGGGTCCTGCGCCAGGATGATCACGTTGCCGATGCGTTCGCTCCCCAACAGCGCTCGGACTGGACGCAGCACCATCGGTTCGCCGGCGACCGGGATCAGCGCCTTTAGCTCTGCCCCGTATCGCTCCGCGAATGCATCGCGGCCGGGCCGCGATCCGGCGAGGACGATGGCGGTATATTTCACGCTTCCAGCCAGGAGACGATCCTACCGCCGCGCGCTGCGAGCTCGTTTGCTTGAGCAAGGCGAACCGCGTGGAAGATCAGGCTGGCGATGGTCCAACAGGCAACGAGCTCGAGCCCGACATCAGGACGCCGGAAAACCAGGGACACGACGAGGATCACCATGTTCGGGTTGCGACGCGCGGTTATGAGCCGGAACTGGCTGTCGATCGGCCGCCACACGTGGATGTGCATCCCGGCGAAGCGCTTGATGAAGATGCCTTCGATGATGCGCTGCGCGATGTAGCCGAAGACGATCGCTGACAATGTCATCGTGACGGTGAGCGGCTCGAGCGGTGTTCCATAGGCGGCGAGTCCGTGCTCCCATGCCCAGTACCAGAAGGGAGGATGAATAAGGTCGATCCCGTGGTCGAACACCTCGCCCCATTTGGATGAGGCGCCAGTGCAGCGCGCGAGCTTACCGTCGACGGTGTCGAGCACCATGAAGATGAAGCCCGAAAGGACGCCCCACCAATATTCGCCGCGCCAGAACAGGATGAACGCGAGCACGCACAGCACCGCGCCGACCAGGGTCACGAAATTGGGTGAGATACCCGCTCGCGCGGCCCAGCGCGTCAGGTAGAATGCGGGCTTTCGCCAGAGATAGAGCGTTAGTGCATCGGTCACGCCCTTGTATGCAGCGTCGTACGCTGCGCGTTCGACTGGCTCGGGATTTTCAGGATCGAGCACCAGCACGAACGGGCGCTCCCGCTTTCTCAGTTCATCGTAGCTGAGCTGCGCTGTCTCGGAATCGAGCGCTTCGTAACCTTCGATGGGGGTTCCGTTCTCAAGTGAGTGAGCAACCGACGACGAGTCTTCGCCAGCGGGGACGTGGGCAATCACTGGTTTGCCGCCGAGCGTCAGCACGGCGCGCGGTCGCGGGCGCATCGCTTTCAGCCATGCCGGGTCCCACGCAAATGCCATTGAAGCCAGTAGCGCCGAGCGATCGGCCTGAACCCTGTCGACGCATTCGAAGCCCGCGTTAGCCGCCAGCCTGCACACCCGCTCCCGTGCGTCCATTCCGAACGGGCGCGCCGGATTGCTGCCGATCGGCACAAACAGCGGAGGTCCTTTGTCAGCCATATGCCTCGGCGCATAAAGGCGGGCGGCGGGGCAGGAAAGGGCGCTTCGGGCGCATGGCTTGCCCCTCTCTCGCATTTCGCGCACTACTCCGACGCGAATGGCCGATCTGGACCAGACACAGGCGGATCATCCTCACGGCTCGGTCTACCGGGTCGCTGGAGCGCTGACGATCACGCGGGCGGCGACAACGCAGCGCGAGCTCGACGCGCTACCGGACCCGCTCACGATCGACCTTTCCGATATCGATCGCATGGACACCGTCGGCGCTTGGATCGTCTATCGCACTGTTCGCGACCGCGGCGCCAAGGTTATTGGGGCCAGCCGCGACGAGGTGAGCCTGCTCAAGCAGGTCGGCGAATTCGATAAGCCCACGCAGGTGGCGCCCATCGAGCCGCACAATTTCCTGGCGGGTCTGCGCGAACTCGGCGAATGGATTGCCGATTCAGGGCAGACGCTTGTCGGCCTGCTAGGCTTCTTCGGCGCGACCCTCATCGGTTTCGCCAATGTCATCCGTAAACCGTCACGGCGTTTCCGGGTGAATGCCGTCGTCCAGCGCTTCGACGTGGTTGGCGTTCGAGCGCTTGGGATCATCGGCCTGATGAGCTTCCTGATTGGCATCGTAATCGCGCAGCAGGGCTCGGTGCAGCTCGCCCAGTTCGGCGCCGAGGTCTACACGATCAACCTCATCGGCCGGATCACCGTTCGAGAGCTCGGCACGCTCATGACCGCGATCATGGTGGCGGGCCGGTCGGGCTCCGCATTCGCTGCGCAGCTTGGCACGATGAAGATCACCGAGGAGATCGATGCAATGCGGACGATCGGCGTATCACCGATCGAGGCGCTCGTGATTCCGCGCATCATTGCGGCAGTCGTCATGATGCCGCTGCTCGCTTTTTGGGCGATGCTTACAGCGCTGATCGGTGGCGGCTTCTTCGTTTGGCTCGATCTGTCGATCCCGCCACTCACCTACATCCAGCGGCTGAACGAGGTGATCCCGCTCACGGACATGTGGGTAGGGATCATCAAGGCGCCGGTATTCGGGTTCATCATTGCTCTGGCGGGCTGCTTTCAAGGCATGCTCGTCCAAGGCAACAGCGAGGAAGTGGGAACGCGGACCACCACCGCGGTCGTGCAGTCGATCTTCCTCGTCATCGTTCTCGACGCCGTCTTCGCGGTCTTCTTCAGCTCGATCGGCTGGGTATGACCACAATTCCGAAGAACCTCGATCCAGCCACCATCCCGGAAGGATGCCATCCGATCATTACTGTTCGGCACCTGAAGAACGCCTTCGGCGAGCAGGTCATTCACGACGATCTCAATCTCACGGTGTGTCGCGGGGAAATCCTCGGCGTCGTCGGCGGATCCGGCACGGGCAAGTCCGTGCTGCTGCGATCGATCATCGGTCTCCAGACCCCGGAAGCCGGCGAGATCGAAGTCCTGGGCGAGCATATGGTGGGCCGGTCCGAGGATGAAGCGAAGAACATCCGCCGCCGTTGGGGCATTCTCTTTCAAAATGGCGCACTCTTTTCGACGCTGACCGTCGCGGAAAATGTTGAAGTCCCAATCCGCGAATATTTCCCCTACATTCATCCGCCGCTTCTCGACGAGATCGCATCGTACAAGATTGCGATGGGCGGTCTGCCGCCTGATGCAGGTCCGAAATTTCCGTCGGAGCTCTCGGGTGGCATGGTGAAACGTGCTGGGCTAGCCCGCGCTCTCGCGCTCGATCCCGAGCTTTTGTTCCTCGACGAGCCAACCGCCGGGCTCGACCCGATCGCCGCAGCTGCATTCGACCAGCTGATCAAAGGTCTCCAAAAGCGCCTCTACCTCACCGTCTTTCTGATCACTCACGATCTCGATACGCTGCACGCGATTTGTGATCGGGTCGCGGTCCTGGCGGACAAGAAGGTGATTGCGGTCGGAACGATTCCGGAACTATTGGCTTTGGACCATCCTTGGATACAAGAATACTTCAACGGTCCGCGGGGGCGCGCTGCTGCCGCAAGCTATGAGCATGAGGTAGTAGCCTAATGGAGACCCGCTCGAACTACGTCATGGTCGGCGCAGTGACGGTGGCTCTTCTCGCCGGCGTGCTGCTGTTCATCGTCTGGCTCGCCGGACTCTCGAACAAGGCGACCAAATGCTACGACATCTATTTCTCGCAAGGTGTCGGCGGCCTCAACAAGGGCTCCAACGTCTCCTTCTCGGGCGTACCCGTAGGGCAGGTCAGCAAGATCTCGCTGCTTCCCAATCGTCCTGAGCTCGTCTGGGTGCGGGTCGAGGTCGACCAGCAGACTCCAGTGCTGCAGGGCACGAGCGCCCAGATTCACGGCGTCGGCTTCACTGGCGTCAGCGAGATCCAGCTCGCTGGCGCGGAGCGCGGCAGACCGCCGATCCAGCAGGTCGGACCCGAGGGTTGCCCGGTCATCCCGACCAGCTCCGGCGGAATCAGCGCCTTGCTCAACAGCGCGCCGGAATTGATTGACCGGATCCAGCGGCTGACGGAGCGGTTGACGGAACTGCTGAGCGACAAGAACCAGAACGCCGTCTCAGACATTCTCGAGAATATCGACAAGACAACCAAGGTGCTCGCTGACCGGGCACCGGAACTTGGTGATACGCTAGCCGATACTCGCGCAGCGGTCCGCGAGGCGGCAGTGGCCGCGCGCAATGCCGGCGTTCTGACAAACAATGCCAACCGGCTGGTCGTCGAGCAGGGCCGTCCGGCCGCGGAGGACCTGCGCAAGGCGATCGCCTCGATCCAGCTGGCGACCGACAACCTCAACTTGATGATCACCGACGCGCGGCCCGGGGTTCAGAATTTCAGCAAGTCGACACTGCCTGAGGCCAATCGCCTGGTCCGCGACATGCGCGACCTGACGCAATCGCTGAAAGAGGTGTCCGATCGCGTCAATCAGCAAGGGATCGGCGGCACCCTCGGGCCCGAGAAGCTGCCCGACTACAAGCCGAGGAAACATTGATGAAGCTCTCGCCCCGAAGCGCACCGTTTGCTCTGCTGATCAGCTTGAGCGCCTGCTCGGGACTACTCGGCGGAGGCGGAAAACCGCCGGCAACATTGGTGACCTTGACGCCGGAAGTTGGAGAGCCGGCACAAATGACGCGCACCGCGGCGGCTGGGCAGGCGGTGACGATCTTGACCCCGGTTGTCTCGCGCGAGCTGCGCACGGTGCGCGTTCCGGTTCAGGCCAACCAGGTCGATGTCCAATATGTCGCAAATCTCACGCTTGCCGATACGCCCGACCGGCTGTTCGCGAACCTCGTTGCCGAGACTGTGCGGCGGACCAC
>JBEDUM010000068.1:0-12268 GCA_040414585.1 Sphingomicrobium sp. | reverse complement strand
GCGGTCAATTTCCGGGCGCGGCCGGCAATTGCCCCGCTACCGGTGCCGACGATGGAGACATTCAGCTGATCGACGTCTGCCTGCCGGATGGTTCCGGCGGCCGAACCCTGGACGGATAGGTCAAAGGAAAGCCCCTCGGCCCTGTCGATCGCCAACGAGCCGGACCCGCTGACCCAGGCGGAGCTGAGGTCATGCGTTCCGACGCTGATCTGGACCGGCCCCGCATCCTTGCCAGGATAGCCGCCCCAGCTCGACAGATTGGTATGCACGACAAGTGTGTCGCCGCGACTCTCAATGGAAACGCGATCGATAGCCTCAGGCGAGCCGATGGCCTTCGCGAAGGGCGCGACGCCGGTTGCGACGTTGACCTTGAAGGGACCTTCGACCCTGATCTTTGTAAAGCCGGTGATCCCGAAATTGCGGGTTGCGGCTGCTGCTGGCGAAGCAGCCGTCGACAGGGCAAGGACGGCAAGGAGGAAGGTGCGCATGGCGCGACCTTCCTACAGCATGGTTACTACCGACTTAAGAGCAGCGCGCCTTGCCCGATCCCATTTTGCTGACATTGCACTTCGCGCCACCTGCGACGTCAACATCGCCTGAGCCCATGATGCTGACGTCGGCCGTATTGCTGGCGTGGGCGCGCACTCCGCCGGAGCCCGCGATCGACACCTTCACCTGTTGGGCGGCAATGGCGCCCGCGTCGACATCGCCTGAGCCTGCGATGTCATAGTTGGCAGACTGGGCCTTGCCGGCGCCAGCCTTCACTCCGCCCGAACCGGCAATGGCGAGCTTCAGCGATTGGACGTCCATGGTTCCGACGTTGAGGTCGCCGGATCCAGCAACGTTACCCTCGAAATGGTCGCCCGCGACATGGTCGACCTTGATCCCGCCCGATCCGGCAATCGTCGCGCCGCTCAGCTGCGGCACAGTCACGGCGAAATTGGCGTGGCCATGGGTCGTCCAGCCGATGTGGAACCATCCGCCTTCCTGCTTCGGCCCGATGTACAGCTTGTCGCCTCTCACCTCGACCACGGTGCGGTCGAGCAGCTTCTCCGAGCCTTGGGCGGAAACGCTGGGATTGGTCCCGGTGCGGACCTCGACATCGTAAGGGCCCGCAACCTCGATCTGATTGAAGCGGCCGACCTGGTAATTGCGGGAAACGGTCGCGCCGCCATCCTCCGTATGTACCTGGCCGCAAGCTGACGTCGCGGTCGCAGCGGCGAACACGGCCGCGGCAATGGTCTTGCGCATGAGCCCTCCTGTATAGCTGTATTACTAAGCTATAACAGAGCTACATTTGCAGCGCAAGCGCAAAAGAGCGGCAAAAAAGAAAAGGGCGCTCCCGCGGGGGCGCCCTTCCAGGGCATAAAGCCCTTATTCCAGAAAGCCAGTCTTATGCCGGCTCCTTGGCCTTGTTGTGGATCGGCCAGGCCTTGTTGAGGATCTCGAGGATCTTCGCGAGCGCCGACTTCTCGTCGGTCTGCTCCATCGCCCCGAGCTCGCGCGCCAGGCGGGAAGAGGCAGCTTCGAAAATCTGCCGCTCGGAATAGCTCTGCTCCGGAGCATCGTCAGGACGGAACAGGTCGCGGACCACCTCGGCAATCGACGTCAGGTCGCCCGAGTTGATCTTCGCTTCATATTCCTGCGCACGGCGCGACCACATGGTGCGCTTTACCTTCGGCTTGCCCTTCAGGGTCTCGAGCGCGTCCTTCATCGTCTTGTCCGACGAGAGCTTGCGCATGCCGACCGAGTCCGCCTTGTTCATGGGGACACGCAGGGTCATCTTTTCCTTCTCGAACCGGAGCACGTACAAATCGAGACGGCATCCAGCGATTTCGGTGCTTTGCAGCTCGACGACGCGGCCTACTCCATGCTTTGGGTAGACAACATAATCACCGACGTCGAAGCTAAGCGCCTTTGTAGCCATTGCACACCTTTCAAATTGCGGCAGTAGAGCCAGCACCCGAGTGCCGTCCCCCGTAGCGACCGTTGGTCGTGGCTCCCCAGCCAGTTCCTGTGGCTTCCCTTGAATTTAAGGCCGCGGCTGAATCGCAGCGGCCCCTATGTGACAGATTTGTATCACAAGGGCGTTCAAATTGCGAGTCCCAGTTGCACCGGCGCAGCCTGACCGCTTTCACACAGGTTATGAAGCCCCAGACCGAGTAGACGAATGCCATTCGGCAAGGGATGAAGTGCGGTAAGAAGCGCCTGTCCGGCAGCGGTGAAGGTCGCCAGATCGGGGACTGTTGACGCGAAGCTCTTCGATCGCGTGATGATCGTGAAGTCGGCGAACTTGACCTTCAGGGTGACCGTTCGTCCAATCACTTCAGCGCGCTTCACTCTTTCCCACGCGTATCCCGCGATTCGGTCCAGTTCGGCGGCGAGCCGCTCGGGATCCCTTTGGTCTTCGTCGAAAGTACGTTCGGCGCTGACTGACTTGTAGGGCCGGTCGGGCTTGACCTCTCGCTCGTCGATCCCCCGGCAAATGCGCCAGTACCAGTCAGCTGAGCTTCCAAATTTGGCCTGCAAGGCGGCGAGGCTCCATTCACGGAGGTCGGCGCCGGTGACTATCCCCAGCCGCTCCATCTTGCGCGCGGTAACCGGGCCCACGCCATGAAAACGGGCAACCGGCAGCGAAGCCACGAAATCCGGTCCCGTCTCCGGCGTGATGACGCAGAGACCGTCGGGTTTGCGATGGTCGGAGGCGAGCTTGGCGATGAACTTGCAATAGGAGACGCCGGCGGAGGCCGTGAGTCCGGTCTCGTGACGAATCCGGCGGCGGATATCCTCGGCGATGGCGCGCGCGCTTCCCAAGCCACGCCGATCCTCGGTAACGTCGAGATAGGCCTCGTCGAGACTCAGCGGCTCGACGAGATGAGTGTAATCCAGGAAGATCGCGCGGATCTGCTGGCTGACTGCGCGGTACACGTCGAACCGAGTCTTGACGAAGATGAGCTCCGGGCAGCGCCGCTTCGCGGTCACCGAAGGCATCGCCGAGCGGATTCCGTATTTGCGCGCCTCATAGCTCGCCGCCATGACGACTCCGCGATGCTGTCCACCGACAGCGACAGGCTTACCGCGAAGCTCCGGATTATCGCGCTGCTCAACCGACGCATAGAAGGCATCCATGTCGACATGGATGATCTTGCGTATCGGGCGGTCGGCGTCGGCCACAGCCCGATTTACCTGTCCTACAAGGGGGTGCCGAGTCTAGCATTCTGCGGCATGAATTCCCGTTGTGCCGCTCGCTCCATCGCCGGATCGTGCCTGAGCCTAAAGTCACGCAAAAAGCGCTGCTCTCCGTGACGTTAGTGACTTTAGGGCGTGCTTTCCTTCAGGCGGCCAATCTGCTTAAGGGCCGCGCATCATGAACATCCACGAATATCAGGCGAAAGAGCTGCTCGCGAAGTACGGTGTGCCAGTGCCGGCCGGCTATCCCGCGATGAGCGTCGATGAAGCGGTAGCGGCGGCCGAGCGCCTCCCGGGACCGCTATGGGTCGTGAAGGCGCAGATCCATGCAGGCGGTCGCGGAAAGGGCAGGTTCAAGGAGCTCGGCGAGAGCGCCAAAGGCGGCGTTCGGCTCGCGCACTCGGTCGAAGAGGTTCGCGAGCATGCCTCCGAGATGCTCGGCAAGACCCTGGTGACGGTGCAGACCGGCCCGCACGGCAAGCAGGTCCAGCGCCTCTACATTACCGACGGGGTCGATATCGCGAAGGAATTTTACCTCGCACTCCTGGTCGATCGCGAAACCGGACGCATCGCGGTCGTCGCCTCGACCGAGGGCGGCATGGAGATCGAGAAGGTCGCGCACGACACGCCCGAGAAGATCACAACGCTCACGATCGATCCGGCAACCGGGCTCATGCCGCACCATGGCCGTTCCGTCGCGGCGGCGCTCGGCCTCACTGGCGACCTCGCCAAGCAGGCGGGCAAGGTTCTCTCCAAACTGTACGATGCGTTTCTCGGCACCGACGCCTCGCAGATCGAGATCAACCCGCTGGCGGTCGACGACAAGGACCGGCTCCTCGTGCTCGATGCCAAGGTCGGCTTCGACAACAATGCCGAGTTCCGCCACCCGGACCTCGAGCAGCTGCGCGACCTCACCGAAGAGGACCCGATGGAGATCGAGGCCTCGAAATACGACCTCAGCTACATCAAGCTCGACGGCAGCATCGGTTGCATGGTGAACGGCGCCGGCCTCGCAATGGCGACGATGGACATCATCAAGCTGGAAGGAGGCGAGCCCGCCAACTTCCTCGACGTCGGCGGCGGCGCTTCGAAGGAAAAAGTCACCGCGGCATTCAAGATTATTTTGAGCGACCCGGCAGTGAAAGGAATCCTCGTCAATATTTTTGGCGGGATCATGCGCTGTGACATCATTGCGGAAGGAATTGTCGCCGCCGCAAGAGAAGTCGACCTGCACGTGCCGCTAGTAGTGCGGCTCGAAGGAACCAACGTGCAGCAGGGCAAGGACATACTCGCTTCGAGTGGACTGCCGATCATTCCGGCGAACGACCTTGGCGATGCGGCGAAGAAGATCGTCGCCGAGGTGCGCAGTCCCGTTGCTGCTTGAACTCGACTGTGCTCCTGCGAAGGCAGGAGCCCAGACTCTTTTCTTAGGACTGGGTCTCTGCCTTCGCAGGGACGCAAGGAGAACCGAATGAAAGTCCTGGTCGCGGTAAAGCGCGTCATCGATTTCAACGTGAAGCCGCGGGTCAAGATGGACGGCTCGGGCGTCGATCTCGCCAACGTCAAGATGAGCATGAACCCCTTCGACGAGATCGCGGTCGAGGAAGCGATCCGTCTCAAGGAGAAGGGCGCCGCGACGGAGATTGTCGCGGTGTCGATCGGTCCGGCCAAGGCGCAGGAGACCTTGCGCACAGCGCTGGCGATGGGCGCCGACCGCGCGATCCTCGTCCAGACCGACGAAGAGGTCGAGCCGCTCGCCGTCTCCAAGATTTTCGCCAAGATTGCCGCCGAAGAACAGCCGCAGCTGATAATCCTCGGCAAGCAGGCAATCGACGACGACAACAATGCGACCGGTCAGATGCTCGCGGCGCTTCTCGGCTGGCCGCAGGGCACGTTCGCATCGAAGGTCGAACTTGGCGACGGCGCGACCGTCACGCGCGAAGTCGATGGGGGTCTCGAGACGGTGAAGCTGAAGCTTCCGGCGGTGGTCACGACCGACCTTCGCCTCAACGAGCCGCGTTATGCGAGCTTGCCGAACATCATGAAGGCAAAGTCGAAGCCGCTCGCGACCAAGTCACCCGCAGATTACGGCGTGGATGTCGCGCGCCGGCTGGAGACCCTGAAAGTCGCGGAGCCGGCGAAGCGCCAGGCGGGAATCAAGGTTGGCAGCGTCGACGAGCTGGTCGGCAAGCTCAAGGCTCTGGGGGTTGCGAAATGAGCGTTCTGGTCCTGGTCGAACACGACGGCAAAAACCTGAAGGATGCGACGCTCGCGACTGTGACCGCGGCGGCGAAGCTGGGCGAAGTGCATGCGCTGGTCGCCGGCAACAATGCGGACGCAGTCGCCCAGTCGACGGCGAAGATTGCGGGCGTGGCGAAGGTCTACGTCGCGAACGCTCCGGCCCTCGAGCACCAGCTTGCCGAAGCAGTCGCGCCCGTTGCCGCGAAGCTGATGGAAAGCCACGACGCGTTCGTCGCCCCCGCCACGACGACGGGCAAGAATATCGCGCCACGTGTCGCTGCGCTGCTCGACGTGATGCAAGTCAGCGACATCCTGTCGATCGAAGGACCGGACACGTTCACGCGGCCGATCTACGCCGGCAACGCCATCGCGACGGTCAAGTCGAAGGACCCCAAAAAGGTGATCACCGTGCGCACCACGGCGTTCGAGAAGGCAGCGCCGGACGGCGGCTCCGCCTCCGTTGAACAGGTTGACGCAAGCGGCGATCCGGGCAGCAGTCGCTTCGTCGGGCTCGAGGCGTCGGAGAGCGAGCGGCCGGAGCTGACCAGCGCGAAGGTCATCGTTTCCGGTGGCCGTGCGTTCGGCTCATCCGAGCAGTTCCACTCGCTGCTCGATCCGCTCGCGGACAAGCTCGGCGCGGCGGTCGGCGCTTCGCGTGCCGCAGTCGACGCTGGCTATGCACCCAACGATTATCAGGTCGGCCAGACGGGAAAGATCGTGGCTCCGCAGGTCTACATCGCGATAGGCATCTCAGGCGCGATCCAGCACCTCGCCGGCATGAAGGATTCGAAGACGATCGTCGCCATCAACAAGGACGAGGAAGCGCCGATCTTCCAGGTCGCCGACATCGGCCTGGTCGGCGACCTGTTCAAGATCGTCCCGGAGCTGACCGAGAAGCTCTAAAAACCGCTGAGGAACTCGGCGACGTTTGCGCCCAGCGCCTCGACGGCATAGCCGCCTTCCATGACGATCAGCGTCGGAAGGTCCATCGAGGCGATCTGGCGCGCCATTGGCGCATAGTCGCCGGTCTTCAGCTTGAAGTAGCTGATCGGATCATCTTCGTGCGTATCGGCGCCGTAGCTGACGATCAGCAGGTCCGGCTCGCTCTTCTCGAGCCAATCGATCGCGTGCGTCAGCGCCGGCGCATAATCGTTCCAGCTCGTGCCTCGCGGCAACGGGAGGTTGAGGATATTGGCGCTGCTCTCGTCCGCATGTCCCCAGAAGAAGGGATAGTCGGTCGAAGGGTCGGCGTGGATCGAGGCGAAGAAAACATCTTCGCGGCCGGCGAAAATGTCCTGTGTGCCGTTGCCGTGATGGTAATCGACGTCGAGTATGGCGATCCGCAGACATCCAGCCCGAAGCGCCGCTTCCGCACCGATCGCGGCATGGTTCAGATATGAATATCCGCCAAAATAATCCCGTCCGGCATGATGCCCGGGCGGGCGCGTAAAGGCGAAGGCGCTACGCTCTCCCTCGAGCACGGCTGCAAGCGCGGCGAGCACCGTTTGCGCGCTCCAGTAGCAGGCCTCCCAGGTGCCCGGCCCGATCGGCGTCGACGTATCGAAGCTGTGCTGCCCAAGCCGGGCATCGATGCGAGCGAGGTCCAGCGGACGCCTGCCCACTATCGGGAAGGTGTAGGGGAATACCTCGCCCTCGCGCCCCGCGGCGAGCCATTCGCCATGAGCGTCGCGGAGGAGGTCGAGATAGATTTGGCTATGAACCCGCAGCAGCGGTTGCATGCCCCTGTCGGGAGGTGCCTCAGTGTCGCCGATCACTGCCAGGATCGTTTCGACGCGGCCCTGGTGCTCGGCGGCCGGATGAAGCTTGCCGTTGAAGAATTCCGAAGCCGGCGCGTGGGCCCGCTGCCGTTCATCCCAGAAGCAACGCATCGCCGCGCTTTAGCGGCCGCAGCCGATGTGAAAAGGGCTGCGCTATTTGTGCTTGTGCTGCGGCTTACCCTTGCGGCTCGTGTGGGCCATCTTTTCGAGCTCTTTCTCGCTCATGGACATCATCGACTTCGATGCGCCCTTAAGGTGGCTCTTGGGCGTGTCGCCACGCTTGGCTGAAAGTGCGGCTCCGGCCGCCTTTTGCTGTGCTGCGGATTTGGCTGGCATTTTTCCGTCTCCAGGCTGTCATCGCGTCAACGCATCAGCGGCAAGATCGGTTCGTTAAAAGGCGATATTGCGGGTAATGAGCCAGCGCTTGCCGTCACGGTGCCAGACGGTGAGATAACGGCCGGAGGAGCGCCGGACGGTCCCGCCGCCCTTCAGGGTCATCTGCGCCGTCCCCCATTCATAGACGTCGTTAGGATCGGCGGCGGCCCGGCCTTCGCTGCTGATCGTCGCCTTGAGCACCTTCACACCCTTGGGGCGCTTGGCATACATGGCGCGAACGGCGGCCTTGCCGTGGATCGCGCTTCCGTCCGGAGCGATGAAGATCCCGTTGGCAGCATAGGGTGCGCTGAGCACATTGGCATCGCCCGTAGCGATGGCCTCGCTCCATTCATTGTTGGCGCGGTCAATATATGGACCAGCATCCTTCAGCGCCTGCTGCTTCCAATTCCCGGCGGGAGTCGCTGCGATGAGAAGAGGGATCGCGGCGGCTAGACGATATGCTGCTCGATTCACTGGAGCCTCCCGCAAAGATCCCCGGACTTAGAAGGGGCGGTGTGTGTGCTCAAGCGGGTCTACCAGCCGTTGACGCGGTCCCACACGTCGACGATCTGCTCGCCGTCATCAGTGACGAAGTAGCGGTCATATGCAGCCGCCGTCGCGCAGGCGTGATTCGGCAGGATCTTGAGGCGACTTCCGACGGGGAAGCGATCGAAGTCGATCTCCCCCGATCGACTCGTGATGATCCCATGTTCCTGGTTTGTCGAGGAGACGGTGACGTCTTCCAGCACCTCGCCAGTCAACGGATCGCAGACCGCACCATAGCCCCAATCGAGGGGCATATCGGCAGTGCCCCGGTCGCGGCTCAGCGCGAGAAAGCCTGCGTCGATCAGCACTCGACCGTGGTGGCGATTGTGTCCGATCACGCTTGCCAGAACGCCGATGGCGATGTCGTCCATCGCGCAGGTGCCGAGCTCGACCTGCACGAGGTCGCCGAACGCATAGACGCCCGCACGTGCCTCGGTCACGCCGTCGAGGGCCCGGGCGTAGTAAAGCGTCGGCGTGGAACCGACGCTTACGATGCCGCAGCCCAGACCATGGGAGCGCAGGCGCTCCGCCGCCTCGACGGTCAGCGCGCGCTCCTGTTCGGCTATGGCTTCGAATTCGTCGCGCGAGCGACAGTCGTAGGATGCTCCTGCGTGCGTCATCACGCCGGCAAGGCTCTTCCCAAGTCGGGTTCCAATTTCGATCAGCAGTGAATCACGGGGAGCAACTCCCGCGCGGTGCCCATCACTGTCGATCTCGATCAGTGCTTCAATCGGGACGCTCTCCGCTTCGCTGAATTCCCGGACTGCATTGGCGGCCTCGACGGTGTCGAGGATGACACGGAGCGCGCAGCCCGCGCGGATCAGTTCGGCGACTTCGGGCAGCTTCACCGGCGCGATCCCCACGGCGTAGAGGATGTCGCTAACGCCTCGCTCAAAAAAATAGCGCGCCTCCGCAAGGGTGGACACGGTGATCGCCACATTATCGCCGCCTGAAAGTATCCCCAAGACGTCGATCGACTTGGACGTCTTCATGTGGGGGCGAAGTACGACGCGCAGCTCCTGCGCCTTCTGTCGCATGCGCGTGGCGTTCCGTTCGAGGCGGGGCCTGTCGAGAATGATCGCCGGGGTCGGGAGAGCGAGGATGCTTTCAACGTGTCGCGTGGGCCCCTCGCTGGCGCTCGGAATTCCGGTGCTCGGCAGTCCCCCGGACTGACTGCGCGCGGGAATGGTGCCCAGGGGCGGAATCGAACCACCGACACCGTGATTTTCAGTCACGTGCTCTACCAACTGAGCTACCTGGGCTCTTGGGTTCGGGCAGGATGCCCGCTCAAGCGAGGGCGCTCCCTAACCGTCAGTCCCCTCGCTGTCCACCCTATCGGGATCAGCGGCTGGCCCCGGAATGCGATAACCCTCGCCGAGCCACTTCAACAGGTCGCGATCCTTGCAGCCGCGGCTGCAGAACGGTGCGTGTTCCGGTGACTCGGGCTTCCCGCAAATTGGGCAGGTCTTTGGTTCGTCAGAGGCTTTCGGCATATCCACCCGACATGGGGGCAGCGGCGTCGGCGCGCAACTCTATCCTGCCTCCGACCTGCCGAGCCAGCACCTCGAGCCAATCTTTACGTTCCTGGAGCAAGTTGATCACCGTCGGGTGGGCGACAAGGCGCGCCGATCCGGGCGGCTCCATGGCTGCGCGCCGGAGCAGCGCGCGCGCTTCGAACGAAGCTCGGTCCTGTGCAAGTTCCAGAAGAGACGCACGTTGTCGTGGTCGGACGATCTGCACAAAGCCGAAGCCGTTCACGGCCGTCCGCTCAAAAGGTTGGGGAAGCTCGGCATCGATCGCCGCGGCAGCCGCATGGCGAGCAGCTCTGTCCTTGACCGTCGGCAGGTCGATTCCGATCGATCCGCCTACATCCAGGCGGCGGATCGCACGGGCGGCTTCTGCGCCGCCGAGAACTGCAAGCTCTTCCGGGGCCAGATAGCCGTCGACATCGATCAGCGTCATCGCGGGAGTTACGGCGATGCGCAGTTCTCCGCCGGCGAAAGTTACCATGCCCGAACGGGCATCATCGACCAGATCGTACCAGCCCAGACTTGCCAGCTCGTCGGCGGGCCCCGGGAAACGCAGCTCTTTTCCGCCAGCCAATTGCGCGAGTGGCGGAACCAGGCGGGGCGGTTTGTCCGTGACGCGGCCAAGCGGGAGCTTCCACGCCTCCGTCGCGGACACGCCCTCTCGCGTCACCTCGATATTGAGTGTTGCCCCCTGGGTGATGCCGGAGGCGCCTTGTGGCAGAAGATACTCGATCCCTCCTTCAGCCACTGCAATCGCGTTGCGGCCGTTGTGGCCCGTATTCACGAGCCGCGCCGGGACAACGCTGCGCGCCGGGATGGTGCCATCGAGCTCGATGCGCGATTCGACGATTTCGCCTTCTTCGACCTGCACAGCTCGGGTTTCCCCGATCCCGTGCTCGATCAGCCAATCAGGCAAGCGGGTATCCCGCACTTTTTAGCAGCACGCGCGTCTCCGCGAGCGGCAAGCCAACCACGTTGGAATAGCTGCCTGCAATGTGGCGGACGTAGACCTCGCCAAAGCCCTGGAGCGCATAGCCGCCGGCCTTGCCGCGCCATTCGCCATGACCAGCGTAATATTCGATCTCGGCTTCGCTCAGCCGCTTCATGGCGATCGTCGTCTCTACCAGGCGTTCCCGGACACCTTGGCCAGGAATGGCCAGCGCGACGCCTGTCAGGACACGATGCCTGCGGCCGGATAACAGCCGCATGCATCTACGTAGCGTCTCCTCGTCTTCGACTTTCGGCAGGATCCGTCGACCGACAGCAACCACGGTATCGGCGGCGAGCACCAAGGCGTCGGGTTCGCACTCCGCCACTGCTTCGGCTTTCTCTCGAGCAAGGCGCAGGGCGTGCGTGCGCGGTAATTCGCCGTTCGGTACGCTCTCGTCGATCTCCGCGGGGACGACCGTATCGGGAGTGACCCCTATGCGCGCCAATAAGTCGAGGCGGCGCGGGCTCGCCGAGGCGAGTATCAGCCGCACGGCTTAGTAGCCGGAGGGACCAGGCCCCCCGCGGCCGGGCATGAAGCGATAGGTGATGCGGCCCTTGGTGAGGTCGTAGGGCGTCAGCTCCACGAGGACTTCGTCGCCGGTCAGGACACGGATGCGGTTCTTGCGCATCTTGCCGGCGGTATGCCCCAGGATCTCATGGCCGTTCTCGAGACGGACGCGGAACATCGCATTGGGCAGCAGCTCCACCACCTGCCCACGCATCTCGAGCAATTCTTCCTTGGCCAAGCGATTCCTCTCCGTTCGGGCGCAAAAAGTCGCGGAGCCTTAGCCGTCATGCATTCAAATGTGAAGGCAGGCAGCTAGACAGTCAGGACTGTCGATCCACTTGTCTTGCGCGCCTCAAGCGCGCGATGCGCTTCAGGCGCGCCACGGAGCGGAAAGCGCTGCTTGATCTCGATTTTTACTTTTCCGCTGCTCACCACGTCGAACAGCTCCTTGGCCGCTTGCTGGAGTTCCTCGCGCGTGACGATATAGTCGTAAAGCGTCGGCCTGGTGAGGAACAGCGAGCCCTTCTGCGCCAACAGCCCGGGAGGAAACGGATCGACTGCGCCGGACGCATTGCCGAAGCTCACCATTATTCCGCGCCGAGCGAGGCAATCGAGCGACTTCATGAACGTGTCGCGGCCGACGCCGTCATAGACGACCGGCACCTTCTCGTTGTCGGTGATACGCGCGACCTCGGCGACGAAGTCCTGGCGCGTGTAGACGATCGGATGGTCGCAGCCGTGCGCCCTTGCGAGTTCGGCCTTCTCGTCGCTGCCCACCGTACCAATGACAGTTGCTCCAAGCGCCTTTGCCCATTGGCACAGGATCAGGCCCACGCCACCTGCGGCCGCATGGACTAGGATCGTCTCGCCTGACTGAACCCGATGGACCGAGCAAACGAGCATGTGCACCGTCATGCCCTGGAGCATCGTCGCGGCCGCCTGCTCGGACGAGATGGAATCCGGCAGTTTCACGAGCCGCCCCGCGTCGATCAGCCGTTCCTCGGCATAGCCGCCGATTGGCCCGGCATAAGCCACGCGGTCGCCCACGCGGACGTTCGTCACGCCTTCACCGACCGCTTCAACGACACCGGCGCCTTCTACGCCCGGCGTGA
>JBEDUM010000067.1:0-7507 GCA_040414585.1 Sphingomicrobium sp. | reverse complement strand
GAATTCGATCCCATCGAATTCCCGCGTCCGAAGCGGGCAGAGCTAGCGAAGCTCTACTTGATCAGCCCGCAAGACGTTGGTGGGAGGTTTCCCGATCGGCTGCAGGCGGCGCTGGAGCCTGGGCTCGCTGCCGCGTTCCAGTTGCGGGTGAAGGACGTCGAGGAGCATGAACTGGCGCATCTCGCCGAGCCGCTGCAGCGGATATGCGCAGAGGCGGAGGTGGCATTCATCGTCAACGACAGCATGCAGCTGGCGAAGCGTCTTGGCGCTGATGGTGTGCACCTCGGCCAGAGCGATGGCGACGTGCGCGAGGCGAGGGCCTTGCTCGGGCCATCCGCGCAAATCGGCAAGACCTGTCACGATAGCCGGCACCTCGCGATGGAGGCGGGAGAAGCCGGCGCCGACTATGTCGCATTCGGCGCCTTCTATCCGACCACGACCAAGCCTTCGAACTATCGTCCCGAGCCGTCGATCCTGACCTGGTGGTCGACCTTGTTCGAGATTCCCTGCGTCGCAATCGGCGGGATTACGCCGGAGAATGCGAAACAGCTGGTTGGAGCGGGCGCTGACTTCATTGCCGTGTGCCAGGCCGTCTGGGGGAAGGAAGATACGCGCGCAGCGGTGACGAGCTTCGCGGACGTCCTTAGCGCTTGATCGTCACACGAAGTGCCGCTCGCGGTACCACTTGGTGACGATGTACTTGGTGCCTTCTTCGACCGGCTCGCCCTCGTGCAGAGTCCAGGGATTCGGGCTGCCGTCCATCGCCATGTTGTTCCAAATGAGAATTCGGCCGAGTCTCGGCTCGATTCTCATGCCCAATAGCTTGAATACGGTGGCTCCGCCCTTGGCCGGCTCGTTGAGAAAAATCATCGCCGTCCAGGTGCGCTGCCCGCCGTGGGGCTCGTACTCCGCCCAATAGGGCTGGTCGATGTAGAAGAAGTCGGCATGTTCCTTGAACTGCTGACCCACTTCGTAACGCTGGCCTTGCAGCGTTTCGCCATAGGCCCGATCGATGCCGAGGAGGTTCGAAATGCGTCCTTCTACGGCCCCAATGAGCGGATCGAAGGGATTAAGGTTGCACGTCTGGCTGGTCCTGACGCCTTCGTGCTTTTCCTTTTCGTACAAGGGAGAGGGAAAGCAGCCCGCATCGATCTGCCTGCACAATTGCTGGCATTCGTCGGATCCGAGCCAATTGTCGCCCACATACAGCTGCACTGGCCGGTCCGGCACCGATGGATAGCGCCAGAGGCCCGGCGTCGAATCCAGCTTTGTGCCGACGCTCTGGCTGAAGCCCGCGCGTAGCTCGGACCGCTGCTCGGCGAAGGGAATCTTGGGCTCGTAATAGGGAAGGGGCTCTGCCTCGGACGCCATGCTCTTAATTTGGTGGAGATTGCAGCGCTTGCCAATGAGCGGCGGCTTTTGGAAACAGTTGAACGCTGCAACGTTGCAACGCCGAACCCCAATTTCGTGCGGAGAGTTGCGTTGCGTGCCCTGATTTCCTTCGTCGTCCTCGGCGCTACCGCGGTAGCCCAGCCGCCGAAAACTGCCTGGGTGCCCCCCGGCACGCCCGGTTCTCCCATCGACGGGCAGATCTTCCATGCGCAGGTGTTGCTCGACGCGGCGGGATTCTCGCCCGGGACGATCGATGGGAAGAAAGGCACGTCGTTGACGGAGGCTCTGCGCGGTTTCCAGGCAGCGAACGGCCTCGAGGTCACCGGCACGCTCGACGGACCGACGCGCGAAGCGCTGCTTCGCAACTCGAAGTCCTCAACCGCGTACGTGAAGCTTGGGCCGGAGGACGTGCGGAGCACATACATCTATCCCGAGCCCAGCGATCCGGCGAAACAGGAAGGAATCCCCTTCCTCGGCTATCGCAACATGCTCGAGAAAGTCGCCGAGCGTTATCACACGAGCCCCGCCGCGGTCGTAGCTCTGAACGGTCCCGAGAAGCTGATCGGGCTCGGACAAACTCTCCGATTGCCCAATGTGGCGCCAGCCTCGCGCGACTACGGCGGCTCGCCGGAGAGGGCGGGCTACCTCATGAAGTTGCTCAACGTCGATGGACAGCAGCCGAAGGGCACGTTCGTGCTCATCAAGAAGAAGCAAGGGGTTCTGCAGGTCTATGACGGAGCCGTCCCCGAGGGAGATCCGAACGACGGCGATCTGGACCTCAACGGCGACAAGCTCGTTGCGCAGTTCCCCGTTACCATGGGCTCGCATCACGATCCGCTACCGATCGGCCGCTGGAAGGTGGCGGCCTTCTCATTCCTGCCGAAATTCCATTACCAGCCGAACCTGTTCTGGGACGCCAAGGACACGGCAAAGCAGCACATGCTGGCGCCGGGCCCGAACGGTCCGGTGGGCGTCGCCTGGCTCGACCTCACGAAAGAGCATTACGGCATTCATGGAACGGCTGAGCCCTCGACGATCGGCCACACCGAAAGCCACGGGTGCATCCGCATGACAAATTGGGACGTGATGCGGCTGGCGCGGATCATGATGAAGCCTGGTTTCCCCGCGATTTTCGAGCAGGGAGGTCAGAGCTGAAGGTCGCCGTCACCGCCCTGTTCACGGCCGTCTTCACGGCGGTCGTGGTCAGCGCTTTCTGGATCTGGTTCTACAATTTCGTTCATTCGGCGCCGCCGGCGGTCGTCCGCAGCGGGAATGTCGTGACGGTGAAGCCGGATCAGGCACAGCCTGTGACGGTGGCGGAGCAAGTCGTGGTTGGCCCTTCGGGCCTCGCGATTCCGGTCACTGGCGTGAAGGCCGACCAGCTCACCGATACTTACGATCAGGCGCGGGGCCAGGGCCGGAGACATGATGCGATCGATATCATGGCCGCCGAGGGCACACCCGTCATCGCGGCAGCCGACGGCAAGGTCGAGAAGCTCTTCTTCAGCCACGGCGGGGGCGGGATCACCGTTTACGTGCGCTCACCCGACCAGAAATGGGTGTATTATTACGCGCACCTTCAGCGTTATGCGCCCGGCCTCCACGAAGGCCAGGACGTGAAGCGGGGGCAGGTCATCGCCCTCGTCGGCCATACCGGTGATGCGAGCGCGGCAGGCCCGCACCTCCACTTCGCGATCAACACCATGGGTCCGGGCGAACGTTGGTGGCAGGGAACGCCGATCAATCCCTATCCGCTGCTTGCCGGGAAAAAGGCCAGCGGCTAGGGGGCCGCAGGCTCTTTCCATTAGTCTAATCAGGTAGGCGATCCATGAAGATCAGCGGCGTGGACATCCGTCCCGGCAACATCATCGAATATGAGGGCGGCATCTGGCGCGCCGTGAAGATCCAGCACACGCAGCCTGGCAAGGGCGGCGCCTACATGCAGGTCGAGATGAAGAACCTCATCGACGGCCGGAAGACGAACGTACGCTTCCGTTCGGCCGAAACCGTCGAACGAGTCCGGCTCGACACCAAGGACTATCAGTTCCTCTATCACGACGGCGACATGCTCGTGTTCATGGACACCGACACCTACGATCAAATTTCACTGCCCGAAGACCTATTGGGAGAGGCCGCAGAGTTCCTGCAGGATGGAATGCAGGTGAAGCTCGACATGTACAACGAGCGCCCGATCTCGGTGGAGCTCCCGGAGCAGGTCGAGGCGACGATTGTCGAAGCCGACGCGGTGGTGAAGGGACAAACGGCGAGCTCAAGCTACAAGCCTGCCGTGCTCGATAATGGTGTGAAAGTGCTCGTCCCGCCGCACATCACGGCGGGAACGCGGATCGTCGTCGACGTCTACAACCGGGAATATGTCCGCCGCGCGGACTAAGTCATGGTCGCCCATTCCGGCCTGATCACCGTCATGACCCGCGCCGCCCGGAAGGCAGCGCCGCGTCTCAGGCGCGACTTCGGGGAGGTCGAGCAGCTTCAAGTCAGCCGCAAGGGGCCGGCTGATTTCGTCTCCTTGGCCGACAAACGCGCCGAGCAGACGATCGTCGAGGAACTTCGCACTGCGCGGCCTGATTGGGGCATGCTCCTCGAAGAAGGCGGCGAGATCGAAGGCAATCCCGCCAAGCCGCGCTGGATTGTCGATCCGCTCGACGGGACGACCAACTTCCTCCACGGCGTGCCGCACTTCTCCATCTCGATCGCGGTCGAGGAAAGTAAGCCCGGCGGAGGAAGCGAGATCACGCAGGGCCTCGTCTATCAGCCCCTGACCGATGAGAGCTTCTGGGCGGAGAAAGGCAGGGGCGCGTGGCTTCAGGATGCCCGCCTACGCGTCTCTGCGCGCCGGGATCTTGCCGACAGCATCGTCGGTACCGGCATCCCCCACTGCGGCCGCGGGGACGCTGCGCGCTGGGCGAAGATCTACTCGGCCGTCGGCCCTCAGGTCTCAGGCGTCCGCCGCTTCGGTTCGGCAGCACTCGATCTCGCCTGGGTCGCGGCCGGACGGATGGATGGATTCTGGGAGGATGACCTCGACCCTTGGGACACGGCCGCAGGCGTTCTCCTTGTGAAGGAAGCGGGTGGCTTCGTGACCGACTATCGTGGCTCCGACCGTTCGTTCGATCGCGGCGAATATGTCGCGGGGTCGGCGGCTATCCACAGCAAGCTGCAAAAGTTGATCGCGGGAGCGTTGCGGTAGCGTTCCAAATGGTTGCCCCTCGCAAATCCCTGTCCTAAAGCGCCGCCAAGTTTTCGAAGCCCCCTGGAGTATCCCTCTTGGCAAGCGTCGCCGCAGGCTACCTGCCGATCCTTTTGTTCCTGATCATCGCCCTCGGTCTTTCCGGGGCGTTCGTCGTGCTGCCGATGATCGTGGCGCGGTTCACGGGCGCGCATAAGCCCGACGCTCAGAAGCTCAGCGAGTATGAATGCGGCTTTCCGGCCTTCGAGGACGCTCGGGCGGAGTTCGACGTACGCTTCTACCTCGTCGCGATCCTGTTCATCGTGTTCGATTTGGAAGCGGCGTTCCTGTTCCCGTGGGCCGTCAGCCTGAACTTCACCAAATGGACGGGCTGGGCCGCGATGATCATCTTCCTCATCGAGCTCGGCCTCGGACTCGCTTACGCGTGGAAGAAAGGTGCGCTCGAATGGGAGTGATGCTCCGTCCCAATGAAGACCCGATGCCGAACGAAGAGGAACTCGTACGGCTCGCTGGACTGGTCCCGGGCGACATCGACAAGAAGCATCTCGAGGAGCTTCGCCGCAACCTCGACGAAAAGGGCTTCATGGTCACGACCGCCGAGGACCTCTTCACATGGGCGCGCACCGGCTCTCTCTGGTGGATGACCTTCGGCCTCGCCTGCTGCGCGGTCGAGATGATCCATGTGAACATGCCGCGCTATGATCTTGAAAGGTTTGGCGCTGCGCCGCGAGCGAGCCCACGCCAGTCCGACGTGATGATCGTCGCTGGGACGCTCTGCAACAAGATGGCTCCCGCGCTTCGCCGGGTCTACGACCAGATGTCGGAGCCGCGCTACGTCATCTCGATGGGGAGCTGCGCCAACGGCGGCGGCTACTATCACTATAGCTATAGCGTCGTGCGCGGCTGCGACCGGATCGTGCCCGTCGACATCTACGTGCCCGGCTGCCCGCCGACCGCGGAAGCTTTGCTCTATGGAATCCTCCAGCTCCAGCGGAAGATCCGCCGCGAGGGGACGATCGAGCGCTAATGGCCACCGGCTTCGCAACCCAGGTTCCGAAGATGGCTTCGGATGAAGGTGTCATCGATGCGGCAAAGGCTGCGATTGGCGATGCCCTGCTCGGCGTCAAAGAAGACGTCGGCGAGATCACGCTGATCGTACGTCGCGAAAGCATCGTCGATGTGCTGCGTGCGCTGCGTGACACTCCCGACCTTGAATATCAGCAGCTCATGGAAATGGCCGGCGTCGATTATCCCGAGCGCGCCGAGCGCTTCGACATCAACTACTGCCTTCTTTCTCTGACGAAGAACCGGCGCATCAAGGTCAAGGTGACGACCAACGAGGCGACGCCGGTGCCGAGCGTCACTGGCTTATGGCCGGTCGCAGGATGGCTCGAGCGCGAGGTCTACGACATGTATGGCGTGACCTTCACCGGCAATCCGGACTTGCGCCGGCTCCTCACCGACTATGGCTTTGAAGGCTTTCCGTTCCGCAAGGACTTTCCGCTGACCGGGCACGTCGAGCTGCGCTACTCCGAGGCCGAGAAGCGCGTGATCTACGAACCCGTTCAACTTCCCCAGGATTTCCGCACATTCGACTTCCTGATGCCGTGGGAAGGTCCGGAATACCGGCTTCCGGGTGATGAGAAGGCGACGGCCGAAGCGGCTGGAGCGCCTTCGCCGGCGCCCGCTCCGAACGCGCCTCCTTCTGAGAGCCCGAAGGCTCAGGTCAAGACGCCGCAGACAACTGAAACGCCCGCTCAAACCGGCGCGGGCAAGCCCGCCAACGCGCAGGCGACCAAGGAGGCCCGCAAGCCACGAGCCAAGAAGGCGGAAAGCGAAGTGAGCAAGAAGCCGCGGAGCAAGAAGCCGTGACCGATACCGGCAATGACCTCCGGCCCGAGGTAGGCGGCAGGGGCGCTCGCGCGAAGAAGTCGCGCCGCGTCGAGGTCAACGTCGGAGCGATCGGTGAGGGCAAGGAGCTCGGCCACCCGCTCGATCCCGGTGACGAGAAGATCACCAACTACACGATCAATTTCGGTCCCCAGCACCCCGCGGCCCACGGCGTTCTCCGCCTGATCATGGAGCTGGACGGTGAGATCGTCGAGCGCGTCGATCCGCACATCGGGCTGCTCCACCGCGGCACCGAGAAGCTGATCGAGTACAAGACCTACGCCCAGGCGCTGCCTTATTTCGACCGGCTCGATTACTGCTCGCCGATGTGCATGGAGCACAGCTTCGTGCTCGCGATCGAGAAATTGATGGGTCTCGAGGTGCCGATCCGCGCCCAATACATCCGCGTTCTGATGGCCGAGCTGACGCGGATGTCGAACCATTTCCTCAACCTCGGCAGCCACATCATGGACGTCGGCGCGATGACGCCGAACCTGTGGCTGTTCGAGATTCGAGAGGACACGCTGCAATTCTATGAGCGGGCGTCGGGCGCTCGCATGCACGCCAATTATTTCCGGGCGGGTGGAGTCCGCTACGATCTGCCCGAGAAGTTCTTCGTGGACTTGGCTGATTGGCTGGATAACCGCTTGCAATTGTTCGAAGATTCAATCGCACTCGTCGCGGACAACCGAATCTTCAAGCAGCGCAACGTCGACATCGCCATTGTGAACAAGGACGATGCGATCGCCTGGGGCTTTTCAGGTCCCATGATCCGCGCGGCCGGAATCCCGTGGGACATTCGTCGATCGCAGCCCTACGAGGTCTACGACCGGATGGAATTCGACATCCCGGTCGGCACCAACAGCGATTGCTACGATCGCTTCATGGTTCGCGTCGAGGAAGTGCGGCAATCGGCCAGGATCATGCGGCAGTGCCTTCAGCAAATGCCGAAGGGACCGGTCGGATCGCCCGACAAGAAGGTCTTTCCGCCAAGCCGCGAAGAGATGAAGACCTCGA
>JBEDUM010000066.1:0-10703 GCA_040414585.1 Sphingomicrobium sp. | reverse complement strand
ATCTTCACGACGTCGTTATCACCGGTCCTCGCTGCCGGCGCTCTCGCCAGCGTCCGTCACCTGAAGCAGTCGACCGAAGAGCGCCGCGCGCAGCAGGAAGCCGCGGCCATGCTGAAGGCCAAGTTCACGGCAGCGGGCCTGCCGCTGATGCCAAGCGTGACGCATATCGTTCCGCTGCTCGTCGGCTGCCCGGTCAAGGCCAAGCGCGTTAGCGACATTCTGCTGGCCGAATACAGTCTCTACGTCCAGCCCATCAACTTCCCGACGGTCCCGCGGGGTACCGAGCGCCTGCGCTTTACGCCTGGGCCGAGTCACACCGCCGAAATGATGGACGAACTGACCAAGGCGCTCGTCGAGATATTTGCAAGACCCGCCCGCATGGAAGTGATCCGCCACGACCGCTTGGCCGCCCTCGTTACGTGGACGTGCAACGCGCCTGTAACCGCCGCTGCGTCGCGCGCGAGTTAATCAACGGCACTCAATGAACGACGAGTAATGCACCAATGTCACGGATTGATGGAGTGAAGCCTGGAATGGAAATCATCGGCGCGAACGGAGGAAATACCTAATGAACAATTTTCGGATTAGCTTACGACCCATCTCCGCACTTGTCGCGGCGTCGGTCGTCTTTGCGGCGCTTCCGGCTGAGGCAGCGACTGCGGCGCTTCCAGCTCAGACAGCGACTGCGGCGCTTCCAGCTCCGGCAGCGACTGCGGCTGACACAAAGTCGCTTTATGAGCGCCTTGGCGGCTACGAAGGAATATCGGCCGTAGTAGATCAGTTCGCGGACAGTCTCTTTGCCGATAAGCGCATCAACCAGTTCTTTGTCGGGATGAGTGACGATACTAGGGCGCAGTTCAAGCAGAAGAACAAAAACCTGTTGTGCAATGTTACCGGCGGCCCATGCAAAATTATCAGCCGAACCGCTCAGGTAACGCACCATGGCCTGGGCATCACCAGCGCTGATTTTGAAGTTGTAGCTGGGCATCTCAAGGACGCGCTGAACAAGTTTAATGTTGGACCCAAAGAGCAGGCAGAAGTTTTTGCCATCATCCTGGGTCTTCGCTCGCAGATCGTGGACCGGCCGGGCGAGACGCGATTGAGCCGGGAAGCGCCAGCTCAACGCTGATTGTCTGCGCACCGCCGGCAATCGTGATTCTGGTGAGGTCGATCTGGGCCTTGCCCGATCAAGATCCAGTGGCCTGCCGATGATCGCGGCTCGCGGCCCGTGACCGAAATTACTCCTATCCGACGAACCCCCATTTGCGGAGAGCGAGATGAACAAGAGACAAGCACTGATGGCGGCGGCCATCGCCGTTTCGGGGTCGGGACTTGCGGCAACTTTTGCGGAAGGCGCGACCCCGGTTGTTAACAGCGCGGGCAAGCTTCGCGTGCCTGTAAACTACCAGGAAAGCTATCAATATCTTGGAACCTGGTCCATTGCGGCGGACGCCGGCAAGGGCGCGAAAGAGATGCACAGTGTCTATGCCTCTCCAGGAGCGGTAGCCCAATACAAAAAGACCGGGCATTTCACCGATGGTACAGTGCTGGTGAAGGAAGTCTTCGCAACCCAGACGCTCCCCATGACAACCGGCACGGTCAGCCATCCGAACACCCTCAAGGGCTGGTTCGTGATGGTGCGGGACAGCAAAAATACCCACAAGAACAACGCCCTGTGGGGTGATGGCTGGGGCTGGTCATGGTTCAATGCCGGCGATCCAGTCCACACGACATCGACCAACTACAAGAACGACTGCCAAGGCTGTCACGTTCCGGCGAAAGCCTCCGATTGGATATACGTCAACGGCTATCGGGCGCTTCAAAGATAAAGGCGCGCTCGGGCGATGAATCCGCCATTGTCCCAGGCGGCTTGTAGACGGCCGGCCCGCGAAGCAGCCTGCCAGCATGACAGGTTGATGTCCCGTCCAGGCGACGACAATCGCTCTCCCGAAGCGGTCGAGCGCTATGAATTGATGGCGGATGCGCCCAGCGCCGACCGCCTGTTGAAGACTCCACTTGGAGGCTTCCCCCTCCCGCGGGACGCAGCCATGAGGCCGTGGAATTCGGGCGCGTCAATGCCGAGAAGGCGCAGTCTCTCGGAGCCGCATCTCAGGGCGCTCGGACATTTGATGACGGCTCGCATGCTGAGGTTTCCGGATCAAAAATAATTTCTACGCATAAGCGATAAGCAGGCGCTCGCGAGGGCGCCGGCAAATTTTTAACGGCCTCACGCGGCTAGCGCCGGCGGTGGCGCTCTCGTGGTCACGGGTCTCTATCGGGATCCGGTATCGCGAGGCAGGACAACCGTGGCGCCGATCGGCGCAAGGCGCCAATGTCAAATCCGGCGCCTAAAGTGCCAATCCGATCGCACCGATCGCCCAGCTGTTGACGGCAACGTATTCGTCGACGTTGAGCTCGATGGGCTTGACCCCCATCCCGGTTAAATGCTCGCTCTCAAGTCGGAGGAACTCGGCGCCCAGCCGGTGCCGCAGTTCGATGGGAACGTGGCATCTGAAATCGGAGAGACCCTGCCGTTCCTCCTCGGCCATATGGTCGCTGTTGGCCCTGTTGGCCGCCGCCACCGCGTCGAACCATTCGGGCGATCCCACGTCATGCCTGTCGACCTCCGAGGCTGTGTCCCGGATCTCGTTATGGTCCTTTATGGCGTCCCGGGTTTCCTCACATGGGCTCTCGTTGTCAGCGCCCCGCCCGAGCTTCAGCAATTCGGGATAGAAGAATTGCTCTTCCGCAAAGGCGTGCGTGTCGAGAAGCACCCTCAGCCGGCTCCAGACCGCCCGCAGCGCGTCCTTGTCGTGCGAACCCAATTCTTCGATTAGAGCGAAGAGTCGCCGCTGCTCGATGTGATCTTCGGCGATCAATTTAGTGATGTCCACGCGGCGGCTCCTTCCTTACCTGTATCTCGAACACGCTGGCGATCTGGTTACGCGAGCGCGCGGAGTGTGAACCTCCGTCTCTCGTCGCCAGTGTCGACGATCGACGGCACTCGAGGGTTGTTCAAATGTGCAGGCGCAGTCCCGATGCCAATGCGCCCCTCAACCTCCGCCGCGCTCAACTTCGGGATAATATTGGGCCGCCTCGCGCCGGTCGAACATGCCGTAGTCGCGAACGATCCGGATACGGCGCAAACGGCCGCCCTTTGGAAGGTCGGTCGTGAGTTCGAAGGCTTCGGCAGCAGCTCCGGTGCGCCACGACTGCAGGAGGATCAAATCGCCAGGAGTGAGGACCGCCTCGAAAACATCCCAGTTGAGCAATCCGTCCGCGTATGGATCGAGACCGAGGAATTGGGAGCAGTCGGCTGGGTTGGTGGTCTCCCGCCACTCCGTGGGACGCTTGGCGGTAATCAGGGTCACAGCGGTCCCCTCGCCCGCCCTGGTTTCGTCGAACCGTTGCTCGACGATCTCGTAGCCGGCGGGAAGTCGCGTGTCGTTGGTGATCCCGCCGACGCGCAGATGATAGTCTGCTAAGATCTCCGAACGCCCCCTCTCCTGCACGTCATGATGATGTGCTTGCGTCCGCCATCGCACTGCCGCCTTCTCGTCGCGCCAGTCGGAGAGTGACAGGAGCCAGCCGTCGCGGGTCAGGCTCTTGTAGCGGACGTTGTCGATGAAGCCGTCGATCCGCTCGAGCTCAGGCCGGAGCGCCTCCGCAGCCTCAACATACGCGTCCCATTGATCGGCCCGTGGGCGCATTTCGAAGATTACGGCAAACATGAGACCGGGCCTTCCTGTTGCTACGCGGACGCATAGGCCGCGCCAGCTCTGGTTTTAGCAGCCATCGGCGAGGAACTCGCCGCCAGGGCGGCTCGGGTTACGCCGGCTCCATTCATCTTTTCACGGACATTGGCCTGCAAGCCGGCGAACGCTGACACGCCGCCGGTCAGGTCCCCCGATTGCCTCGCAACTCCCCGGCAAGGGTCGGCAGCAGTTCCGACACCGTCGGATGGATCGGCACGGCCCAGCGGAGAGCCTCGAGCGATTGTCCGGCGCTCATCAGGTCGAGGATGCCGTGGATCGCCTCGTCGCCCCCCATCCCGAAGATCGCCGCGCCCAGGATTCGGTGCGTTTTCGCGTCGGTGACCAGCTTCATCAGCCCGATCGTCTCGCCGTTTTCCACGGCCCTGTTCACCCGGGTCATCGGGCGGACGGACACGAGCAGATCATGCCCGGCGGCCCGCGCTTCTTCTTCCGTCATGCCTGCGCGGCCGAGCGGCGGGTCGGTGTAAAGGGCATAGCCATGGACCCGCATCGCGAGCGTCCGCTTCTCGCCGTCGAGAAGATTGGCCGCCACGATCTCGAAATCATTGAAGGCGGTATGCGTGAAGGCGCCCCGTCCATTGCATTCGCCCAGCGCCCAGATTCCCTCGGCGGTGGTTCGTAACTGGTCGTTGACCCGAATGAAGCCCTTTTCGTCCGTTTCGACTCCGACGGTTTCGAGCCCAAGGTCGTCGGTGTTCGGGCGTCGGCCAACGGCGAGCAACACATGGCTTCCGGTGACAACCGGAGGCCCTGCCAGACAGTCGAGCGACACCATGACCCCTGCACCATCGCGCCCCAGGGCAATGCAATCGGCACTCGTGCGGACCTCGATCCCTTCGCTTTCGAGCGCGCGGCGGATCGCTTCCGATACGTCGCGGTCTTCGCGGGACACCAGCCGGTCGTTGCGCTCGACGATCGTCACGCGCGCGCCGAAACGACGGTGCATCTGCGCGAACTCGAGCCCGACGTAGCTCCCGCCGACGACGACCAGGTGCTCCGGCACGCGCTCGAGCGCGACCATGTCGGTATTGTCGAGATGGGGAACCTCGGAGATGCCGGGTATTTCCGGCACGATCGCCCGGCCGCCGACGTTCAGAAAGATGTTGGGCGCATGCAAGGCCCGGTCTCCAACCGTGATGGTGGACGGGCCGGCGAGACGCGCATGCCCCCGGAGGAACGTCAGGCGGTCCATCGAACGAAGCCAGGCTTCATTGCTCTCCCGCGCATTCCGGGTGACTTCGCGCGCCCGTGCGGCGGCGATCTTCATGTCGAAGCTGGCATAGCCCCCGAGAACGCCGAATTCCGGGGCACGCCTCGCGAGGTGCATCGCCCGAGCGCTCGCGATCAGGGTCTTGGTCGGCATGCAGCCCGTGTTCACGCAGGTTCCACCAACGAGCTTCCGCTCGACGAGTGCGACCGTCATGCCTGCGGCCGTCAACCTGCCCGCGAGCGGCGGTCCTGCCTGTCCCGCTCCAACGATGATCGCGTCGAACCCGCGCGGGGCTTTCGTCATTCGTCCATTGGACACCATTCGCGTCTTCCCGCCTGCTTATGGCTTAGATGCCGATCATGGCGCCGCGCGCTTGTCGCGCCAGGTCACGCAGCCCACGCGCCAGCGTTCCGGCGTCAGAGCCCACGGCAATGAACCGACACCCGAGCGCGGCATAACGCGCTCCATCCTCAACGTTGCCGACCAGGATACCTGCCGGCTTGCCGGCCGCAATGAGCGCGGTAAGCGCGTCCGCGATCGCCGACCGGACGTCCGGGTGCGACGGCTGGCCCGGGTGGCCGAGCGCCGCGGCGAGGTCGTTCGGCCCGATGAAGATGCCGTCGACGCCCTCGACCTCTGCGAGGCTTGATAGGTTGGCGAGCCCGGCCCGAGTCTCCACCTGGATGATCAGGCAGAGCTCGTTCGCCGCTTCAGCCAGATAATCTTCGATCGCTCCCCAGCGGGAGGCCCGAACCGAGCTGATTGCAACCCCGCGCTCGCCGGCCGGCGGATAGCGCAGTTGCCGGACGATCGCCTCCGCCTGTGGCGCACTCTGGACCTTCGGCACCATGATGCTCTGGACGCCAGCATCGAGCAGCGGCCCGATGGACTGGCCTGTCCCGTCGCGAGCGCGGGCCAGGAAACCGACTGGATATGGGGCAGCTGAGCGAAGCTGCTCCGTGATCGTCAATGGGTCATTCGGGCCATGCTCGCCATCTGCAAGCAGCCAGTCGAACCCCGCCGTGGCGCCAATCTCCGCTGAAATGGCCAAGCCAAGACTGAGCCAGAGCCCCATCTGAACGCCTGGCTCGCGAAGGGCGGCCTTGAAGCTGTTGACCGGCACTCTCATGGGAGTTCGGCTTCTCCCCGAAACGCATGTGCCAGCTCGGAGACGGCAAGCCATCGCTCGCGCTCCAATCTTGCGTCCGGCAACGCGCGGTGGGCCCGCGGTCTTTCGGCGAACCGCGCCGAGGCATCGGCGAGGATCCGCCGCGTTGCCCGGGGAATGGCCGAGGACGGCAGCGACGGGGCCAGAATTGCATTGGACAGCTCCAGCAGTCCGATTTCGGTATCGACGAGCTGCAACTCTCGGCGAGGCAGGCCGGTCGAGCGCAGCAAAAGCCTGAGCCATTTGCCGTCCCGGGATGGCGCGTTCGTGAAGACGTCCTGGCCACGAAGCTGCTCGACGAGCCGCCCAGCGACCGTTTCGGCTGCCACACCCTCGATGCAGAGCCTGTCCCACGAGATCCCATGCACTAATTGAGAGGCGGAATCCCAATCGGTCCAGCGCGGAGCGGGTCGAATGAGATGCGTTTCCTCGGCCCCATTCTCGAAAACCCAGGCCACCTCGATCGGGAAGCTGTGCCGGCCGAGCGAACAGGCCTCAAACTCGAGGAATGCGCGCATGATCAGGGCTCCTTCGCGCGAACGCAGCCATGATGATGTCGGTCAAGCCCGTCTCCAGCTGCTGAACCGGCATCCGTGCGTATATAGCCGCGATCCCAATACTCACGGTAACGATTCAATCGCAGCTGACGGACCGCGCCCGCGACGAACATCACAGCAGCAAGCGCCCGGCGATCCTGGTCATGACGCCGACTGGCGCGCGTAGCGATAGGTGCCGCCGCGCTCCAGCGCCGCCTGGTAGGCCGGCCTCGCCTGGAACCGAGCGACCCAGGCGTCAACATTGGCGTATCGAGACGCGTCCATGAAGGTCACCGCAAGCTCACCCACGAAGCTCATTTGGACGTCTGCCGCAGTGAGTTCATCGCCGAGGAGATAGTCCTTCCCGGCGAGGCAATGGTTGATGAAGCCCAGGTTCAGATCGAGTTCGTGATCGACCCGGCGCTGCAGCGGTGTCGCCATCTTCCCGAAGCTTTTTGCAATCGGGTCGATGACGAACGGAAGCGACGCCGAGCCTTCGGCATAGTGCAGCCAATAGACGTAATCATCATACGCGTTGCTCAAGCGATCGGGCTGAAGTCGTCCATCGCCGTGATGGCGGATGATGTAATCGATGATAGCGCCGGATTCGGCGATCGCCCGGCCGTCATCTGTGATGATCGGAGACTTGCCCAGCGGGTGCACTTGCTGAAGCTCGGCGGGAGCCATTTTCGTGTGCGGATCGCGCCAGTAGAACTTGACGTCGTAGGACACCTCCAACTCTTCGAGCAGCCAGAGAATTCGCTGGGATCGTGATTCATTCAGGTGGTGAACGGTGATCATCGGTGATCATCCTGGATTCTGCCTTTGCGCGTGAGGTTCACCGTCACGACAATTGATTCCAGACGCAGCGAACCCCGGCATCGCGTCCAGCCGCGCGGTCGACGTGCTCGGCGATCGTCTCCTTGGCGGCTTCGAACTCCTCTCCTTGCCGCCCGACCAGCCGCAGACTGAGGCTGTCGCCGTCGGCAGTCATGACGAGTTCGCCGCTAGGAAGCTCAACCTCGGCGGTGATGGCATCATAGCGCACGGGATAGGTATGGACCCAGGCCATCGCCAATTCGGTGAGCAACCGGCTGGCTTCAATGGTCGCGATGCGCGCTTCGGCTTCGGGCATTGGCATGTTTTCCTTCAAACCTATGGGCCGCGAAATGCTTCTCGATGCTCCAGCGTGCCGCGTTACATCAGTGGGGCGGCGCGTCAGGATCGGCGGACCAGTCCGGAAAGACAGTTTCGACGCGAAGCGCTTGTCGCCGATCGAGGGATGCGAGAAGGACCCTCGTCGCCTCTTCGAGCCGCCTGCGATCGCGGAACAGTTCGAATGTATAGGCACCCCGCGCGAACGTCGTGTCCTTGGTCGACGCCCTGGCCGCGAATTCGGCCGGCCATTGGCATAGCTGCATGAAGGGCCAACCCCTTTTCGAAGGCCCGTAATGCGCGATCGTCAGATGCATTCTCTGGAATGTCGAGGGCCGCTCGTCCAGGAGGTCGGGCAGGACCACCGAAGCCCGTTGTTCTGCTAGGAACGCCTCGATCTCCGACTGTTCTTCTATCGTTTCGAGCATGATCGGATAGAAGCGTCCCGACGGAAGGCGCTTGCTCGCGAAGCGCCGGGGTATGTCGATCATCAGGATGTCCGGCAGGCTCGCAACGGGTCGCGGATAATAGATCCTTCGGCGCGCAATTGTCGTAGCCAGCGAGACCATGGCGATCAGCAGACCAGGCGAAGGGTTGGATTACATCTCCGGCCGGAGGGTGCGTTCGCTCGTCCAGCTCTTGGTCGGTCCCGTACGCAGCGAACGGGTCGGCCCTTCTCATCGGGGATAAATCTTCTCCATTCTTGACCGGTCTTCTCTTCCCGATGCCGAGCGGCTCATCCGCGCGAGCGGATTCACGGCTCCCGATGACCATACCGGTCCAACGTGCCGTCTGGTTACAGTCACGACAAAAAATTTTTTTAGCGGGCGCCGCCCGCACTAAGGGGTCGTGGTCAGCGACCTCATCAACAGCAGGCATGGAATGACCGGCTCGCTTCGCGCGCGCTAAAAATCAGGGCCAAAGGTTGAGCTGAACCATCGTGATCTCGTCGGCCCTACAGCCGAACCAGATCGACAGCATCTGCCGCATCAAAGGTTCGTTGGTCGCTTCCGCGAACAGGGTCAGAGACGAATGGAGGTTCTTTTTGTCGCGGTCGGAGAGGACCGCATCGACGTCGAGATCCCACAACCACTCGAGAGCGCCCAGACTCTCCCTCAGGCGTCCGCCGAGCACGGGATGGGCGAGATAGGCGCGGGCTTCGTCGAGCGATCCGATCGCGAAGTCCGACGTCGCGCTATCGTGATAGCAGTTGACGAAGCGTGGGAAGACGAACGCCATCCATGCGGGATCGAGGACACGGTTGCGGATCGCGTGAACGGCTTCCTCGTAGACACTCTGCTGGGCGTCGATGAAGCGCTGTAGTTGATATTCGTCGGTCATCGGAAGCGCCCTCAGCCTCGTATAGCCTCGCGGCCTGCCACGTCCGGATCAGGTTGCATTGTGTCGCGAAGGTCGGACATCGTGTTGTCGCGGACGATGCGGACGACACGCACGCGCGCATCGTCGGGGACGATCTGCGTGGCGGCGTGATCGTTCGCGGACTCCGCGTCCCTCCAGGTCACAACCAGGATGATCTCTCCAGGGCTTGAGACAGAGTCGAAGATGTCCCACGAGATGCAGTCCCCGTAGGAGTATAAGTCGAAGCCAAGGTACAGCGCCATTTCCTGGGGATTATTCGCAGCGACCCATTCCGGCGTCTGCTTCGCGTCAATGAGGGTCACGTAAGTGCCCTCCCCGGCCCCGGCGTCCTCTGGCCGCTGCTCGGCGATCTTCTGACCGCCGGGAACCCTTGTATCCGACGTAACCTCTCCGAAGCGGAGCCGGTAGTCGGCGAGTATCTGGCGCCATTGGGATTCATCACTGCGCATGCTTGTATGCCAGCCGATAACCGACTCCTCGTCACGCCAGCTCGACAGCGACAGGATCCACAGGTCGCGCGTCAAGCTCCGGTATCGGATGTCATCGACGAACCCGCGCGCCTGCTCGAGTTCCGGCCCAAGCATATTCGCTTTGGCGAAATAGTCGTCCCATTGCTCCTCATGAGGCTCGGCCTCGATCAGCACAGCAAACATGGCCATTCTCCAACATATATCGGGGGGATTGATCCCCCCGGGCGCTACACGTTGCTCGAGGGCATACGGTTACTAAAGCTTTCATCTGCGGTGGTCTCGCTCGCGCTTTCCGCTGTAACCATTCCGCGTCATCGGCCAGTTCAGAGAGGTGAGCGCGCGAATGCGCCGATCTTCGGAGAAGCTTGATGGCGGGCAGGATGTTCGATTTCGACGATAGCGACGGCCGCCGCCTCTCGGGCCGGCTCGACGCTCCGGAGACCACTCCGCGGGGGTGGGCTATATTCGCGCATTGCTTCACCTGCGGGATGGACAGCCTTGCCGCGTCGCGCATCGCGCGCGCTCTCGCGCGCGCTGGCATTGGGGTTCTTCGTTTCGATTTTGCTGGCGTGGGCAAGAGCGCCGGAGTGCTTGGTGATGGAGGCTTTGCCGCCGATGTCAACGATCTTGTCGCCGCGTCCGAAGCAATGTCAGCCGCGGGCATGCCGGCGTCCCTCCTGGTCGGCCACAGCCTTGGCGGTGCCGCCGCGCTCTCCGCCGCGACAAGGCTGCCCGGGATCCGTGCCGTTGCAACCATCGCTGCGCCGGCCGACGTCTCGCATGTCCTCACTCAGTTTGATCCCGCCCAACTCGAGCGCGTCATGAAGGACGGGCAGGCGGAGGTTCAGCTCTCCGGCCGACCGTTTGTTGTCACGCGCCGGTTCATCGAGGAAATCGGGACGCACAATGTCGAGGAGCATGCGGCGGAGCTCCGCAGGCCGCTCCTTGTGATGCACGCACCGCGCGACGAAGTGGTGGGGATCGATCATGCTTCGCGGATCTTCCTCG
>JBEDUM010000065.1:0-3379 GCA_040414585.1 Sphingomicrobium sp. | reverse complement strand
AGCATAGTCCATACGTCGCTGCACTCAGGCGACGGCACGACGTGACCGTGCGAGGGTGCCTGACACCAGCCACAGCCGGAGCATTCGGGCGGGATCTCCGGGATTTCGCTTCGCTCATCCGGGCTTGCTGCGCTCCGCAAAGAGCAATGAACCGTTGGCGCGGGTTGACGGCCGCAATCGCAAACACATCACCTCATGTTCACCAGGGCGAAGGCGAAGTCCCGCCCGCGCCCGCGCTTCATCGCCTGGTCGATCCAAACCATGGCCAACGGCTCCAACAGGCGCGCGTTCTTCAACGGACCGGCATCAACGGCCTCGAAACCAAGCTTACCGACGAGCTCCATCACCGCCGGCTTTCTGCCGGCATCGTCGCCGGCGACCAGCATGAGAGGCTTGATTGGATAGTCGGCTGCCCCGGCCATATTGCCGGCACCCGTCGTGTTGAGCGTCTTGAAGACAAAGGCGCCCGATGCCCAACTCGCAACCTGTTCGCCCGCGGATGTGTTGAACCCGAGGACGAGCTGCAACCCGTCGGGGCCCATCCCCAATGGGTTCGTACAGTCGATCACGATCTTGCCCGCGAGACTGCCCAGACTCTTGACCGCCGCCGCCGTCGCCGACCAGGGTGTCGCGATCACGACAGTCTCGGCGCCTTTGACGGCTTCGGCTGGCGCTTTGCGGCGGTCCTTGGGTAACGCCGCATATTTCGGATCGGCGGGATCGCGTAGCCCCCAGATCACATCCTCGCCGTGCTTGATCCAGGCTCGCCCCAGTGTCGCGCCGACCGACCCGGCGCCGATGATAGCGATACGCATGCATACCTCCTCGTGTCGCGCGAGAGCCAACGCTCGCTTTTCGCCGCTGCAAATATGACCCGCAAAGACAAGAACCGGAAGCACGCTTGCGTAGCGCGCACGTAGCAAGGGCGAGTTCATTGCAAGTGCGCGTGGCCCGCCCTTGAGGACGCGCTATGGCGACATCCGGGTTCCGCCCCACTGCGGGGCGCTGTATGAAATTACGTACGAGAAAATCGCGTCCGACGATACACATTCGGCGGACTGTCAAGTCTGCGGGAAGCAGATGGACTCGACAAACGGCTCAAGAATTCCGTGCTACGAAGTCGTCAAGATGCCAGATGGCACGAATGTTTGATCGGCAGTTGTGCAAAACGATCGCGCACCGGTACGTTGGTCAAACAGACCTCACGCCGTCCTTAGGCCAAGTCCGCTTCATGCTCAGAGCGGACATGCCGAACTCACCTCGATAAGATGTCCCGACCCAACATCAGTTGTGGGCTTTTTTAATTTCGAAATTTTGCGTGTGCGAAGGCTCTGTGCGATATTTGCTGTAGCTAACGAAAATGACATGAAACCCAATGCCCCGGTGCGACTTCGCGCAATTGAGGGACCTCCAGGCGGCACCGGTCCTGCGCATAGCCGCAGCGGGTGTGGAACGGGCAGCCGGGCGGCGGTTTGACTGGACTCGGCACGTCGCCGGCAAGCGGGCGCTTCGCCCGCCTGAGCTTGGGATTGGGAACAGGCACCGCGGCAAGCAAGGCCTCGGTATAGGGATGCAGCGGATTGAGGAAGAGCCTCTTTTTCTCCGCATACTCGACGATCTTGCCGAGATACATCACCGCCACGCGGTGGCTGATATGCTCGACCACCGCGAGTCCATGCGCGATGAAGAGATATGAGAGTTTCTTTTCCCGCTGCAGGTCCATCATCAGGTTGATCACCTGCGCCTGGATCGACACGTCGAGCGCAGAGACGGGTTCATCCGCCACGATCAGCTTGGGATTAAGCGCAAGCGCGCGCGCAATCGAAATCCGCTGGCGCTGACCGCCGGAGAATTCGTGGGGGAAGCTCTTCATCTGCGTGGCGCTCAGTCCGACTTGCTCGAACAGCGCGGCGACCTGTTCGGCCCTTTGCTTTCGGCGCCCCACGTCGTGCACTTCGAGCGGCTCCCCCACGATGTCTCCTGCCGTCATCCGCGGATTGAGCGATGAATACGGATCTTGAAAGATGATCTGCATTCCGCGCCGATACGGCCGCAATTCGGCTTTGCTCAAATGCGTGATGTCATGGCCGTTGAGCTTGATCGTCCCGCCTGTCGGCTCGAGCAGCCGCAGCACGGTGCGCGCCACCGTCGACTTGCCGCACCCGCTCTCGCCGACGAGCCCCAGCGTCTGGCCTTCGTGGACCTCGAAGCTGACCCCGTCGACCGCGTAGACCTGCCCGATGGTGCGGCGGATGATGCCTCGCTTGATGGGGAAATGTTTCTTGAGGTCGGCGACCTCCAGCACGGCGGCGCTCACGAGGCCGCTCCGATAAGCCGGTCCGAGTGCCAGCAGGCGGCCCAGTGTCCCGGCCGTTTTTGCTCGAGCGGCGGGTAGATCGCTCGGCATTTGTCGTCGGCGAATGGACACCGAGGCGCGAAGATGCAACCCCCGGGAAGACGGTAGAGTGGCGGCACAACGCCCGGAATCTCCTTGAGGCGTCCCCCCGTGCCAGCAGGCCCGCCACCCATGCTGGTCAGCCGCGGAATCGATGCCAGCAGTCCGAGCGTATACGGATGCAGCGGCTGTTCGAACAGGGCATCGACATCGGCCTCCTCGACCTTTTTCCCCGCATACATCACGATGACCCATTGGGAGGTCTCAGCCACGACCGCGAGGTCATGCGTGATCAGGATGATGGCTGTCCCGAACTCTTGCTGCAGGGCGAGCATGAGATCCAGGATCTGCGCCTGGATGGTGACATCAAGCGCAGTCGTCGGCTCGTCGGCGATGAGGACCTTAGGATTGCACGCGAGCGCCATCGCGATCATCGCGCGCTGGCGCATGCCGCCAGACAGCTGATGCGGATATTCGTTTGCTCGCTGCGCCGGTTCAGGAATGCGGACGCGACGCAGCATCTCCACGGCCTTTTCCCATGCCGCCGATTTCGTTAGGTCCTGATGAAGCTGCACCGTCTCGCTGATCTGAGCGCCGATGGTGAGCACCGGATTAAGCGACGTCATCGGCTCCTGGAAGATCATCGAGATGTCGTTGCCGCGGAGCGCGCGCATCTCGGCGTCGGTACGCTCGAGCAGGTCCCGGCCCTCGAAGCGGATCGCGCCGCCGACGATGCGGCCGGGCGGCGACGGCACCAGGCGCAGGATCGACAGCGCCGTGATGCTCTTGCCGCAACCCGACTCGCCGACGACCCCCAGCGTCTCACCCCGATTGAGGCGATAGGAGACGCCATCGACCGCGCGCACGACGCCGTCGCGCGTGAAGAAATAGGTCTTGAGGCCCTCGACCTCGAGCAGCGCCGCTTGCGGTGGAACAGCCGCGCCCATCGACTACATCCGCCGCGCGAGCCGCGGGTCCAGCGCG
>JBEDUM010000064.1:0-10612 GCA_040414585.1 Sphingomicrobium sp. | reverse complement strand
CGCCGACCAAAATCCACCAGTTGCACAGCTCGCCTCGCCCCCAAGGACAAGAGCGATCGCGTCGGCTGGACCTTCGTCCAATACCCCTTGCTTGTATGCGATCGCCTGCGCCCAGCCGGCTGCGGGCGTGTATTGCGCCCCTACTCCTCCGCACATAGGCAGCGCGTGCGCGCCACCTGGATTCGGGTAATTGAACACCACGCCAATATCGCGCCCATCCGAATAACCGCCTGCGAGGCCCATCCCGGAACCGAGCGCATCCGCAAGCGGCACTCCAAGCGCCAGCAGCAACGGTCTCGAACGGTAATAGCCGAATGCCCCGTCGCCATCCTTGAGCTGAAGCCCAAGCAGCACCTGGGCCATGTCATGCCCGCGGGCGCTGAACTGGTAGAGCACCTTTTTGGCCGGAACGAGCTCCTGTTCCTCAATCCGGTCCATTTCGCGGCTGGTGAGGACCAGCCTTGCAACCTCGCGCCAGTCAACTTCGGCGGATACCTTCCCGGGGTCGCGATCAGCCATGGTCAGTGGTCCAGGACCTCGACCACGGCGGCGATAAATCGATCGACGGCTTCGTCGCTCATGCCGACCACGTTGAAGCGCCCGCTTTCCGCCATGTAGATCGCGTAATCCTTGCGCAGCTTGAGCACCTGCTCGCGCGACAGTGGCAGCATCGAGAACATGCCGTACTGGCCGCCAATGAACGAAAGACGCGGGTCGGCAGCGGCAATCCGCTGGCGCACCAAATTGATGCGGTCGCGCATCGCCGCGAGCTCGATCAGCCATTCCTCACGAAGCTGCGGATCGTCGAGCACGATGTGCACGGCCGCCGCGCCATGGTCCGGCGGCATGGACCACATCTCCCGCGCCCGCTGGAAGACGTGCGCCATCGCGGTCGCAGTCGCTTCCGCCGAGCCAGTCTTCACGAAGAGCGAGCCGACCCGGTCGCGGTAAACGCTGAAATTCTTGTCGCAGCTCTGCGCGATCACGACCTCGTCGCACGTGTCGAGCATCAGCCGCACGCCGTAAGCGTCCTCATCAAGACCGCGTCCGAAACCTTGGTAGGCGATGTCGACGAAGGGTACCAACCCGCGATCGGCGACTACGCGCGCCACCTCATTCCACTGCTCGCGGTTTAGATCGGCGCCGGTCGGATTGTGACAGCAGCCGTGTAGCAGCGCGATATCGCCCGGCTCGGCTCCCGACAGCGTCGAAAGCATGTCCTCGAACCGGATCACGGCCTGGCCGCGCTCGTAATAAGGATATTCGACCTGTTCGAGCCGGACCGCGCGAATGATCGGCGGGTGGTTCGGCCAGGTCGGCGTGCCGACGAATACGCGCGCTTGCGGGTTGGCGGTCGCGAGTAGCTCGAAGCCGAGTCTCAGCGCGCCGCAGCCGCCGGGCGTCTGCACGCCGGCGATGTGCTCGTCGAAAGCATGCGGTCCCAACAGAAACGGGCGGATCAGCTCGGCGAAGCGCTTGTCGCCCGCGCTGCCGAGATAGGATTTGCTCTTCTGGGTCTCCAGGAGGCGCCGCTCGGCTTCCTTGATGACCTTGAGGATCGGCGTCTCGCCCGCGCCGTCGCGGAAGACCCCGACGCCGACGTCGATTTTTTCAGGGCGTGGATCGGCGTTGGCGAGCGCAATGAGCGCGAGTAGCGAATCGCTCTCGATAGGCGGAAGATCGGCAAGCCCTCTTGCCTTCGCGTCAGTGCGGGTAAGCATGATCCGCGATTAGCTAAGTTACGCGTCGTAATCCACTGCGACGCCGTCACCCAGAGGCACCGACTGGCAGGTCAGTACATAGCCCGCTTCGACTTCCTCGTCGGTGAGGCCATACCGAGCGGCCATCTCGATCTTGCCCTTCGTCACTTTGGCCCGACACGTCGCGCAGACACCAGCCTTGCAGGCGAAGGGCGCTGGGAGACCTGCAGCGCGCGCGCTGTCGAGGATGTTCCCGGCCGTGAACGGCACTCGGCGGGTGCGACCGTCGAGCGTGACGGAAACGCTGACGCCTTCCGCCTGCGTCTGCAGCTGCGCCATCTCGCGCGAGACCGCTTCGGGCGGCCGATCCGCCGTGAAGCGCTCGATATGTATCCGCTCCTTTGGAATGTTGCGGTCGAGCAGGGCGCCTTCGGCCGCGTCCATCATGGGACCGGGACCGCAGATGAACCACCCGTCGACGACGGGCGCATCGGGCACGAGATGCTCAATTGCCTCCTCAAGCCGCTCGCGATTGAGCATGCCGTTGAACAGCTCAATGTCCTGCTCTTCCTGATCGAGGAAATGATAGATTTCGAAACGGCCGAGATGCTTGTCTTTCAGCCCGGCCAGGGCCTCAAGGAAGATCACGGAAGAGCTGTCGCGGTTGCCATAAAGCAAGGTGAAGCGGCTGTTCGGCTCATATTTGAGCGTGGTCTTGATCAGCGACATGACCGGCGTGATTCCCGATCCCCCAGCGATTCCGACAAGGTGCCGCGACTTCGATGAGTCGAACTCCATCGTGAAGCTGCCATGCGGCGGCATGACGTCGAGAGTGTCGCCGGGCTTCAGCGCGTCACCGATCCAGTTCGAGAAGAGGCCACCACCGATGCGCTTGACCGTGACCATCCAGTCCTGCTCGTCCGGTGCCGTGCAGAGCGAATAATTGCGCCGCACTTCCTCGCCGCCGATCGTCGCGCGCAGGGTAAGGTGCTGGCCTGCCTTGAACGCAAAGCGCTCGCGCAGATCGGCCGGAATGTCGAAGCGGATCGAGTTCGCTTCGTTCGTTTCCGGCACGATTTCGGCGACGCGCAAGGCGTGGAAATGCTCGGCCATGGAGCGGCGTTAAACTACCACTTCGCGTCGGGATAGGTGCGCGGCAGGAACTGCATCACCGCGAGTAGATGACCAAGATGCTCGCCGTGGTGACCGCGGCGTCCGCCGAGGATCGGGCGCTGGTCGGCGGGCGTCTCGAGTTGCGCCTCCGAAAGCACGGTGGCGATCACCGAGCGATACTCTTCCTCGAAGCTGCGCGGATCTGGGGCGATTCCCGCGTCGATCGCCGTTTGCAGCGCCTCATCGACCTCGAACAGCTCAGGAACGAAGCGCCAGTTCCAGTCGAGACCATCAGCCATCCGCCGTGCGCTTTCCTCCGTTCCGTCGCCAAGGCGGATCGTCCATTCGGAAGCAAGCTCGCGATGGTAGGCGACTTCCTTCACCGCCTTGTGCGCGAATTCCCGCAGGAACTGTTCGTTGGACTCCTGCAATCGCTGGAACAGGATGTGCTGCCAAGTCGTGTAGAGCAGGTGCCGCGCGATCGTTTGGGCGAAGTCGCCGTTGGGCTGTTCGACAAGCAGGCAGTTGCGGAAATCGAGCACGTCGCGGTGGAACGCGAGCTGGTCACCGTCACCCGCTTCATTGAGCAGCAGCGTAGCCTGCCCAACCAAGTCGAGCGCAAGATTGGCCAGGCTGATGTCGACCTCCAGCACCGGCCCATGCCCGCACCACTCACCCAGTCGCTGGCCGAGCACGAGTGCGTCGTCGCCGAGGCGGAGAAGTAAGTCCGTGCGCGGATCCACAGCTACGGTCGCCATTAATCGTTCCCCTGCGTAGGCAGGGGTCCAGCACAGAAAAAGACTCTGGGCTCCTGCCTCCGCAGGAGCACAGTCCAAATCATATGTGCTTCACCTCATCCGGGATGTCGTAGAAGGTCGGGTGGCGGTAGATCTTGCTTTCCGCCGGCTCGAACAGTTCCCCGGCCTCGTCAGGGTCGCTCGCGACGATCTCCGCCGACGGCACCACCCACAAGCTCACCCCTTCGAGGCGCCTCGTGTAGGTGTCGCGCGCGTGGCGAAGCGCGAGCTCCGCGTCAGGAGCATGAACGCTGCCAACGTGGCGATGCGAAAGGCCGCCCTTGGCACGGACGAAAACCTCCCAAAGCGGCCAGTCACTGCTCACGCCGCCTTCCGCTCCAGGCGCTTCGCTTCATGTGCCGCAGCGGCCTCGCGCACCCATGCGCCATTGTCCCATGCGTCACGTCGCGCCTTCATCCGCTCCTTGGCGACCGGCCCTTCGCCGCGCACCACCGCGTAGAATTCCTCCCAGTCGATAGTGCCGAAGTCGTAGCCGCCCTTATCCTCGTTCCACTTGAGGTCGGTATCGGGAACGCTGAGCTTCAGGAAATCCGCCTGCGGCACCGTGATGTCGACGAACTTCTGCCGGAGCTCGTCATTGGTCTCGCGCTTGATTCGCCAGCGCATCGACTGCGCCGTATTCGGGCTGTCGGCGTCTGGCGGGCCGAACATCATGAGGCTTGGCCACCACCAGCGGTTGAGCGCATCCTGCGCCATGCGCTTCTGCTCCGCCGTGCCGTTCGCCAGCGCGATCATGATCTCGTAGCCCTGGCGCTGGTGGAAGCTCTCTTCCTTGCAGATACGAACCATCGCGCGCGCATAGGGCCCGTACGACGTCCGCTGCAGCGGTACCTGGTTCATGATCGCCGCGCCGTCGACTAGCCAGCCGATCGCGCCGATGTCCGCCCAGGTGAGCGTCGGGTAATTGAAGATGGTCGAGTATTTGGCTTTCCCCGAATGCAGCGCCTCGATCATCTGTTCACGGCTCGTGCCGAGCGTCTCGGCCGCACAATAGAGATAAAGCCCGTGCCCGGCCTCGTCCTGCACCTTGGCGAGCAGGATCGCCTTGCGGCGGAGCGACGGCGCCCGAGTGATCCAATTGCCCTCGGGAAGCATGCCGACGATCTCTGAATGTGCATGCTGGCTGATTTGCCGCGTCAGCGTCCGGCGATACGCCTCCGGCATCCAGTCCTTCGGCTCGATGAACTCGTCGGCCGCAACTCGCGCCTCGAACGCTTCGAGGAGCTTGGGGTCCTCTAGATTCTCGATCTTCGCCGTCTTCTGTAGCTCGGTCGTGTACATGGGCAGCGATGTAGTCTGTCAGCCGTAAACGTTCAAATATCGACGACCGGTCCGCCCAGGGTTCGCGAATAGCCAGTAAATTCGGCGATGGTTCTCCCGTCGCCAGCACGAACGGCGACGCGCGTGACTCCGGCACGGCCCTCGCGCGCCACTTCTTCGGCCTCGGCAATCAACGTCTCGCCTTCGGCGACCTTGTCCAAGAAGACGATTGACGCCTGCGCCGCGACGCTCGCGTGGTTCGCACCGTTGCACACGTAGGCAAACGCCGTGTCGGCGAGGGCGAAGATCATCCCGCCATGCGCGATTCCGTGGCTGTTGAGCATGTCGGCCCGGACGACCATCGACAGGCGCACGTAATCCGCGCGCGCTTCCTGGATCTTGATGTCCCACGCGGGGCCAGTGCCCTCGCCTGCAAGCATCTGGTGCGCGACCCGGTTCGCGAGTTTGTTTGCGTCCACGCCTCTTCCTTCGCTAGGCGGTCGGCATGGCTTACGAGACGATCGACTTCAAGGCGGACGGTCCGATCGCCCGGGTCACCCTCAATCGCCCCGATCGCCTGAACAGCTTCACCGTGCAGATGCATGAGGAGTTGCGCGACGCGCTCGCCAACCTCGGTGATGCGCGCGTGGTCCTGTTGAGCGGCGCCGGGCGCGGATTTTGCGCCGGGCAGGACCTGAATGATCGTGCGGTTAGCTCTGGAGACCATCCGGTCGATCTCGGCCTGACGGTCGAAACATGCTGGAACCCGCTGATCCGCACCCTAACGTCATTGCCGCAGCCAGTAATCGCCCGGGTAAACGGCGTCGCCGCCGGAGCGGGCGCCAACATCGCGCTCGCCTGCGACATCGTCGTCGCCGCCAAATCCGCCAAGTTCATCCAGAGCTTCTCGGCCATTGGCCTGATCCCCGACAGCGGCGGCACGTGGCACCTTCCTCGGCTTGTCGGTCAGGCGCGCGCGCTCGGCCTGGCGCTTACCGGAGAACCTCTTCCAGCCGAGAAGGCCGCCGAATGGGGCCTGATCTGGAAGGCTGTGGAGGACGATGCGCTCGACACCGAAGTGAACGCCATCGCGAACAAGCTCGCTTCGCTGCCGCCGCTCGGCCTCGCGGCGATCAAGGAGATGATCCGCTCAACCTGGCAGTACAGCCTCGACGAGGAGTTGGAGCGCCAGGCCGGCACGATGCGCCGCCTCGGCTTTACCGACGATTATCGAGAAGGTGTCGCGGCATTCCTGGAGAAACGGCCACCAAGGTTCACGGGCAAATAGCTGTTGCAACCCTCCGCTCGCTAGCCCGTTACGCCTCCCGAATAATAATCAGGGAGGTTGTTTGTGCTTGGTACCATCCTCATCATCCTGCTGATCCTGTTTCTGATCGGCGCGCTGCCCCGCTGGGGCTACAGCAGCGGCTGGGGATACGGCCCGTCGGGGACTCTCGGGCTGATTCTCGTTATCGTGGTGATCCTGCTCCTGCTTGGGCGGATCTAGGCGGGTGAAGCGACTCTCTCGGCGAACGCCCAGGCAGCCGCCGCGAGCATGGGCACGCGCTCGGCCATCTCCTCAGCGTGCGCGTGGCTCGCGGTGCCGTCGAGGACACGCTTCTTGATGCCCTGAACGATGCCGGCAAGCCGGAACAAATTGTAGGCGAAATACCAGTCGAGCCGGCCACTGACCGGTACTCCTGAGCGTTCCGAATAGCGGGCGACAATTTCGTCGAGCGTTGGAATGCCGAGTGCACCAAGATCGATCCCCGCAAGGCCGGCGCCACCGTCGGCAGGCATCATCCACTGCATCGCGAGATAGGAGAAATCCGCGACGGGATCGCCGAGCGTCGCCAGTTCCCAGTCGAGCACGGCGGTAAGCGTGCCGTCGCCGTCGAACATCACGTTGTCGATCCGGTAATCGCCATGGACGATCGAGGTTCGCGACTGCTCGGGCAATGTCTCCGGCAGAAAGGCGATGAGCCGCTCCATTTCGGGCAGATAGTCGGTTTGCGAATCGCGATACTGCCGCGTCCACCGCGCGACCTGCCTCTCGAAATAATTGCCGGGCTTTCCGAACTCGCCGAGTCCAACCGCCCCCGGATCGATCGTGTGCAGGTCAGCAAGCGTGTCGACCAGCTGCTCGTACATGTGCCGCCGCGTCGCAGGGTCGAAGTCGGGCAGCGCTCCATTTGCGTAGGGGCGGCCTCTGGCCAGTTCCATAACGTAGAAAATTGCGCCGATGACTTCCGGATCCTCGCATAGCGCCAGCGGCTCGGGCACCGGAAAGCCGAGCGGGTGAAGCGCGGATAGCAGCTGATATTCGCGGTCAACCGCATGCGCCGATGGCAGCAGCTTCCCAAACGGCTTTCGCCGCATAACGTAATCGCCCGAGGCAGCGCGAATCCGATAGGTCGGGTTGGATTGGCCAGACGGGAACTTCGTCAGCTCGAACGGACCGGTAAAGCCTTCGATATTGGCTTCGAGCCAGGCGCCAAGCGCTTCCGTGTCGAGCTGCTGCTCGCTCATCGATGCTTTTTGAGCTCCATTCTGGCGATGGCGCGGCGATGGACCTCGTCAGGACCGTCGGCCAACCTCAGCGTCCTGATCGATGCATAGGCGCGCGCGAGCCCGACATCGTCCGACACTCCCGCTCCCCCGAATGCCTGGATCGCGTCATCGATCACCTTCAAAGCCACAAGGGGTGCCGCGACCTTGATCATCGCGATTTCCGCCTGCGCAGCCTTGTTGCCTGCCTTGTCCATCATGTCCGCGGCCTTGAGGCACAAAAGCCGCGTCATCTCGATGTTGATGCGCGCGTCTGCGATCCGCTCCTCCCAAACTCCCTGCTCGGCGATCGTCTTTCCGAACGCCGTCCGCGACATCAGGCGCTTCACCATTGCGGCGAGCGCCTCCTCGGCCACGCCGATGGTGCGCATGCAGTGGTGGATGCGCCCCGGTCCCAGCCGGCCCTGCGCGATCTCGAAACCCCTGCCCTCGCCGAGCAGCATGTTGGACGGCGGCACGTGCACATCCTCGAGTTCGATCTCCATGTGACCGTGCGGCGCATCGTCATAGCCGAACACCGGCAGGTGCCGCTTGATCTTCACTCCCGGCGCGTCGAGCGGCACGAGGATCATTGACTGCTGTTTGTGCGTGTCCGCCGACGGGTCGGTCTTGCCCATCAGGATCGCGACCTTGCACCGAGGATCGCCCGCCCCGCTCGACCACCATTTCCGCCCGTTGATCACATATTCGTTGCCGCGCATCTCGATGCGGCACTTGATGTTGGTCGCGTCCGACGAGGCGACGTCGGGCTCGGTCATCAGGAAGGCGGAACGGATCTCCCCGTCCATGAGCGGCCTCAGCCACTCATCCTTCTGCTCGCGCGTACCGTAGCGGTTGATGACCTCCATGTTGCCGGTGTCGGGCGCGGAGCAATTGAACACTTCCGACGCCCAGCCGATCCGCCCCATCTCCTCGGCACAGAAAGCGTACTGAAGGTTGGAGAGGTCAGGCCCTTCAAAGTGAAACGTGTCGTCCACCGGCGTCGCGCCGTGCGAGGGCGGCATGAACAGGTTCCACAGCCCTTCCGCGCGGGCCTTCGCCTTCAGCTCCTCCACGACGGGAATCACCTTCCAGCGCTCGCCCTCGCGCTGCTGCGTGTCATAGTCGCCGGTGCGTGGCCGCACGTGATCGACCATGAACGCGCGCACACGATCGCGCCATTTGGTCTCAGCGGGCCCCAAGCCGAAATCCATCTTCTCGCGCCTATCAGTTAGTCACAGCCGTGGCTATTAGCGCCGCATGGGAAGGCTCTCAGGCAAGGTGGCGATCGTGACGGGCGCCGCGTCCGGCATCGGCAAGACAACTGTCGAGCTGTTCCGGAGCGAAGGCGCAACGGTCATCGGGGCCGATGTCGCCCAGGGCGCTGACGTCACGACGGATGCCGGCAGCGAGGCAGACGTCCACAAGCTCGTCAACGACACTGTAAGAGAACATGGCGGGCTCGACATCTTCTTTGCCAACGCGGGCATTTCCGGCGGCTGGGCTACGATCGCGGAGCAGACTGAAGCCGACTGGGCAGAGATCCTCCGGATCAACCTCATCGGCCCGTTCCTCGCCATCAAGCATGCCGCGCCGCTCATGAACCTGCGCGGCGGCGGCTCGATCATCTGCACTGCCAGCGTTGCGGGCCTTCGCTCCGGCGCCGGTGGCGCCGCTTATTCGGCGTCGAAGGCCGGTGTGATCAATCTCGTCCAGACCGCCTGCCAGCAACTCGCTGGCTCCGGAATCCGCGTGAACGCGATCTGCCCGGGACTGATCGAAACGGGCATGACCAAGCCGATGTACGACATGGCGCGCGAGCGCGGACAGGAAGGCCGCATTGGCGAACTCAACCCGCTCAAACGCGGCGGCGAGCCCGAGGAAATCGCCCGAGCGGCCCTGTTCCTGGCTTCGGACGAATCCAGCTACGTCAACGGCGTGGCACTCGTGGTCGACGGCGGCCTGTCGAGCAGTCACCCGACCACCCGCCGTTTCGAACTCCGCGCGCTCTGAAATGGCAGCGGCGCAGGTCGGCGCTCAGACGATTAACCCAGGTCAACTTACAGGTTATTAAATCTGTGTTAAACGTACTTCACCCGAGTCGTAGCAAGGGGGGTGCGTGAGCCTCATCATCCGGCACTACAAGGATGGTAACAGTACCAATCAAGTCTGGGGCGGTACGCTTGGGACCGCTCAAGACATCGTCTGCCAGTGGGTCAGGGACGGCATCGTGGATCGGGTGGAAATCCGGAATGCCGACAACAGACTGATCTTCCAGTACCCGCGACTGATGCGCCTCGCTTAGCTTCCTGCTTCGGTCCGGCTTACCCGACGGCCGGAAGTGGCCCGGCCCCTAGTGGCAGCTTTCGACCCATTGCTGCCATTAGCCACCATCGCTCTCACGTTTTGCCACCGTCCTGATTGTCGCCAATCGGATCCCACTGCGCGGGGCCGACATCACTGTCGAAATTGAGAGCGAAGGCCAGCATTTCTGAAGTACCATCCTTATTCACCGCCAGCAGGCAATGATCGTTCAAGACTGCCAGCCCCAACATCTGATTGCTTGGGTTTGGAGGCGCAACGTTTGGGCAACTGGCCGCGGGATTGGTCGGATCGGCGGCCACGCATGCCCACAGGGCATCCGAAGCGCTCGGAGGAAAGCGTAGGTGGATGCCGGTCTGATCGTCGAGCGTGAATTGAATCAAGTAACAATCACTCTTGAACATATTGTTCTTGTCTTTGCGGAAGACAAATTTATCGACTCCATTGTTATTAGACTGCCCAAGTCCATTACTCGTCGCTGAAAATGTCAAGCCACCCTGCTGATCGATTGTCGCGGTCAGGGCGATGTCATACAGCTTGCCTTTACCCATCGTTTCCTCCCTGCTCTTGGTCCATGAGTGTCCCAGCGCATAGTCGACGGAATAATGGTCTATTCTCTCCTGGGGCGCCTCGAGGCTATTAATTTTACATTAACACGATGGATGGGTTGTGACCACTCGCAATGGCAGCTTTCCACCCAAAGCTGACTCTAGCGGAGCGTCTGTTTTCGACCCATTGCAGACATTCGCGCGGGAGCATTAGGGTACTCAAATGAAGTGGTTGGTTTCCCTTTTGGTTGTCATTGGCGTGGTAGCGCTTGACTATGGGACATTGGCCCAGATGGCGTCATTG
>JBEDUM010000063.1:0-9062 GCA_040414585.1 Sphingomicrobium sp. | reverse complement strand
CTGAACGGTCCATGCAAAGATGGTCGGGGCGACTGGATTCGAACCAGCGACCTCCACACCCCCAGTGTGATGCGCTACCAGGCTGCGCTACGCCCCGACTTGGCTGGCGCATCTAGGCAGGGCCACCCTACAAGGCAAGGTGCGGTGGGAGTGCAAGTGGCTCGGCGAGGCAGGAAAAGCAAATCGGGCAAGTGGGTTGGCCGGGTCATCACGCTGATCCTTGCGTTGCCGGCCGCCTACCTCATTGCCGCGCTGATCGGTTCGCTGGTGCCAGTGAACGCCGGCTGGCGCGAGCCGCCGCAAGGGATAACCGTCTATCTCGCTGATAACGGCATTCACGCCGACCTCCTCATGCCTGTGAATGCCGAGGGCCTCGATTGGAGGGCGCTGATCCCCAAGAGCGACTTCGCCGCAGCCGATCCGAATTCGCGTTGGATCGCTTTCGGTTCCGGAGAGGAGCGGGTCTATCTCAACACGCCGACCTGGTGGGACATCACGCCTCGGACGATCTGGTCGGCTCTCGTAGGCGGCAACCGGGTGATGCACGTCGAATATGTGCCAGGCCCTTATTACGCCGTCCGTCAAATCCGCTTGAGACCCGAGGAGTACCGTCGGCTATGGACCACAATCCGCGCGGATTTCGCGCTCGACGTGCATAGACGTCCGCAGCGGATCGATCATCCGGGCTACGGCTGCTGCGACGCCTTCTATCGCGCGACGGGGCCGGCAAACGCGATCCGCACCTGCAATGCCGTCGTCGCAGGCTGGCTGAGGCTTGCCGGGGTGAGGACGAGCCTGTGGCCGTCGTTCGTTCAAGGGCTGGTCTGGCGCTACCGCAGAGTGGGTGCCTGACCGGCTTACTTTGGCGGCTTGGAACTCTTCTTCGCGGCGGCGTCGATTTCCGACTTGGTCATCGCGATGACGAGGCCTTTGTCATTCTTCGCGAAGCTCGAAACCGGGATCGAGGCCTTCACCGTCCCAGTGTTGACCACGGCGCCTTTCGAACTCACTGATTCGACCTTTCCGACAGCGCCGCCATTCTGGTCATAGACGGAGACTCCCGCCTTCACGTCCGCGGCCGTGGCGGGCTTGGCCGCCGCAGCATTCGTGGTCGTCGTTGCCGTGGTAGTAGAACTCTCTGAAGGTCCTGTTGGTTGGCCCGTTGCGCTGTCCGTCGGCGTAGTCGTGGTATTCCGCGTCGTGGTCGTCTGGGTCTGCGCGGGCGTAGCCGGCGTGCCCGGAACCGCGGTTGTCGTGCTGTTCGTCGTGGTTGTTTGAGTTTGGTCCGGCGTCTGTTGAGTCGTCGACGACGTTGTTTGCTGGGCCGGCGCCTGTGCCTGCGCCGCTGCGGCGGCCGAAGTCACGAGCGCCAATACACTGGCGAAGGTTTTCAGTTGCAGTGTCATGGTCATCTCCGCTCTTGGGAAGCTGGAGATTCAACGAAGGGCCCGGCGCGACGGGTGCACCCTGATCGGCGAGCCGTGTGACTCGACCGACAGGCTGCGGAACGATGGGTCAGAGCACGTAGCGGCTGAGGTCCGCGTTGCGCGCGATGCTGCTGAGCTGTTTTTCGACGAAGCCCGCGTCCACGACGAGCGTCTCGCCGCGGCGGTCTTCGGCGTCGAAGCTCACGTCCTCTAACAGCTTCTCCATCACCGTCTGAAGGCGCCGGGCGCCGATATTCTCCACCGCCTCGTTCACCTCGGCGGCGATTCGGGCGAGCGCCTCAATGCCATCGTCCGCGAACGCAACGCCGACACCCTCGGTGCCGAGCAGCGCCTGATACTGTTCAGTGAGGCTGGCGCGCGTGGCCGAGAGAATGCGCACAAAGTCTTCCTGCGTGAGCGCTTTCAGCTCGACCCGGATCGGCAGCCGGCCTTGAAGCTCGGGAAGCAGGTCGGCCGGCTTGGCAATGTGGAAGGCGCCGCTCGCGATGAACAGGATGTGGTCGGTCTTGAGCGGTCCGTACTTGGTCGCGACCGTCGTGCCCTCGATCAGCGGAAGCAGGTCGCGCTGCACCCCCTCGCGGCTGACCGAACCGCCGCGCACGTCGCTAACGGCGATCTTGTCGATCTCGTCGATGAAAACGATGCCGGTCGCCTCCGCGTCGGCAAGCGCTACGCGATTGATGTCGTCCGGATCGACGCGCTTGTCGGCCTCCTCTTCGGTGAGGCGCGCGAAGGCGTCCGGAACCTTGAGCTTGCGGCGTTTGCGCGGGCCTTGGCCCATCGCCTTGCCCATGATCGACTTGAGGTCAAACACCTGTGCGCCCATGCCCGGGATCTCGAACGGGAGGGCAGGCTGCTCGTCGACCTCTATCTCGACCTCGGCTTTGTCGAGGCTCCCATCAGCGAAGCGCTGTTTGAAGCTCTGCCGGGTCGCCTCGCTCGATCCTTTTCCAGTGAGAGCGTCGAGCAGCCGCTCCATTGCGGATTCCTCCGCTGCTACTCGAACTTTATTGCGGCGGCGATCGCGCTCTAGGCGGACCGCCTCCTCGACGAGATCGCGGGCGATCTGCTCGACGTCGCGTCCGACGTAGCCCACTTCGGTGAACTTGGTCGCCTCGACCTTCACGAACGGAGCGTCGGCGAGCTTCGCGAGACGCCGGCTGATCTCCGTCTTTCCGCATCCGGTCGGGCCGATCATCAGGATGTTCTTGGGCGTGACCTCGTCGCGAAGCTCAGGGGAGAGCTGCTGACGGCGCCAGCGATTGCGGAGCGCGACGGCGACCGCGCGCTTAGCGTCGTCCTGCCCGACGATATGCTCGTTGAGCGCGGCGACGATCGCCTTGGGAGTGAGCCTGTCTTTCAGCACTTCGGACGCGTCCCCGACGCTCTGGGGTAAGGAGCTATGATAGTTCATTTGCTCGCTATGTCGGAAGCACGCCCGGCCTCTTCAAGCGGTACAGCGGAAGCTCTCGAAGAAGCGCTTGTGGGCGGCGACGATGCGGGCGATCGTGGCGGGCTCGGGCGTCCTGTTCCACTGGTCGAGCTCAAAGGTGCCGCCAAGAATGATCCCGTCTGGTCTCGGGAACATGTAGCCGGGGCCGCCGGTCAGCGCATATTGGACCTCCGGCTGCGGTTCGAGGATTGCGAGCTGACCGCGAGCGGGATGCAGGTCCTGATCACCGAACAGGTCGCGTGAACCGAGGCCGGTGCAGTTAAAGACCAAACTTTCCGGAAGCGCCTGAATGTCCGCAGGCGTGGCGAACTTGCGAACTTCGATTTTGCCGCCCGCGATCTGCACGTCGCGGAGCATCTGCCGCAGGTATCGGCCAGTCTCGACATACATCGTGTCGTAGCGGAGGACGTTCTGCAGCGGGAACGGGTGTTCGGCCTGGCTGAGGACGCGGTTCACCGGCGGGAAGTTGGCGATCGGCTGGGCCTCTGGCGCGTCCGCCTCGACGTACGTCGGCAGCCAGCGAATGCCGTAATCGTCCCCAACCATGATCTGGAAGCGCCGCCAGCTGTAGTCGAGCGCTCTGGCAAACTGCGACCGGAACTCGGGCGTGACCGCGTCATCGCGGAACACCGCGTAGGGATGGAACTGGCCGCCGGCGATGTTCGACGTCGTGTCGGGCGGAAGCGCGGCGGTGTAGATAGTGACCGGTAATCCGGCTTCCTGCACCAGCCGGGCGGTGGACAGCCCGACCACGCCGCCGCCCAGGACGGCAACGGGGCCGGTGCGGCCCTGAAGCCCGAGCTCGGCGGCGAGCTTGGAGGTGCCCCAGCTCAGGGTAATTCCGCCGCCGCCGTGGCCATAATTATGCACCAGCCGCTTCTCGCCGAGCTGCTCGGCACGGACGACGAAGCCGGAGCGGCGGTAGGGTCGCAGGCCAGCCATCGTGCGGATGACCCGGCCTTCGTCGGCCAACACCGGTGCAAGCGGTGTGCAGGCCGAGTAACGCCGGGTGCCGACCGTCGCGCAGCCGGACAGCAGCGCGGCTGACCCGGCGGCAAAGGATCGACGGTCGAGCAACACGCGGCCAGCCTAACCGCCGAACGTGTCAGGCTTCAATCGTCTCGATTGTCAGCCGGTCGTTGGTGAATACGCAGACCTCCGAGGCAATCTGCATCGCCCTGCGAGCGAGCACCTCCGGGTCTTGCTCATAATCCGACAAGGCCTTGGCTGCCGACAGCGCGTAATTGCCGCCTGAACCGATCGCCGCGATCCCGCCCTCCGGCTCCAACACATCGCCGTTGCCGGTGAGAATCAGCATCTGCTCAGCATCGGCGACGATCATCAGCGCTTCGAGGTTTCTCAGGTACTTGTCCGTTCGCCAGTCCTTGGCGAGCTCAACCGCCGCGCGCAGGAGCTGCCCGTTGTATTGCTCGAGCTTGCGCTCCAGCCGCTCGAACAGGGTGAAGGCATCGGCAGTCGCTCCGGCGAAGCCGCCGATCACCCTGCCGTCCTCTCCAATGCGGCGGACCTTCTTCGCGTTGGGCTTCATGACGGTGTTGCCCATCGACACCTGACCGTCGCCCGCGATGACGGTCTTGCCGCCCTTTTTCACGCCCAAAATTGTTGTGCCGTGCCAGCTTTCCAAATCCGTCTCCAATGTCTTTGGAGATGAAGTGGGAGGGGGCGCCAGCCGTTGCAAGCGCTCCCCGAGCTAATCGGCCTGGCCGTCAGAAGCCCACCCTCAGTCCGACGTGCGCCGACGTGTCGTTGCCGTCATGTTTGTCCACGGTGGTCGTAATCAGCCCATCGACGCTGACATTCCCGATGATCGAGGCGCTGAGGCCGCCGGTCAGCCGCCCATAGACATGCTTCGAGCGATCCTCGAGCTGCCAGCCGTTGACGATGGTGGGCGCGGAGGTCTGCGCGAAGCCGATCGTGCCGCCGCCTCCCTCGAAGTCCTTCACGAGAACGACGCTTCCGAACGGCCGGACCCCGGCACCAACGGCCGTGAGGTTACCGCGAAGCTCAGCGCCAATGCTTCCCTCGAGAGCCTTCGCCGATGCGGAACCGACATTGAGCGTCAGCGCCGGATCGCCGCTCTCCGTGTAGCTATCAACCTTCGCCTTGGCATAATCCAGCGCAATGATTGGGCCGAGCCTCACCGGACCGAGCGGCAGAAGGTAACCGCCCTTGGCGCCCGCGATCCAATGATTGCCGCTGGGCGAGGCGGACATCGGCGTGACCACGCCTGTGCGATCGATGTGATGATCGTCGTGCCCGTAGCCAAGATATCCTTCGACAAAGCCGCCAAGGAAGTCGGCTGCCCCGAATGCGCCGACCTGCCACGTGTGGTCATGGGTCTCGGAGGCGCCGTTCGGAAAGGTCGCTTTGGGCCGCGAATAATTGCCGGCGATCCCGACCACGCCGTTGCCGAATCCATACTGGACTCCGGCAGTTATCCCCGCTCCGCGGATCTCGAAATTGTCAGTCGACGCGTCGGGGGTCACGTCGCGGCTGAAATAGTCGCCGACCACGAAGACTTGCGGCCCTTGGGCCGGATTGCCATCGCGTGGAGCGCTGAGGTCCATCCGGCCGGTCAGCGTGCGTCCGAATTGCCGCGCTGTATCGAGGCCAAGCTCGCCCGGCGCCGCGAGAGTCAACGGGGCCTGCAACTGGGTGGCGATATATTGCGCGATGATCGCCGATGTATGAGACGTCGGGTGAAGTGCATCGACCCAGAAGACGAACTGGCTCGCATAATTGGCGTCGGTGACGCACTGCGCGATCGGCGCACAAGGGCCGGCGCTTGTGAACCCGTAGGCGGGCAGGTTCGCCGACACCTGCTGCAGGAGGGCAGTCAGATCGAGATAATGAACGATCACGCCGTTGGCGGCATAGCCGGCGAACACCGACTGCATTCCCTGGTTGAACGCCTGCGAGTAAGCGCCACGGACCGCTTGCGCATTCGGATCGCCAGCGACCTCGGGCAGCAGCGCGGTGTTGCCGGCGAGCCAGCTGATCGTCGGCACGCCGGCATTGACGAGCGCATTCATGCTCGCGGTCGCTTGCGCGACAGACTGTGACGCTGCCGCTGGAGCGCCCGCGACCGTTCCGCCGGCCTGCTGATAGTCGCGGGAATCGTTGCCGCCGATCGACACGGTGACGAGGTCGCCGCTGTTGAATGTCGGGGTGACCACCGGAAACACGCCCCCGCCGCCACCGAGGAAGGTGGCCACCTCGAAGTCGAGACCGGGCTGTCCCGGAATTGATGCCGTCTCGGCGCCGCCGATGGCGAAATCCTGCGGAGTCAGGTTGTAGATGCTGCCCAGGGCGTCGACGAAATTCGTGCCGCCGGTGAACCGGCCGGTCGGGTAGATGATGGTGGTGACGGGATCGATGCCCAGCAAAGCGAAAAGATTGCCGGTGTCGGCATAGGAGTCGCCGAAGGCGACGATCCGGTCGACCCGTTGCGCCGAAACCGCGGTTGCGCAAACGGCAGTTGCGGCGATTGCTGCGCCCGCGAGAACGCGGCCCAAAAAGCGGCGCTTGATCATGATCCCATCTCCCCTTGGTCCGCGCCCACTTGCCGGGCCGGTTATGACCTTATGTATTGCTGTTGATTAGTGACAAGGATGTAAGTCGCGCGGTCGACCGAATCCCGGGGCCGTGAAGCGCGACGGCAACAGTCAGGCGTCTTGCACGAAGCGGCGATCCGGGATGATCCAGACGATCGAGATCGTCACATAAATCGCTACCGAGACGTAAGGCGACACGAAGGCGAGTGGCACCGCTAGCACATAGCCGGCGAAGCTGATCAATTCCTTGACCCCGTGGCCAAGTGCTCGCTGCATGCCGGATCCTTCGCCCTCCGCTGCGATCAATGCCCGCTCGAGGAGTTGGTAGGCGATGGCCGAGCCGACCAAAACCAAGCCGAAGGAGGCGACTGGCCAGGGGGTGATTCCGGCGTCATCTATCCAGCGGATCATCAGCGGGAACAACGTTAGGCAGAACAGCAAAGAATGGTTCGCCCACAGGACGGCGCCCGTAACCTTATGCGCCGACTGCATCATGTGATGGTGATTGTTCCAGAAGATCGCCACGTTGACGAAAGCGAGCAGATAGGCGGCAAGCAATGGCATCACCGCGAGCGCGGCGCGGAGCGTCGGCTCGGCCGGGAACTTCAGCTCGAGGACCATGATCGTCAGCACGATCGCTACGACCCCATCGGTCAACGCATTAAGACGGCTCGGATTCATCGGATACCCCCCGGTGCTCAGTCGCCTTCCTGACTCGCTACAGCCGGGGCATTGTTGTCAACCTTCGCTTGCTCTTTGACCCACTTGATCAGTTCGTCGAGCTGGATGGCTTGCTCGGTTGCGGTAAGGGCATCGGCGGAAGGAAGTCGGTTTTCGTCGGCGGCTTGATCAGCGCCGAGGGAGGAAGGGGATATGGCGGACAGTGACGTTGTTCCGCGAGCACCGGGATTGGCTGCGCTCTCGGAGTCGACGCGCAGGCGCTCAGCAGCAACGCGAGCGGCGGCAAGGCGCGTTTCAAAGTCATGTTCGGTCCTTTCATTGATGGAGCGCTGCTCGGCGAGGACCCGCTGCTTGCTCGCCTGATCGGCGGCACGAGCGGCGGCTGCCGCAGCGCGATAGTTGGAGACAGTTTCCGCAAATGCCGTCTGTTCGCCGCGATAGAGCTGTTCGAACTGGCCCCTTTGTTTCTTCCAATGACTCGTCTCACCCATCTGGATGACGAGCAGGATGGTGAGGCACAGGGTCACTACGATGCCCGCGATGCCCTGGGGATTGAGGAAGCGAAGGATCGTCATTTCGAATCAGCTTCGACCGACGCTCCGTCGTGGCCGGCGCTGAACTTGAAACGACCGACGGGCCCGCCGGCGAGCAGACCCACGATCACCACGATCATGGCGGCGATGAAGCCGCCGAGCGACCAGCCGAAGATGGTGACGATCGTATGCTCTTCGGACGGCGACCAGCCGCCCCACATCAACAGGGCGACCATGAAGCCGGACGCGGCGCCGCAGAACATGCCCGCGGCCGACGCGAGCAGGCCATAAATGTAGCGTTGGCCCTCGGCGAAGGTGCCGGGAGGGGGAAGGGACTTCATTCCATTCTCCGTTCTTAAGTTCACTAAAGTCTCGCGGTTCGGCGCCATTTTCGTGAACTTATCGTTCACCAAGTCGGTTCGCCAACCAGCCGTAAAGGAACGCCTCGTTGGCGGGCCGGCGTTCGGCGAGGCGCAGGTAGCGCTCACCCTGGAGTGCCTCGAGCGCGCGGAGCAATACGCTCTCGCCGTTCTGCCTGCGCACTCTAAGGAATGTGTCCAGCGCGGTTAGCGTGTGCTCGCCAATTCGACCGTCCGGGACCAGATCGGGATAGTCCTTCCCATTGCGATTGAGAGCCGTCAGCGCCCGCTGAAGGAAGGTGGCGGCAACGGCCGGACCCATGTTTACGCCGGTGTCGAACAGTTCGGACGCGACGCGTGGGTTGCGCCTCGCGACGTCGTCGAAGTGCGGCCGCAGCCAGTACAGTCGCTTGTAGATCGCGCCAGCTTCGGCGCGTGGCAATTGACGCATCGGGCCGGCATAGCCATGGGACCGCGCGACTGCCTCCGTGACGCCGAAGCAGGTCGGCCCGCCTTTGTCCGCCGGATGGCTGACATAGCCGCCTTCCCGATCGATCACCCCTTCGATCAGCTGGTCGATGTCAATTTGTGAATGCACTTGCATCTTCTCCTGCGAGTCGGCGCTGAATAACCAAATAGGCGTACTGTAGGAAAGTTTACCCCGTTTATCCCCTTGACCCACGTTGCCGATATGCTATGAAGAGGCATGGCAAAGCGTTCTCCCTCTGCGAAACAAGAGTTCTCGGTCCGCGAGTTCTTCACTCGTTTCCCCGACGAACGAGCCTGTCTGGAACATATCATGCAGGTTCGTTACGGCGGGACGGTGATGCACTGCCCGTCGTGCGGCGTTGAGGGTCAGTTCCACAAGCTGCGCGACCGTCGCGTTTATGCTTGCCCGCACTGCCTGTTTCAGATCGCGCCGACCGCCAACACCATTCTGCACGATACGCGGACTCCGCTCGTTTCGTGGTTCTACGCAATGTATTTGTTCTGCACGACGCGCCACGGCGTCA
>JBEDUM010000062.1:0-16806 GCA_040414585.1 Sphingomicrobium sp. | reverse complement strand
CTTTCGGATCCCTGAAGATTGCTTGCGCGCCTCAGTTCGGCCAAAGCCCCTTCAAAATCAGTTTGCACCGATGAGGCGTTCCGCTTGAGCCTGAGCTTCCAGGACCTGATCCTTACCCTGCACCGTTATTGGGGTGCGCAGGGGTGCGTCATCCTGCAGCCCTACGACATGGAGATGGGGGCGGGGACCTTTCACCCGGCGACGGTGCTGCGCGCGCTTGGTCCGGACGCTTGGCGCGCCGCCTACGTCCAGCCGTGCCGCCGTCCGACCGACGGGCGTTACGGCGAGAACCCGAACCGGCTGGGCCATTATTATCAATATCAGGTGGTGCTGAAGCCCAGTCCAGACGATCTTCAGGAGCTGTATCTTGGCAGCCTCGTCGAGATCGGTATCGATCCGCTGAAGCATGACATTCGTTTCGTCGAGGACGACTGGGAAAGCCCGACGCTCGGTGCGTGGGGCCTGGGCTGGGAAGTTTGGTGCGACGGAATGGAAGTCACGCAATTCACCTATTTCCAGCAGGTCGGCGGGTTCGAATGCCGACCGGTGACCGGCGAACTGACCTACGGTCTGGAACGCCTGGCGATGTACATTCAGGGCGTCGACAATGTGTTCGACCTCAAGTTCAATGATGCGGGCGTCACCTACGGCGACGTGTTCCGCGAAAATGAGGTCGAGATGTCGACCTACAACTTCGAGGTCGCGGACACGGACGCCTTGTTCGACCTGTTCCGCAAGGCAGCCGCCGAGTGCGAACGCTGCCTTGAGGCGAAGCTGCCGATTCCAGCTTACGAACAGGCGATCAAAGCGAGCCATGTGTTCAACACATTGCAGGCGAGGGGGGTAATCTCCGTCGCCGAGCGACAGGCCTATATCGGCCGCGTTCGCGACCTTGCGAAGGCGGCATGCGGCGAATGGCTGGAGCGCGCCGCTTGATGGCCGACTTCCTGCTCGAGCTTCTGTCAGAGGAAATCCCCGCGCGGATGCAGGCGCGGGCCCGCAACGACGTCGCAAAGCTTTTCGCCCAGTGCACGGACGACGCGGGGCTCAAGGTCGGAGCGATCGATACTCATTCGACGCCGCGACGGCTCGTGTTGATCGCGCGGGACGTGGCCGACGCTACGCTGGCGAGCCGCGAGGAGGTAAAAGGCCCGCGCTCGTCCGCGCCACCGCAGGCGCTCGAAGGTTTCTTGCGGAAGACTGGATTGACGCGCGAGCAGCTCGAGGAGCGCGATGGCGTCTATTTCGCCATCATCGAACGCGCCGGGCGTCTGGCGTCGGAAGTACTTGCCGACACCATCAAGCGAATCGTTGCTGATTTTCCCTGGCCGAAGTCCATGCGATGGGGCACGGGATCGTTGCGTTGGATACGTCCGCTGCATGGCATCGTCGCGATGCTTGGCGAACAAATCATCCCAATCGAGATCGACGGCATCGTCGCCGGCGCGACTACGGTGGGCCATCGCTTCCATCATCCTGGGCCGATCACTGTCGGCGGTGCGTGCGACTATCTGGAAAAGCTGCGCGCCTGCCACGTGATCGTCGACCAGGACGAGCGGGAGCGGATCATCCGGGAAGAGGCCGCTGCCGCAGCGTCGGCGGCCGGCCTGCAGCTGATCGAGGACGAAGGGCTGGTAGTCGAGAATGCCGGACTCACCGAGTGGCCGGTGCCGTTGCTGGGCCAGTTCGACGAAGATTTCCTGGACGTACCGCGCGAGGTGATCGTGCTCACCATGCGCACGAACCAGAAATATTTCGCTTGCAAGGCGTCGAGCGGCGGACTTGCAGCAGCGTTCGTGTGCGTCGCCAATGTGGCCGCGAAGGACGGTGGTGAGAGGATCGTCGAGGGCAACCGTCGGGTGCTCGCCGCACGCCTCGCCGACGCCCGGTTTTTCTGGGAACAGGACTTCAAGATTCCGCTCGAGGATCAGGAGCGGAGGCTTGGCGGCATCATCTTTCATGACAAGCTCGGAACCGTTGCCGACAAGGTCGAGCGTGTGGCGAAGCTAGCGCGTTGGCTGGTTGAGAACGGTTTCGTCAAAGACGCGGATCTCGATCAGGTCGAGCGCGCGGCGCGATTGGCGAAGGCCGACCTCGTTACCGGGATGGTTGGCGAGTTCCCCGAGCTTCAGGGTGTGATCGGCGGGTATCTCGCCGAAGCGCAAGGCGAACCCAAGGCGATCGCAGAGGCAATTCGCGATCACTACAAGCCGGTTGGACAGGGGGATGAAGTGCCCTCCGCTCCCGTCAGCGTCGCTGTGGCATTGGCGGACAAGCTGGATACGATCTGCGCATTCTTCAGCATCGATCAGAAGCCGACCGGCTCAAAGGATCCTTTCGCGCTCCGACGGGCGGCGATTGCTTCGATCGAACTAATCGTCCGCAATGGCCTGAGGTTTGGCCTGACGGCAGCGCTCCGGGGCAGTCTTGCAAACCGCGCCGGTCAGGCGAAGGACGCTGGCCCAGCTCATCGGCTCGATAGCACGGCGGATGAGCTGCTCGACTTCTTCGCTGACCGCCTGAAAGTTCAGCAGCGCGATGCCGGCGTGCGGCACGATTTGATCGAGGCGGTGTTTTCGCTTGGGGGCGAGGACGACCTGGTCAGATTGCTCGCGCGCGTGAACGCCTTGCAGAAATTCGTACAGACGAAAGACGGCCTCGACCTGCTCACTGCCTATAAGCGGGCGGCGAATATCCTGAAGAAGGAGAATTGGACCGGCCCTCAGGTGATGAGCTCGCCCGAGGAGCAAGGCATTCCGCAGACCGGTGAGGAAGACCCGCTGGTGCTCGTCGACGACCCGATCCTCAAGGATGCCATCGCTGAGATTGCGTCGGGGCAGGCGGGCGCTGACCTGCCACAGGAGAAGGCGCTGATCGCCGCTCTCGACAAGGCGGAGCCGATGGCTTCCGCGGCGATCGAAAAGGAAGATTTCACCGCCGCGATGGCGGCGCTCGCGTCACTGCGCAAACCGATCGACGAGTTCTTCGATCATGTGACCGTCAATGATCCCGATGCGGCGAAACGGGAGCGGCGGCTCAACCTGCTGATGCGTTTCCGAGACGCGGTGGATCAGGTCGCGGATTTTTCGAGGATCGAGGGCTAGAGCGAGCGAACCTCGCCGTCGCCGGGCTCGCGCGGGTCCTTGATTGCTGCGGCGCGCAGGGAGTCGCGCTCACGCCATTCCTTTTCGCGTTCCGCATGGTCGCGTTCAAGCGCTTCGCGCCGGTCGACCTCGCTCCGGTAGCGGGTCTTCCATTTGCGCCGGGGACCGGAGGTCAGGAACACGCCGATCAGCAGGCCTAGCAGGAAGACGAGGGCGCAAATCACCCAAAGGTTCGGATCCGACGTGATGTTCATTTCGCATCCCCAACAGCAAGGAAACCGCGGCGACTACGCTTCAGCGAGCCGCCGCGTTCCCTGTTTGAGGATCAGCCGTGCAGGAAGCTGTCGTTGATCGAGCAGCTCGCCGGACCCAGAATGACGACGAATAGGGTCGGCAGAATGAAGAGAATGAGCGGCACGGTCATGATCGCCGGCAGACGGGCCGCTTTCTCTTCGGCGCGCATCATCCGCTGGTGGCGGAATTCGGCCGAGAGGACGCGCAGCGCGGATGCGAGCGGCGTACCGTATTTCTCGGTCTGGATCATGGTCGTGACCACGCCACGCACCGCTTCAAGGTCGACGCGGTTGGCGAGGTTTTCGAACGCTTGGCGGCGCTCGTTGAGGAACCCGAGCTCGATCGCAGTCAGGCCGAACTCGTCGCCGAGTTCCGGATAGGCCTTGCCCAGCTCCTTCGACACGCGTCCGAAGGCGGCATCGACGGTGAGGCCGGCCTCGGCGCAGATAACGAGGAGGTCGAGTGCGTCAGGCAGACCCTTGCGGATCGCGTGGCTGCGCTTGGTGACCTTGTTCTTCAGCCAGATGTCCGGCGCCTTGTAGCTGAGGCCGACGGCGCCAGCGACTGTCATGTAGCGCCGGAACCACGACCATTCGGGGAACATGCCCACGCCATAGAGGATGATCACCGCAGCCAAGCCGATGACAACCGGCAACACGAAGCGCGCGAAGATCAGGAAGAAGGCAAGGTCCTTCGTGCGGATACCCGCCTGCATCAGGCGCAGCTGAATCTTCTTCAGCTGATCGTCCTGAAGCATCTTGAACTGCGACAGGATCGTGCGGACGCGGTCCGCCGCCTGGTTGCGGTTCGTCAGCCTCTTGCGCTTGTTCGTCGAGGCAACAATGCCCGCCTTGAGCTGTTCGCGGCGGTCGTTGAGCGCCTTGACGCGCTTCGCCATCGGGTCCTTGACCGTCGTCGCGGCGTAAATCGCGAGAAGCACTGCGAAGGTCGCGACGGCGCTGAGCATCGTCGCGATGTAGATGACATCGAAACCCAGGATGGTCGGTCCAGAGGGAGGCGCAGCCTGCATGTCCTTACCTTGCCTCCTTTAGATCTCGAAGTTGACCATCTTGGCCATGATGGCGGCGCCGATGCCCATCCAGATCATGCCGCCGATCCCGGCGACCATCAGGCGCTGGTCGGTGAAGAAGCCGCTCATGTAATGGGGGTTGATCATCCACACGAGGCCGAACACGATGAAGGGCAGCGAGCCGACGATGTAGGCCGAAGCCTTCGATTCCGAGCTCATCGCGCGGATCTTGAGCTTCATCTGCGCGCGCTTGCGAAGCACGTCGGCCAGATTCGACAGGGTCTCGGCCAGGTTACCGCCGGTCTCGCGCTGGATCGCCAGCGTGATGACGAAGAACTGGAACTCTGGCGTGCCGAGACGGTCGGCTGTGTCTTGAAGCGCGGCTTCCATCGTGCGGCCAATTTTCATCTTGTCCGAGACCATGCGGAATTCGACTCCGACCGGGCCGATGATCTCGCCGGCGACGATCCCAAGCGTTTCGGTGATCGGAAGACCCGAGCGAAGGCCACGGACCATGAGCTCGATCGCGTCGGGGAAGTTCGAATTGAACTTGTTGACGCGCCGCTTGATCATCTTGCCGATAACGAAGTGCGGCCCGCCGATGCCGACGAAGATGCCGAGCAGTAGCGACAGGATGAAGGGTGCTCCGCGGAAGACCAGAGCGATCGTCGTGAAAAGGACGATTCCGAGGCAGATGACGGCATATTTACCGAGTGAGATATCGCGGCCTGTCATCTCGAGCCGTTTGCGCAAGAGCGCCGGCTTCGGGATTAGGGTCGAGGCATAACCTTCGAGTTGGCTGGTTCGCTGGGCGAACAGCTTTCTGATCTGCGCCTGAGCGTTGCCGGCGATCGCGTCGCCATGGCGCTCGCGGATGAGTTCGATGCGGCGCTTGAGCGCCTTCGACGCGGACGGGCCGCGCACTGCGAAGAAGGCGAGCCCGAGCGCGCCGAGACCACCAATCAGGAGGATCACCAAGAGCATTCGTGCCTACGCCTCTCAATTTCTGTGGGCGGCGCGTTGCCACGCCGCCCGAAACCCACTCGCTTAAGCAGCCTTGTCCTTTGGCTTCGCTAGTTTCGACTTCAGGTTGTCGAGCAGCGATTTCGCCCCCGCGATGCCCTTGTCCTCGGTCGCGGCACCTTCCTCGCTCGCATGGCTGAGGACGATGTTCGACAGAGTATTGAAGGGCGAGGCCACCTTCCCGCTGGCCACTTCCGCGAGCGGCTTGCCGAGCTTGGCTGCCTGGGCCGCGAGCTTGGCATCGTACGGGAAGACGATGTCGACCGAGCGCTCGATCGACTGCTCGAAGTCCTTGCGGTTGATCTCAAGCGCACCACCTGATGGCACGCCGTTCGCGACCACCACGACCTTGGTCTGCGGCGCGTTCGACTTGAGCCAGGCAAGCACGCGGATCGTGTCGCGAGTAGCAGCCAGCGTGAGCTGGGCGACCACGACAGCGACGTGCGCATCATGCACCAGATGTGGATACTGGATCAGCATGTGACGCGGCAGGTCGAGAACGGTCGACTCGAACGCGTTCCGCATCTCCTCCTGCAGAGCGAAGAAGGCGGTGCCATCCGTTACCAGCGGCTGGTTGATCGGCGCTTCGGCCGACAACACCGACAGCCGCTCGTTGGCGCGGACCATCGCGCGTTCGATGAACAGCCCGTCGATGCGGCTCGGGTTCTCGATCGCGTCGGTAAGACCACGGCCGGGCTCGAGGTCGAGCGCAAGCGCGCCGGTGCCGAAGTGCACGTCGAGATCGAGCAGCGCCGTCGAGCGATGCGCCTTCTCGCCCAGAAGCCAGGCAAGAGAGGTAGCGATCGTCGAGGCTCCGACACCGCCACGCACGCCGATGACCGCTGCCATCACATGGGGCTTGTCGACTTGAGCTTCGCCGCGCGGACCGGACAGGATCATCTGGGCATGCGCGAAGGTATCGCGGAGCTGGTCGACCGTGAACGGCTTCAGCAGATAATCGTGGATGCCGCTGGCAACGAGGTCGCGATAGAGCCGGACATCATTCACGGTGCCGGCGGCGATCACGATCGTGCCTGGCTCGCAGACTTCTGCAAGTGCGTTGATGTCGTTGAGCGGGTCTGCGGATTCGCTCAGGTCCACGAACAGGATGTTCGGGCTGGCAGAGACCGACAGCGACTGCACGGCGTTGCGCAGGCCGCCCTTGTTGACCTTCTCCGGCGACCAGCCATGCTCGACCGCAACCGGTCGCAGCATGTCGGCCGTCGCATCGTCGCAGACGAAGGCGGTGAACGGATCGCGCAGACCGGCGCGCGCCTGGAAGGGAGCGTTCATCACTTGTCGTCCTTCTTTGTGTTGACATCCATCAGGCCCTTGGTGCCGGACGGCGGAGACGACCGGTAGAACACGACTGCCTTGGTGCCTGCCGTCGTGCTGAAGGCGCCACCTTCACGGCCGTGGACCAGATCCTCTGGATTGGCGACCATCGCCGCCAGGTTGGAATTCACGCCGCAGCCGAAGTTCGACATCATGCGGTTGTTGTAGTTGGGCTGCGCCGCGACGCTCCAATTCGGGCAGTGCGGGACCTCGGCGCGCGCACGGCTGACGATCACACGCACCATCCCGTTCGGAACGGCGCCTGCCGTGATTGGAGCTCCCGGCTCCACCGTCATCGCGTAATTGGACGCAACCTGTGCGACATCATAGCGCGCGGCGTCCGCGAACGGCGCATCGACGTAGATCGAATCGCCGTAGCCAAGATTGAGACCGTGGAACCAGGCGTCGAGGCGAGCCTTTTCGCTCGGCGCCAATGATCCGCCAGGAGCCGCCACGTCAAACGTGTAGTCGGCGCGAGTGACGACCGGGACGTTCACCGGCTCAACACCGCGGTCGGCGAAATCCACTCCGCGGTGATAAGCGCACCCAGGGAGCGCCGCAGTCGCGATCAGCAAAAGACTGAGTTTGGAACGCATGGCAGCATCCTTCCTAAGCGAGCAGCGGGTCACAGCTTGAACCCGGGGGCAGCGGCGGCGCCGCCGGTCATGACTCCAGGCGCGACGACCGGAGCGTGGGCGGGAGGACCGCTGACGCCCTTGAAGGTCTGGCCTTCGAGCTGGTTCTCGACGTCCGTCGGAGCGCGGAACCCTTGAGTTGGGGTAGCCAGCTGACCCGAGACCGGCCGTACTAGATACGGGGTCACGATGATCACCAGCTCGGTCTCCTGCCGCTGCCACTGGGTGGAGCGGAACAGAGCACCGATGATCGGCAGGTCGCCAAGCAGCGGAGCCTTGTTGATCGAGTTGGTGGCGTTGTTGCGCAGCAGACCCGCGATCATGAGGCTCTGGCCGGAACCGAGCTCCACGGTCGTTTCGGCCCGCCGCGTCGTGAGCGCCGGCACCTTGAAGTTGTTCAGCGTGACACTGCCGGCATCCGACAGCTCGCTGACTTCCGGCCGGACCCGCATCGAGATCCGTCCGTCCTCGAGGACGATCGGAGTGAAGGCGAGGCCGACACCGTACTGCTTGTACTCGATCGTCACGGCGCCAAGCGATTGAGACACCGGGATCGGGAATTCGCCGCCGGCGAGGAAGCTGGCGGTTTCACCCGAAAGAGCCGTGAGGTTCGGTTCGGCGAGGATGGTCACCAGACCGTCGGTTTCGGCAAGGTCGAGCGACGACATGAGATCCATGCCGAAGAGCTTGCCGACGCCCGAGAGCGTCGAGCCGAGCGGACTACGCACAACCGCCGGAGGTTCGCAGTTCTGCGAGCAGCTCACGGGCGGAAGGTGAATGCCCTGGCCCTGCGCAATACCGAATTTGAAGCTTCCGTTCGTGCTCGTCAGAAGATTCACGCCGATCTGCTTGAGCAAGTCGCGGCTAACCTCGGCGATTCTGACCTTTAGATTCACCTGCAGCGGCGTCGCGACCTTGAGGCGGCTGACCGGTACGATGCTGAGCGGCGCATCGGGCTTCGAAACGTCGACTCCCGGATTGAGAGCGGCCCTCACCAACATCTCGGCCTGAGCGGCGTCTTCCGGCGAACTGACGGTACCGTTGATTACTGCGACCTGGCCGACGGTCCGCACGTCGATGTCCGTTCCGGGCATGGCCTGATGGAGGATCTCGTTGATCGAGCTGATGTTCTGGTTGACCCTGACGTTCGCGCCGTAAACGACGGAGCCGTCCGCCGCAGTCGCGATCACCGTCGCTTCGCCCGCATCCTTGCCGAAGAGGTTAATCTGGCGCGGATTGTTGACGTAAACGTCGGCGACCTTCGGGTTCGAGGTCCAGACGCTCGCCACACCGCGGGGCAGGTTGACCATCTGGCCTTCGCCGACGTTCAACAGAACCTGCGTGGAGGGGCGATAGGCGCCCGACGCATAGGCCCGGGGCTGTGCCGCGGACGCTGCGGTCGGCGCCGCAACCGCGGTGAGGCCGATGGCCAGCGCGGCAAGCGCGGTGCCGAGGCGAGCCCGGCTGTTGATGTTGCGAGTATTCATCTTAGCGAGCTCCCACCGGAACCATCGTTACATCATTGCCCCGAGCGACGCGGACGACTGGCCCTGCCACAACGGCACCGCCGGGAGCGGCCGCGCCGGGCGCACCGGGCGTCGCCATAGAGGCGGGCTTCGACGGGACTGTGCGGCGCTGGAAGCGCGACACGTCGCCACCGGTCGTGAAGGTCGTGTTTGAGTCGCTCGGCATGTTGGCGGCAGCCAGCAGCATCTGCTTTTCCTGGGCAGGATTGGCGTTGGCTGGAACCTTCACGTCACCTGCGGCAACCGCACGCTCGAGCTCGGCACCGTTGTCGGCGATCGAGCGGAGCGACAGCGACAGCGTGCCCATGCTCTGCGCAACAGCGATCTTCTCGGCGATGCGCGGAGTGACCTCAAGCGTCACGTTCGCGAAGGTCTTGACCTCGATCTTGCCGTCCTTGTCCTTGTCCGTGACGCGCTGGTCGGTCGCGAGCACGCGGACATTGCGGATGATGGTCTCGGAGACCTTTAGCGCCGGACCGTCGCCGCCGCCTTCGACCTGCTGCGTCAGAACCATGTCGACATGGTCGCCCGGGAAGACGAAGCCGGCGACGCCGGTCGACGTGTTCACTGGAACCGTGACGGCGCGCATGCCCGAGCCGAGCGCCGCGGCCAGGAAGCCGCGATCCTGAGGTCCGACGAGCGAGCCGCGGGTGACCGGCTGACCGGCCGTGATCGGATAGCGCACGACGGTGCCGAGCAGCTGCTGCGGGTTTCCGTCAGGCTGGCCGTCGACGTAGTAAGCGCTCTGCATCAGCTCCTTTGGCCAGGGCTGATAGTTGAAGCTGTCAGCGTCGATGATCGTGCCAGCCGGCAACGCCTTCTTCGCGACGAGCACCTTCGGCCCAAGCGGAACAGCAGCCGGAGCAGCAGCAGCCTGCTGCGCACCTGCGCCAGCGAACATATTCTTGGCCATGATGGCGGTAACCACCGCAATGACCAGCGCTCCAACGAGCAGAGCGAGCTTCTTTACATCCATGGCGCGATCGCCTCCCCCTAGAAGGGCTCCCTGAACAGCCTCAGAAATCAGACAAAATGGTTAAGAAACCGTTGGGTGAGAATCGCGAGACCGCCGAAGGCGATCGCGACCCCGTACGGAATTTCCGGTCGCCCCTCGCGCTGCTTCGCGCGGTGCCATGCGAGCACGACGAGAGTCAGGACTCCGCCGGCCAGCGACATCAGGACGAGAAACTTGATTGTCGAGATGGGTGAAAGCCAAAGCGAGAGCGCAGCCGCGAGCTTCACATCGCCGCCGCCCATCATCCCCGCATAAAAAGCTCCCGCCAGAACCAGGAACACCGTCGTTGCGGCCGCGAGCTGGATCGCGACCCCCGGCCAGGGCGAAAGCGCGATCGAAAGCCAATAGAATGGCGCAAGCAATGTTACGGTGAGATTCAGCCGGTTCGAAATGGTGAACGTGCGCACGTCGATCACCGCCGCGACAACGAGCAGTACGGCAAGTCCGGCGAGCAGGATTTCGGTAAAGACACCGTTGAACATGGGCGCAACCACTAGACGTCGCGCCTTTCGAATTCGTAACCGGCGGCAAGATGACCCAATTTGACGTGATAATCGTGGGCGGCGGAATCGCGGGCGCCAGCCTAGGTGCCGAGATCGCGGACAAGCGCCGGACGCTTATCATCGAAGCCGAAAGCCACTGCGGCTATCACGCGACCGGGCGATCGGCGGCTTTTTACCTGGAAAGCTACGGCGGCGCCGAGGTGGCGAAGCTCAGCATTGCCTCACGCGATTTCCTGAACGTCCCGCCGTCAAATTTCTCGGAGCACGGATTCCTGCACATCCGGGGCGACCTGCACATCACCACAGACGAATTGCCCGAACTCCCGCCAGCCGTGGAAACGCGAATCGTCGAGCGTGCCGAGCTCGAGCGGCTCATTCCGGGCGTCCAGCCGAAGTGGCGGCGCGCCCTCTTCGAGCCGGCCTGCGCAGACATCGATGTCGCTGGCTTGCACGCTGCCTTCTTACGCAAGTTCCGCCTTGCCGGCGGAATGGTGATCACTGATTCGAAGCTTCAGTCGGCGATTCGGCGCCAGGACGGCTGGGAAGTGCAACTGGAGAATGGCTCAACCTTGCATGCTTCCATCATCGTCAACGCGGCTGGCGCGTGGGCCGACAATGTCGCTAATGGCTGCGGCGCGGCGCCGCTCGGCGTCGAGCCCAAGCGCAGGACGATGGTGCAGCTGCGAGTTGGCCGCTCGGGTCTACGCGACCTGCCGTTGGTCGACGATTCGAAGGGGACCTTCTACTTCAAAGGGGAGGGCGATAAGTCGATCTGGCTCAGCCCTCACGACGAGATTGACACCGATCCTTGCGATGCCGCGCCGGAAGAGATCGATGTCGCGATCGCGATTGATCGGTTCGAGCAGGTGGTCGACTGGCCGATCGAGCGGGTCGAACGGAGTTGGGCAGGCCTGCGCAGTTTCGCGCCCGACCGGCTGCCCGTCTATGGGTACGATGCGAATGTGGCCGGCTTCTTCTGGTGCGCGGGGCAGGGAGGCTTTGGCATCCAGACTTCACCGGCGGCGGCGAAGCTTGCGGCCGCCGTGCTGCTCGACGAAGCGCCAGATGTCAGCGTCTCGCACATAGACGCCTCAATCTTCTCACCACGACGATTTGCCTGAGACGACACGGGGGAGGCTGCGTGCGAGCCTCCCCCCACCGGCTATCCACGAACAGGGGGAACGAGAGAGTCGGTGAAGGCGCAATTAAACGCTTCGGCAAAGTTTGCGCCAAGTGAACTTTCGTTCATCAGAGTCGATGTAATGTTCGCTGCTTGTCTGCTTCCTCGCAGGCAAGCGCGTCGACCCGATCGTTCTCGGGGTGGCCGCTGTGACCCTTCACCCAGTGCCATTCGATCCGATGTGGCGCGGCGGCCTCGATCAACTCCTGCCAGAGCTCGGCATTCTTGACCGGCTTCTTGTCGGAAGTGCGCCAGCCATTGCGCTGCCAATTATGGATCCAGCGCGTGATGCCGTCGCGGACATAAATGCTGTCGGTATGAAGCTGGACTCGGCAGGGCTTCTTTAGTGCCTCGAGACCTCGGATCGCTGCAAAAAGCTCCATTCGGTTGTTGGTGGTGAGCGGCTCCCCGCCAGAGATTTCCCGTTCCTTGTCGCCCGTCCTGAGCAACGCCGCCCAGCCGCCCGGGCCTGGATTGCCGCGGCAGGCGCCGTCGGTGAAGATCTCGACTAGGGGCAGATCGGTCAGGCGACCAACTCGCGTGGAAGCTTGAACGTCATTCGCTCAGGCGAATGATCCGCTTCCTCCTCGGTCACGTCGAAGCGGGAGCGGAGTGCGTCGACCACTTCCCGAACCAGTATCTCGGGCGCGGACGCTCCGGCTGTGATGCCGACGGTCTCAGCTGTGGCGAGCCAATCCCAGTCGATGTCCTTGGCTCGTTCGATGAGGCGGGAAGGAACGCCCATGCGCTCTGCGAGTTCGGCGAGGCGCAATGAATTGCTGCTATTGGGAGCTCCGATCACGAGCATCCGGTCGCACTCCGGCGCGATCGCCTTGACGGCTGCCTGACGGTTCGAGGTGGCGTAGCAAATGTCCTCACTCCGAGGTGCACGGATTGTGGGAAATCGGCTTTTCAACGCCTCGACGATTGCAGCCGTGTCGTCCACGGACAGCGTAGTTTGCGTGAGGAATGCCAGATTGGCGGTCTCCTCGAGATGGAGGTCGGCAACATCCTCAACTGCTTCAATCAGCGTGATCGAACCGGGAGGCACCTGGCCGAAGGTGCCGATCACTTCCGGATGGCCGGCGTGGCCGATGAAGAGGATATGGCGGCCCTCCTCGATCAGTCGCTGCGCCTGGCGGTGGACTTTCGACACGAGGGGACAGGTCGCATCGACATAGGCAAGTCCGCGATCCTGAGCTTCGGCAGGCACCGACTTCGGCACACCGTGCGCGGAAAATACCACCGGCCGGTCATCGGGAACTTCGTCGAGTTCGTCGACGAATACAGCCCCCAAGCTCTTCAGGCGGTGAACGACGAACCGGTTATGGACGATTTCATGCCGCACATAGACGGGCGCGCCGAACCGCTCGAGTGTGAGTTCGACGATCTGAATTGCTCGGTCAACGCCGGCGCAGAAGCCGCGCGGAGCCGCGATCAGGACACGAAGAGCAGGCAGTTCATCCACGGTGCAGGGCATGTAAGGCATCGCTTGCAGCCTTAGAAGGGCCTTCCTATGACGCGTCGCCATAGTTTCCCGCACGTAAGGACCACCTCCAAGTGAAGCTTCGCCTCGCCGCACTCATTACTGTCACCCTACTCAGCGCCTGCCGTCATACTGGCGATGTCACGGAGGAGAATGGCGGGGGCATCTATGCGGTCCGCAGCGCCTGCCCGATTGCCGGAGTCCCCGCCGGCACTGGCGACATCACCTTGTTCAACCCGGCTGGAAGCACCGATTCCCGTGCGATCGACGTGACGGCGGCGATCACGGACGTGCGGGCCACCTGCCAGGACGTCGGCAATGACGTGGTCTCGACGGCGACCTTCACCATCACCGGCTTGAGGCGAGACGCCGGGCCGGCACGGCAAGTCGTCCTGCCCTACTTCAACGTGGCACTACAGGCCGGCACGAATGTTGCCGCCAAGCGAATCGGTCAGGCAGTGCTCAACTTCGCGCCCGGCGATATCCACGCCTCGATGCGCGTGCAGGCGATCGTCCGCGTGAATCGTGGCGTTGCGACCCTGCCGGCAAACGTGCGCCAGATCCTGACACGTCCGCGCAAAGCAGGCGAAGCAGAAGCCGCGGTCGATCCGTTGTCCGATCCGGCGGTGCGTAGCGCAGTCGCCAATGCGACGTTCGAGCATCTGGTCGGTTTCCAGCTGTCTCAGGATCAGCTCAAGTACAACGCAACCCGCTAAGGGATCAGCGAAACTCGCGTTGACTCGGGAAGCGGTCGCGGCCAAGGCACGCCGCGTCGCCGGCAGGGATAACTGCCGGAAGGCCGCGCGGGAGAGTTCGCCTTTCGTCTCCGGATGTTAGGCGGCGCCGAAGGAGCAACCGCCCCCGGAATCTCTCAGGCCACAGGACCGCGCGGGTTTGACAGTCTGGAAAGAGTCCGCCGCGTGCGGGCCGCCGAAGGGGCAAAGCTCTCAGGCGCTAGAGACAGACGGGGGCGGCAGATCAAAGCCGTGGCGGTGGAGGCTGTCGCTTAACCTCTGGGAGCGCTTGATGAGCCGAGAAGTCCATTCAGGTCCGACCGACGAGACCCAGGCGCGCGGAACGCCATACAGCGGCGATCCTACAGGAGGCGCCGACCTTCCCGCAAAGCAGCTCGACAAGCTTCCCCTCGATTCGTGGCATCGGTCAAAGGGCGCCCGGATGGTGCCGTTCGCCGGTTACGAAATGCCGGTCCAGTACGAGGGCATCATCGCCGAACATCTGTGGACCCGCGAAAGTGCGGGCCTATTCGACGTCAGCCACATGGGCCAGCTGTTCATCCACGGCCGTGGCGTCGATTCGGCGCTCGAGCGGGTCATGCCTGGAGACTTCCGCGACGCCAAGGACATGAAGCCGAAGTATTCGCTCCTCCTGAACGAGGAAGGCGGAATCGTCGACGACCTCATGGCAACGCGGCGGGGCGAGGATTTCTACGTCGTCGTCAATGGCGCGACGAAGCATGGAGACATCGAATATCTCCAGTTTCGCCTGTCTGACGTGGCCATAGATTACATGAGGGAGCAGGCCCTTCTAGCTCTTCAGGGGCCACTTGCGGCCGAGGTGCTCGATACCGCCATTCCCGGCGTCGCCGAGCTAGGGTTCATGGAGGGTCGGCCGTTCCGGGCTTTCGGCCATTCGTTGTGGATCAGCCGCTCGGGCTATACCGGCGAGGACGGGTTCGAGATTTCGATCCCCTCGATTGCGGCCGAGAATCTCGCCGAGTGGCTTGTTGCCGATGAGCGCGTGAAGCCGATCGGTCTGGGGGCGCGCGATTCGCTGAGGCTTGAGGCAGGCCTGCCGCTCTACGGCCATGACCTCGATCTCGAGACGACTCCAGTGATGGCTGGCCTGAACTTTGCCATCAACAAGCGTCGCCGCGCCGAGGGGGGCTTTGCCGGTGCAATGCGCATCCTCGCCGAGCTCGAAAATGGCCCGATCGAAAAGCGCGTCGGCTTTGACATCGACGGCCGCCAGCCAGTCCGCGAAGGCGCGTTGGTGCTCGACGGCGAGGGCAATGAGGTCGGACGCATTACCAGCGGCGGCTTCTCGCCGTCGCTGCAGCGTCCGATCGCTATGGGCTATGTCGCGACTGGACTCGCCGAGATTGGAACGCCGCTGAAGATCGAGCAGCGCGGCAAGCTGTTCGAAGCGCGCGTCGCCGCGATGCCGTTCGTCCCGCACCGTTATCATCGCAAGGGAGCTTCCGCATGAGTCTCTATTTCACCAAGGACCACGAGTGGGTTCGAATCGAGGGCGACACCGCGACCATCGGAATTTCCAACCACGCTCAGGAGGCGCTGGGCGACATCGTCTTTGCGGAGGCGCCCGAGGCAGGCCGCCGTGTCGCGAAGGGACAGGAAGCCGCGGTCGTCGAATCGGTCAAGGCGGCATCCGACGTTTACGCACCGGTGTCGGGCGAGGTGATCGAAGGTAATGCCGCGATCGCCGACGATCCCGCCATCATCAACCGCGATCCCGAAGGCGAGGGATGGTTCTTCAAGCTGCGACTCGACAATCCAGGTGAGCTCGACGGGCTCATGGACGAGACGTCCTATCGGGATTGGGTGAAGACGCTTTGAGCGAAGCCGCCGTTTCGACCAGCAAATGGAACGCCGCGGATTACGCCCGCGTCGGCAGCTTCGTCGCTGAGCTGGGCGGGGCGGCCCTCGACCTTCTGGATCCTCAGCCCGGCGAGCACATTCTTGACGTCGGCTGCGGCGAGGGGACTCTCACGCGGAAGATCATCGAGCGGGGCGCGACAGTGCTCGGCATCGACAACTCTCCGGAGATGATCTCGGCCGCCCGAGCAAAGAGTATCGACGCGGTCCTGATGGACGTCGCGGACATGACCTTCAGGTCGGATTTCGACGCAGTCTTCTCCAACGCGACCCTTCACTGGGTGCTGGAGAAGGAGCAGGCCGCACGCGCTATTTTCCGCGCGCTCAAGTCAAGCGGCCGGTTCGCGGGCGAAATGGGGGGTGAGGGAAATCTCAAGCAGCTGCGCGAAGCGCTCGACGACGAGCTCATCATCCGCGGCTATGTCCCGCCGGTCGAGGCGAGCAACTGGTATGCGTCTCCCGAGGAATTCGCCGCCGTCTACGAAGCCGCTGGCTTTCATGAGATCGACGCTCGGCTGATTGAGAGACCGACCCCCATCGAGCATGGCGTAGCCCAATGGGTGACGACCTTCCGCCGCGGTTGGCTCGACCGCGCCGGGGTTCCCGAAGAAGAGCGCGCCGATATCGGTGCCGCAGTCGCCGATCGCGTCGGGTCAAACGTCGCCGACTATGTCCGCCTTCGCTTCATTATGAGGAAGCCAAACTGATGCGTTATCTGCCGTTGAGTGGCGCCGACCGCGGCGAGATGCTGCGCGTAATCGGCGCCGGCTCGATCGACGAACTGTTCCGCGACGTGCCCGAGGAGGCGCGCCTGAAAGGGCCCATCGAAGGCCTGCCGATGCATGCCTCGGAGATGGCAGTCGAGCGGCATATGACCGCGCTGTCACGAAAGGATATGGTCGCCGGCGATGTTCCGTTCTTCCTGGGTTGCGGTGCCTACAGGCATCATGTGCCCGCAAGCGTCGACCATATCATCCAGCGCGGCGAGTTCCTGACCAGCTACACGCCGTACCAGCCCGAGATCGCGCAGGGCACGCTCCAG
>JBEDUM010000061.1:0-9636 GCA_040414585.1 Sphingomicrobium sp. | reverse complement strand
TGATGTAGCGTCCGCCAAGCTCGTCGACCGCCTTGCCGAATGCATGAAGCATATCGGGCGTCTTAGTCCGGTCCTTATCGGCAAGAAGTACGGATTTGCCGCCGCCGAGCGGAAGCCCTGCCATGGCATTCTTGTAGCTCATTCCGCGCGAAAGCCTCAGCGCGTCGACCAGGGCTTCCTCGTCCTTCGCATAATGCCAGAAGCGAGCGCCGCCCGCCGCTGGCCCGAGATGCGTCGAATGCACCGCGATAATGGCCCGAAGGCCGCACTCGTCGTTGGTGAAGAAATGGATCGCTTCGTGATCGTCGAAGTCTGGCAGGCCCCAGGGTGTCGTCATGGATGTTTGGTGACTCTAACTGCGAAAGGCGTTCAGGAAATGGGGCGATCGAGGGGACTTGAACCCCCGACCCTCGGTACCACAAACCGATGCTCTAACCAGCTGAGCTACGATCGCCACGGTGCGTTTGGGGGCGGTTCCCATGCCCGCGCGGGCCACTTAGGGATGAGAGCTGGTTAAGGCAAGCGGAGGTCTGGCGGCAATGAACCCGACCATTGAGAAATTCGGCTTCCCGGACACTCTGATCCGCGAATTCGAGCATTGGCTGGTCCTGCTTCGGCCTGCGCAGGTCACATTGGGCTCGCTGGTGCTCGCGGCAAAGAGCAACGTCACGGCCTATTCGGAGCTTTCGCTCGAAGCGTTCGCCGAGCAAGCTCATGCGGTGCAATCCATTGAATCGGCGCTCTCCGCCTTCTGCCAATATGAGCGCATTAACTATCTGATGCTCATGATGGTGGACCCCAACGTCCATTTCCACGTGATTCCACGCTATTCCGAGCCCCGTCACTGGCGGGGAATCGAGTTTCCGGACGCGGGCTGGCCGGGCTATCCTCAGCTGTCTCAGGCAGTACAGCTTTCGCCTGCGCAGGTGGCTCTGCTGAGAGACGAGCTGGCAGTAAACTTTAGCTAACTGTAAATGATATAGTCGCGGGTGTATTTAGGTTGGCGATGATAGTTGCCGAAGCACCGCCGCTCTCTGGAAGAGAGCCTGTGGCGACCCGTCGAGGTCCGTCGTCGACGCAAGTCGCGTCCCTTCTCGACACTTTGATCTCGGCAGGCCTGGATGAGCGTCTGGCCCATCAGCTGGCCGAGATGCCGCACAAGATCGTCCAGGTTGAACCGCGACGCCCGTTTCGCGAGCCAGGCGCCCAGCGAGACGAGGTTATATTCGTCCGCTCTGGCATCGTATCGAAGTTCAAGACGGACAATTCGGGTCGGCGGCAAATCGTAGCGCTGCGCTTCCCCGGCGAAGGCATACTTCCGCGGGATGGCATCGCCGATTACGGCGTCCAGGCCATCGTGCGCAGCGAGGTCATGGTTGGGAAAGCCGCGGACTTTTTCCGGGTCGTGGACTCGCATCCTGAACTTCAGCACTTCTTCTGGCGGCTGATCCAGAGAAACGAGGCAATAGGCTACGAGTGGCTGGTCAATTGCGGACGCCGGGATTCGACTGCCCGCGTCGCCCACTTGCTGTGCGAGACCGCCGTTCGAATGCACGTCAGCAACGGCTCGATGCTCAATCCATTTACCCAGCAACAAATCGCCGAGATCACTGGGCAAACGTCTGTCAATGTGAACCGTGTGCTGGCCGACATGGAGCGCCAGGGCCTCATCCGCCGCAAGGGCCGCCAAATCCAGTTTACGGACTGGGCGGAGATGCGCCGGGTCGGCAGCTTCCAGCCGAACTATCTCGACATCTAGATTCTTCTGGCAATTCCGGATTTCGCACGAGAGCGTGGTGGGCGCGACAGGGATTGAACCTGTGACCCCACCCGTGTGAAGGGTGTGCTCTACCGCTGAGCTACGCGCCCGCTCTCGGAGTTGCGCGGATATAGTGCGGTCAGACCGCCTGTCTAGCTACTGGACCGCGTCTTTCAGCACTTTGCCGGGTCGGAACTTCGGCTGCGAGCTGGCCTTGATGTTCATGGGCTCGCCCGTGCGGGGATTGCGGCCCGTAGAAGCCTTGCGCCGCGTAACCGAAAAATTGCCGAACCCGACCAGCCGCACTTCATCGCCACGTTTGAGGGCCGATGTGATCACTTCGAGCATCGTTTCGACTGCCCGCATAGCATCGTTGCGGCTGAGTCCGGCTCGATCGGCGACATGGCCAATCAATTCTTGCTTGTTCATGGACCCAGCTCTCCCGTGCCCCGCCGCAGAGACTCGCGCGCGCGGGGACTCACGCCTTTAATGCAAGAGTCCGCGCACCTGTCCAGCGGTTAGTGACGAACGGCTACACCCGATTCGGGACTCGACGGAGGAACCGGGGGTTCGGCGGCATGTTCGTCATCGTCGGTCCATTCGATCGCCTGCAACGGATCGACGAGGGCTCGCGCCAGAACCTCGTCCACGTGGCTGACAGGCACGATTTCCAGGCTCTCTCTTACGCTCCCCGGAATTTCCACGAGGTCCTTTTCATTCTCCGCTGGAATCAGCACGGTGCGAATGCCACCGCGCAAAGCCGCCAGCAGCTTTTCCTTGAGGCCGCCGATCGGAAGAACCCGGCCGCGGAGCGTCACCTCACCGGTCATCGCGACGTCACGTCGGACGCTGTTGCCCGTCAGCGTGGAGATCATCGCCGTCACCATGCCGATGCCCGCCGACGGTCCATCCTTTGGGACCGCGCCTTCCGGCAAGTGCACGTGAATGTCCTTCCGGGCGAAGATCGACGGCTTCACGCCGTAAGCCGGAGCCCGGGCCTTCACGAAGCTCATGGCCGCCTGGATCGACTCCTGCATCACCTCGCCGAGCTTGCCAGTCGTCTTGATCTGGCCCTTGCCCGGAACGGTAACCGCCTCGATCGTGAGCAGCTCACCGCCAACCTCGGTCCAGGCAAGACCTGTCACCGCGCCGATCTGGTCCTCTTCCTCGCCGATACCGTAGCGGAACTTCCGGACACCAAGAAAATCGCCGAGATTGTCAGGTGTAAGTTCGACCCTCTCCGCTTTCCCTTCGAGAATCTGGCGCAGCGACTTGCGGGCGATCTTGGCCAGTTCGCGCTCGAGAGTCCTGACGCCCGCCTCCCGGGTGTAGTGGCGGATCATCGCTCTCAGGGCGTCATCCCCATAGGTAAGCTCTTCCGGCTTCAGGCCATGCGCCTCCATCTGCTTTGGGATCAGGTGGCGCTTGGCGATCTCGACCTTCTCGTCCTCGGTGTAGCCCTCGAGGCGGATGATCTCCATTCGGTCCATGAGGGGCTGCGGCATGTCGAGCGAGTTCGCGGTGGTGACGAACATCACGTCGGATAGGTCGTAGTCCAGCTCCAGATAATGATCCTGGAATTTGTTGTTCTGCTCAGGGTCCAGCACTTCAAGGAGAGCCGACGATGGATCGCCGCGGAAATCCTGGCCGAGCTTGTCGATCTCGTCGAGTAGGAAGAGCGGGTTGGACGTGCCCGCCTTCTTGATGTTCGAAATGATCTTGCCCGGTAGCGAGCCGATATAGGTCCGGCGGTGGCCGCGGATTTCGGCCTCGTCACGAACCCCGCCCAATGATTGACGGACGAACTCACGACCCGTCGCTCGCGCAATCGAGCGACCGAGCGAGGTCTTACCAACGCCCGGAGGACCGACGAGGCACAGGATCGGCCCCTTCAGCTTATTGGTTCGAGCCTGCACCGCGAGATATTCGACGATCCGCTCTTTCACCTTGTCGAGACCATAGTGATCCTCGTCGAGAACCCGCTGAGCCTCGGCGATGTCCTTCTTGAGCTTCGACTTCTTGCCCCACGGGAGGCCAAGCAGGACGTCAAGATAGTTGCGCGCGACGGTGGCCTCCGCCGACATCGGCGCCATCGCTCGGAGCTTCTTCAGCTCGGCATTGGCGCGAGTCCGGGCTTCCTTTGAGAGACGCGTCTTGCGGATCTTCTCGGCCAGCTCCTGAAGCTCGTCGCCGCCTTCCTCGCTTTCATTGCCGAGCTCGCGCTGGATCGCCTTGAGTTGCTCGTTCAAATAATATTCGCGCTGCGTCTTCTCCATCTGGCGCTTCACGCGGCTGCGGATCTTCTTTTCCACCTGGAGCACGCCGAGCTCGCCTTCCATGAAGGCAAATACCATTTCGAGCCGCCGGGCTGGATTGAGTTCTCCCAGCAGCGCCTGCTTGTCCGCGACCTTGATTGAAAGGTTCGAGGCAACGGCATCTGCCAGAATCGACGGTTCCTCGATCTCGCCCAGCTGAATCCCCGTCTCGGCTGGCAGGCGCTTGTTGAGCTTCGCGTAATTTTCAAACTGGTCGATGACGGAGCGCATCAGCGCCTGAGCCTCGGGACCGGCAGCGCCCTCCTCTTCAACCTCCTCGACCTCGGCGGACATGAACCCGTCGCGCGGGGTGAGATTCACGAGCCGAGCGCGCTTCACGCCCTCCACAAGAACACGTACGGTCCCGTCCGGCAGCTTCAACAGCTGCATCGCCGTCGCGATCACGCCGAGATCGTAGAGCGCGTCACGGTCCGGATCGTCCTCGCCCGGATCGAGCTGGGCAACCAGGAACAGTTCCTTGTCGGCAGCCATGGCCGCCTCAAGCGCCGCCACCGATTTCTCGCGACCCACGAAAAGGGGCACGATCCGGTGCGGGAAGACGACGATATCTCGAAGGGGGAGGATGGGGAGAATGCGAGTCATGGGTCGACATATGGGCGGCGGCACCCACCGGCGCAACAAATGGTCGGAACAATCCGCCGCAATCGCACGCTTTGAATGCTGCGCGGGAGGAGATGCGAATCATGGCGCAGGACAGGGAAAAGATCAGCACCGGGCCGAACGACGAGCCAATCAACGAGACGATTGCCGGCACGGGACCAGGCATTCCGGACGACGCTCTGGCCCCAGGTGAAGAGTTGCCTGAAGCTCCCACCGACGAAGAGGTCGAAGAGGCAGCGGAGGCGCTGGGCGCTCCGACTGCCGAAAAGGACACGCTTCCGCTCGAAGGTGAATGAATCGCGGCGGAATTCGACCGTTGATTCTGTAACCGTTCAGTTTCGTGGGCTATCTAAGCAGCTGTGACCATTCGCCATTCCTTGCTGGCGCTCAGCGCCCTGTCGCTACCGGCCACCGCATTCGCTCAGTGGAACGGTAACTGGCCTGTACCCGGACCTGTGCCGCCGCCTCCGCCGATGGCCCAGCCATCCCGCGCACCGGTCGCCGAGCCCTGGATGGCCCAACCCCCGCCTCCGGTGCAGCAGCAGCCGTGGCAATCACCGGCCGCGCACAGCAACAAGGCGCCAGCCCTCGAACCGATCGATCTGCCGCCCGCGATAGAGCAGGGCGTCGACATGATTTACATCGACGAGGACCTGGTTCCGCGCGCGGTTCATGACAACGCGATGCCTGGCGCCTCGCCGGCTGCCTGGAGCGGCGCTCCGGTCGACCTCTTCACGTCGGTGAATCCGATCTACACGGACTTGCGGCGTGGCCTGATAAAATACCAACAGCGCTGGGGTGACCTGCCCAACGTGGCGATTCCCGATGGCCCGGTCCTGAAACCCGGCTCCACGGGCGAGCGCGTCTCCACGCTTCGGGCGCGCCTCGGTCTGGCGACAGGCGACAGCTACGATGCTGCTCTTGCGGCCAAGGTGAAGGAGTTCCAGGGCGTTCACGGCCTAAAGGCCGACGGGATCGCCGGCGCCGGCACCATCGAGGCGCTCAATCGCGGTCCGGAATATTACGAGCAGTTGATCATCATCAACATGGAGCGCGCGAAGCGCCTTCCGGCGCCTGAGGAGCAGCGCAAATATGTCGTCGTCGATGCCGGCGACGCGCGCCTGTCGCTTTGGGAGAATGGCCGCAAGATCGACGAAATGAAGATCGTCGTGGGCAAGGCCGAGACGGCCACCCCGATGATGGCAGCGTACATCAAGTATGCCAGCGTCAATCCTTACTGGAACGTCCCGCCTGAGCTGGTGACGAACCTAATCGCGCCGCGCGTCGTCGCGCAGGGAATTAAGTACCTCACCGACCGCGAGTACCAGGTGCTCACTGATTACAGCGACAACGCCCAGCTCATCGACCCGGCGAGCGTCGACTGGCAGGCGGTTGTCGACGGGAGGCAGGAGGTGCGTCTCCGCCGCCTTCCAAGTCCCGCAAACTCCATGGGCGCGATGAAGTTCATGCTGCCAAATTACTTCGGCATCTATCTCCACGATTCGCCCGAGAAGGAGCACTTCACAAAGAACGAGCTGTGGTTCAGCAACGGCTGCGTCCGTCTTGAGGACTATAAGCGCGTGGCGAGGTTCCTGTTCAACGGGTCCATCCCGCAGGGCAGGAATCCGAAGGTGGAGCAAGAGGTCGACCTGCCGACCCCAATCCCCGTCTATATGACCTATCTGACGGTGCAGCCGACTGCGGACGGGGTCCAGTTCTTCCCCGATCACTATGGCCGTGACGCGCATCTGATGGAGCGTTACGGAACGCAGCTGCTCGCCGCAGTGCGGGGACAATAAGCTAGGCCGTTAAACCGAAGCCCGGATTAGGCGGCGTCGCCAGCCTTGTCCTTGGCCGCGTAGACGCGCACGGGTTCCTTGCGGCCTTCGACGACATCCTTGTCGATGTGGACTTCGTCGACCCCGTCCATCGACGGCAGGTCGAACATCGTATCGAGCAGAATGCCCTCGAGGATCGAGCGCAGGCCACGCGCGCCGGTCTTCCGGTCGATCGCTTTCTTGGCGACCGAGTGAAGCGCGTCGTCGGTGAATTCGAGCTCCACGTCTTCCATGTCGAAGAGCTTGGCGTACTGCTTCACCAGCGCGTTCTTCGGCTCGACCAGAATCTTCACGAGAGCCTCTTCGTCGAGGTCCATAAGCGTCGCGATCACCGGCAAGCGGCCGATGAACTCGGGGATCAGTCCGAACTTCAGCAGATCCTCAGGCTCGCAATGTTTCAGCGTCTCGCCGGTCTTGCGCTCGTCCGGAGCGGCGACATGCGCGCCGAAGCCGATCGATTTGCCCTGCAGCCGGTCGGCGATGATCTTCTCGAGGCCCGCGAAGGCGCCGCCGCAGATGAACAGGATGTTGGTCGTGTCGACCTGCAGGAACTCCTGCTGCGGATGCTTGCGGCCGCCCTGCGGCGGGACCGAAGCCGTGGTGCCTTCCATCAGTTTCAGCAGCGCCTGCTGGACGCCCTCGCCAGATACGTCGCGGGTGATCGATGGATTGTCCGACTTGCGGCTGATCTTGTCGATCTCGTCGATGTAGACGATGCCGCGCTGAGCCTTCTCGACATTGTAGTCGGAGGCCTGGAGCAGCTTCAGGATGATGTTCTCAACGTCCTCGCCGACGTAGCCGGCCTCGGTCAGCGTCGTCGCATCGGCCATCGTGAACGGCACGTCGAGGATCCGCGCCAGCGTCTGCGCCAGCAGCGTCTTGCCGCAACCCGTAGGGCCGATCAGGAGGATGTTCGACTTGGCGAGCTCGACCTCGTTGCCGGACTTGGAGCCGTGGGCGAGGCGCTTGTAATGGTTGTGCACAGCGACTGAGAGCACGCGCTTGGCGCGGTCCTGGCCGATCACATAATCGTCGAGGACCTTGCAGATTTCGGCCGGCGTCGGAACGCCGTCACGGGTCTTGACCAGCGCCGACTTCGACTCTTCGCGGATAATGTCGTTGCAGAGCTCGACGCACTCATCGCAGATGAAGACGGTGGGGCCCGCAATGAGCTTGCGAACCTCGTGCTGCGACTTGCCGCAGAAGGAGCAGTAGAGTGTGCTCTTGCCGTCGCCGCCGCCTGAAAGCTTGGTCATTCCGTTCCTTACATTACGGTCGCTGACGACCGCTCCAATCAAGGGCCATGCTAGCCCGCTTTATGACACAATCAACTCTGCGGGTCGGTTAACGCGTCCTCCGCAGGATTTGGTCCTTTATATTCAAGAATATGGATGGAGCCATGCCGCCTAGCAAGGGCTGTTTGCCCCCACGGTAACCTTACCGTGTCCCAAGTTAGGCCGGGAATGGCACTCAGCCGCCGATCATGCCGAGCGCCTCCCGCATTGCCAGCTGAAACTCCGACCTTGCGTAGATGTCATTGTGCCCGGCACGCTCTATGGTCCGATCGAACACAAGCTTCGGAACTCGCTTGCGCAACGCGTCGGCCCGCTCCGGAGGCACGATCTCATCATTCCGCGCGGCGATGATCGCGACCGGGACCTGCGTCTTTTCGAGCGCGGCCGCCGCGTCGATCTCATGCCGGAAAAGTGGTCCGATCGGCAGCCAGGGGTACATCGCCTGGGCAACCGCCTTGAGCGAGTCGAAAGGCGTCACGAGGATCAATCCATCAACCTTGCGTCTGGCGGCGAGCTCGGCGGCCACGCCGCTTCCGATGCTGAAGCCGACCGCGATGACCCTTTGCGGCTTAAGGCGTTCAACGGCCAGGTCATAGACAAGCGGTGCGTCCGCGATCAGCGCCTCGGCCGATGGCGAACCAGTGGATGGCGGATAACCCCGATAATGAAAGGCGACGACGTCCTTATCTGGGTAAACCTCGTGAAGATATTCGGCGACGTCCTGACCATTCCAGGCATTCCCGCCAAACCCTAGAATGAGAGTCCGTACTTCCGCCGGCTCGTCCGCGGGGATGTGGATGCCTTTGAGGTGCTCACCGTCGGGCGTCTTCAACGCAAGGGGCTCGGCGCCCGGCGGAAGTGGTCCCGCGCGTGAAACAGCGCGGACTGGAAAGATCAGCTCTGTCTGGAATTCGAACATGGCGAATATGAAAAGTGCTGCCGTTGCGGCGATTGCGATCGCGACCAGCTTGAACCTACGCGAGGGCCGCCTCGATCGCAGGCGTGACCCGGTCCACCGTATAGGGTTTTTCGATGACCGGCGCGTCGTTGAACTCGGGAGGCGGCGGGTCGACATGCCCGCCTGTCGCGATCACGAAGGGAACGTTCTTCTCGCGCAGCTTGGTCGCAACCGGCCAAACGTTTTCGCCTTTCAGGTTCACGTCGAGGATGGCGAGATCGAACCCGCCCTTTTCCACCTCGTCGAGCGCGCACTGCACGGTATCGCATGAACCACTAACGGTGTGCCCCAGCGAATCCAGGAAATCCTCAAGCATCATCGCGATGAGAGGCTCATCCTCGACGATTAGAATGGAACGCCCACTCGCCATACCCGTCTCGGCATAAAGTGCGGCTCCCAAATCCGCAAAGAACTTATTTCGAGCCGACTGCTCTCCGTGCCGCCTCGGCCAGCTCGGTCACCGAGAAGGGCTTGGCCAGGAAATTCACGTTTTCGATGTCGATCGACTTGCGCAGCTGCTCCTCGGCGTAGCCGGAAATGAACAGGATTTTGAGCTCGGGCCGGCTCTTCCGCGCCTCTCGGACCATCGTCGGGCCATCCATCCCAGGCATCACTACATCGCTGACCAGAAGGTCGATCGGTTCGCCGCGAGCAAGAATGTCGAGAGCTTCCTCTCCATTATCGGCCGTGATGACTGAATAGCCGTGTCGGCTAAGCGCCCGTTCGGCTACGGTCCGAACCATCGGCTCGTCTTCCACGATTAGGACGGTGCCACTACCCCAAAGCTCGTTCGGCTTGCCTTTCTCCGCCCGGCGGGGCTTGGCCGCGCTTGCCTCTTCGCGATGCACGG
>JBEDUM010000060.1:0-9627 GCA_040414585.1 Sphingomicrobium sp. | reverse complement strand
AACCATCCCCGCGTGATTCTTGTCGCGCGGAAAGGAGCAGTCATATGCGCAAGCATCAGATTGAAAGCGCCGCATTCGAAGTCGCAACGCAGGTTCGTGAAGTCGAGGACAGCATCGATGCCGCGCTAGCTGAGATCGCTGAATTGCAGGCACGGATGATGCACGCGAATTCGGTCGCGCATACAGGTTATGGAACGATTCATCCGGCGCTAGAGCAGTTGGCCGCTGCCCTTGCGGGGCTGGTCGAAAGCCGTGGCGCCCTTGTTGCCTGCCACGCGGCACTCGCGGATGCGAAGGGCAAGGTCCCCGGTCTGCGAACGGTCAGCTTCGGCGACGAGGGCGAGTGTCCAAAAACCGCCGCCGCAGACCTTCGCGTCGTTGCATGAGTGTAAGGGGTTGACCGGACATCGCACGTCGGTGTCCGGTCCGCGTATATGTTCCGGCTGATCCTCTTCAACGCGCTTCTGTTTGGGGCCTGCGGCTATGCCTTGCTGCGCGGCAAGACGGATGCCCGCATCGTTGGCGCGGTGTGCATCATTGCCAACTTCGCAACCTACGCGATCGTGTCGAGCTACGCGTCGGTCGAGAGCGGCGTCCTTGTCATCGACCTTTTGACGTTGGTCGCGTTTACTCTTGTGGCCCTGCGTTCCGACCGGTTCTGGCCGTTGTGGGTCAGCGGCTTGCAGCTCACCACGAGCCTCGGACACTTGCTCAAAGCCATCCAGTCCGACCTGCTGCCAATCGCCTACGCGGCAGCCTTGAGGTTCTGGAGCTATCCAATCCTGATCATTCTCGCGATCGGCGTCTGGCGGAGCGAACGACGCGCACGAGCCGAAAGGGACGCGCGCCTGGCCTGACTCGATCCTCGGGTCGCCCACCGACCCATAGCGCTGTTGCGTCACGAGCTTTGCGTCCCCATTGGGGCACGGTGTCGCGGCGCAAGAAATCCCATCAGACCCACTGGACGCCCAGCCGGCCGCGGCTGTGGGGCAAACATGCTGTCGCGGCCGCGCTCGACAATGCGAAGCGCAAAGTGCTGCGCGCCTGGGCGACGCGCGAGGCCGCAGTCTTCATGCAATTCCCGAAGGACGTGGCGGTAACGCTCGCGGACGTTGCCGACCTCGGACGGCTGGTCCCTCATGACGCGCCGCATCAGGGCGTGGTGATCGAGGTCGAGCCGCTCGAGGAGGCATGGCTCGATGACCTGCTGAACGGAGCGCCTAACAAAGCTGTCCTGCTTGTGCTCGATCAGGTCACCGACCCGCATAACGTAGGCGCGATCCTCCGTTCGGCGGCAGCATTCGGTGCTATCGGAATCGTCACCCAGGACCGCCATTCGCCGCCCGAAAGCGGAGTCGTCGCAAAGGCGGCTTCGGGCGCACTCGAGCGCGTTCCGTGGGTACGGGTCGTCAATCTCGCTCGCGCGCTCGAAGACATCGGCCAAGCGGGATTCTGGCGCATTGGCCTCGCCGGTGATGCCGAAATGGAACTGAAGGATGCCCTCGGCTCGGTGCGGGTCGCGCTCGTGCTCGGCGCGGAAGGCGCCGGACTGAGACCTAACACGCGTGAACATTGCGATGCGCTGGCGCGGCTCCCGATCAGCGATGCGGTTGAAAGCTTGAACGTCTCCAACGCGGCCGCGGTCGCCCTATATGCAGCAAGCACATCCTGATGGTCCGAACGAGCAACAGCATCCGAACCCATGTCGAGGCACTAGCCGGCCGAGAGCCGGCGTTCGCGCGCGTCATAGAGCAGCATGGCATTCCCGAGCCGCGCAAGAGTGAGCCGGGCGCGCATACGTTATTGCGCACGATTGTCGGCCAGCAGGTCAGCGTTGCTGCGGCGCGGTCGATGTGGTCGAAGCTCGAGGCGGCGTTCGGATCACCGCCTGAACTCGACTTGCTGCTCGCTGCGAGCGACGAGGAAATGCGTGCCGCCGGAATGTCGCGGCAGAAGGCCGGCTACATCCGCAGCCTCGCCGAGCTCGTAACGTCGGGCGAACTCGATCTCGAGGAGCTGCCGCAGGACGACGAGGAAGCGATTGCTCTCCTCACCAAGATAAAGGGGATCGGCCGATGGTCGGCGGAGATTTATCTGCTCTTCGCGGAAGGGAGAGCCGACGTCTTTCCCGCGGGCGACCTCGCGGTCATGATCGAGCTCGGCCGACTGATGGGCCTCGAAGCCAAGCCGAGCGAAAAGCAGCTACGTGAGCTAGCCGAGCCCTGGCGGCCGTATCGCGGCGCCGCCGCGGTGCTGGCCTGGCACAGTTACAATTCGAGTGTCCTCTAGCGGCCTAAATTGACGGGCGCGCGTGTCGGATGCGAAAGCGGGACCCTCAAGAGGAGGGGACAAATGAAACGTGTCGATGTCTATTTCCTGCTGCTCGCAACGATCCTGCTAATCTGCGGCGCCGTCCTGGGTATCGGGATGGGAATGCGCGAGGACTTTCAACTCGTCCCGGTGCACGCACATCTTAATCTTGCCGGTTGGGCCTCGCTTGCATTGTTCGGTCTGACTTACCGCGCCTATCCGGAACTCGCTGCGACAAGTCTCGCGCGGTATCATTTCTTTGTATCCGCGACCGCCTCGGTGCTCCTTCCGATCGGCATCGGATTGGCAGTGCTCCGCGCTTCGCCTGGAGTTGCGATCGTTGCTTCGATGGTGTGGTTGCTGGGCGTCTTGATGTTCCTCGCGCAACTCCTTCGCTTGCTACGCGTGAAGTCGGATGCCGCGGCGCTCAAGCCGGCCGAGTAAAGGCTAGCGCCTCACGCCTGTCGGCAAGGGGCGCGCGCCTACCTTCCGGAACTGCCGAGGGCCGAGATCTATCCGGAAGGGCGCCATCTTCTCGCCGTCCGTTTCGCGCCCAAGCAGATAGCTGACCGACGTCTGTCCTTCGTGGCCGTTCCAACGATAAAGTGCGTTGAAGGCGAGAAGCGGCACGAAGACCTGCCTTCCGCCGGCGTCTAGCACCTGCACATTCTCGCGCGGCGCGACGACCTGGGTGCGCAGGCTTATCCGTTGCAGCGGCGGAATCGAGTCAATGCGATCGCCCTCGCCGGCAGGCTTCGCGAAAAACGCGCCGATCTCCTGGTCCTGCGAGGGCCCAGCATTGAAGGCGACGGCCTCGACGAGGACAGCTCGGGCGGCGGCGGTGCCGGCGTTGTACAGCTCAAGGTCAAACTCGATCGTGACCTTCGTGTCATCGACGATGCAGCGCAGGGGCTGCATCGTCACGTCCAACCTCGGGCGGAGGCCAGTAGAAACGACGCCGCCCATAGGCGGGACCCTCGGCGCAGGCGTGGGCGGAGGCGCTGGTTGCGGTTGCGGCGCGCGCGAGACCGGCTCTGGCTGCGGTGCTCGCGGCGCAGGGCGGGGCGCCGGCACCGGTTCGGGGGCGACAAAGAGGTCAACCTCTGGTCCGCCGGCGAACGCATGCCGCTGGCGATTTCGGAACAAGAAGAAGGCAGCCGCTGCCGCAGCAAGGAAAGCGGCAACCAACCACGGCCAAAGCAGCAAATGACGCTGCGGCTCAAGGGTCACAGGAGCGCTCGCGGGCTCCGGCTTGAGCGGCGAACTCAGTATGGGCGCCGTCGAGGTAGCCGCGGAGGCAGCTGTGATCGGCGCCTCGGTCTGTGGGAGAGCTGGAGCTGAGGAGACTGGCGCTGGCTGCGGTGCCGGCGCAGCAGATGCCAGCGCCGCGGTCGCCGATGACGCGGGCTTCGTCTTCTGTTCCGCAGTCTGCGCGCGGCGATGCGAGGTGGCCGCAGGTTCCGCGGTTTGATTCGCCGTCTGGCGGGGAGCCTTGGCTTCTGTGCTTGCCGCCGGTTGCTGGTCCGCGGGACGGATGACCCTGCCAGACAGGCTGAAATTCTGAAGCTCGCGTGGCCCGACGGCATCGGTAGCCGGCGTGTCGCTCGGCGACGGCGGCTCGCTTTGGGCGGCAAGCGGCATCGGGGCCAGCGCAAGCGCCGCCATCCAAACCGCAATCCCCAAGCGCCAGCCGCCCTTCATTCGCTCCCGCTCTTGTCCGTGAGTCGCGCCATGTGCCCGGCGCGCACGAGGGCCCATGCCCGCCGGACGACCGTTATTCAAGCACAGGCTCGATGAACCGCGCCGGACTCAAGGGCTTAATAGCTAGCGCGCGTCGACCAGAACCAGCTCGGAATCATCCTCGGCCTCGATGTTGAGCCTGTTCTCGCCGGTGATCGCGATCCCGTCGCGGGGGCCCGCCTCGACGCCGTTCACACGGATCCGGCCACTCGGCACCAGATAGAGGTGACGATCGGGGGCAGCATCGAGCTCGATCGACTGTCCAGCCTTGACCGTCGCGCCGAGCACCTTCGCATCGGCGTTGATGGTGAGCACGCCATCGGTCTCGTTTCCGCTGGCGAGCAGCTGGAACGCGCCTTCGCGCGAGTCCTTCGGGAACGGCATCGCGCCCCAGCTCGGCTTGGCGGCCTGCCTGTCCGTCTCGATCCAAATCTGGAACAAGGTCGTCTGCTCGTCCTCGAGATTATATTCGGAATGCACGACGCCAGTGCCGGCGCTCATCACCTGCACGTCGCCCGCAGCCGTGCGGCCCTTGTTGCCCATCGAATCTTGGTGCGTGATCGCGCCGGTGCGCACGTAGGTCACGATCTCCATGTCGCGGTGCGGATGCGGCGGGAAGCCGCTCTGGGCCGCGATCTGGTCGTCGTTCCAGACGCGAATGCGGCCCCAGCCCATGCGGGCAGGATCGTAATAGTTCGCGAAGGAGAAATGGTGGCGCGCGTTGAGCCATCCGTGGTCGGCGTGGCCCAGGCTGTCGAATTTGCGGATGTCGATCATGAGGCTGAAATGGGCCGTCTCGCAAACGCATCAAGTGTCAACAATGTGACTTTGAACGCGCCCGAAAGTCGCGCGTTTGACGCACAATATGTGCTTGACCCTCATTGAGCACGTTTCGTGCCGGGATATTGCACGGCCGGGATCCGCCCTCGCCCCGCGCGTCGGCGTGTCCCCGGCTCGGCTTAGGTCGCCCCTGGGTCGGGCCGTTACCAACCTATCGCAGCGTTGAAGCGCCGATTGCGATCACCAGCCGTTCAACAGCGTCGCCGCCGTTTTCGATGACCACTTCGGCGCCGAAGAACGGCTTGCCGCCGCAAACTTCGTCGCTTCCGATGCTAAGCGCGCTCCTGATCGCCTCTGATCGCACGGAATTCGGATCGTGCGCATTGGCATCACAGTAGGACTCGAAGTCCTTGTTGGTGATGCGAATTCGAAATGTCGGCATCGACTTCGGCTCCTGAATCCAGCGGGAGCGCGAGTGTCTCTCAGCCGCTAACATGCCAAATCAGGGTCAGCGATGATGCGCCAACGAAACGTTTGCGGCGCGCGTTCCGGAGTTCAACCTAAGTCATATAACTATTTGGGGCGGCAGAGCGCAGTTGCGCGCCGTTCTGCTTACCCGTCAGAGCGGCCCGAACTCTCACGATCGTGCTGGTATCGTTTCGTAACCGGAAACGGCGGCAACCATGACTCGCGACGGACGGTCCAGAGTTCGTAGGTTGGCATCAGCTGGTCTGGGGCATCGAGGGACCCCAAGTTCACTTCGACTTCGTCCCCGCTGCGTCCGAAAACGGATGAGCCGCAGCGGGAACAGAAATGTCGCGCGGCGTACTCACTCGTTTCGCCATCGATCGTCACCGATTCCTCGGGGAATATCGCGGAAGCGTGAAACAGCGCCCCGTGATGCTTGCGACAGTCGAGACAGTGGCAAAGGCCGACCCGGTACGGGCGGCCCGAAGCCACAATCCGCACATTGCCGCACAGGCACCCGCCGGTGAATCGGTCCATGCTTCGTCTCCTCCTGTCCGGGTCCGACGTCCGCCTTGCGCGTCCTGGGCACCAAGTGGAACGGTCTGGCTCCCGAGATGTTCGAATGATTGAAGACCCAAGAGTTCTCAGATGAGCAACGAGATCGAGCTGAAACTCGAAGTTGCGCCTGATGCGACCGAACGGCTGATCGCCGACCAGTCGTGGCTCAACGCGTCGGTTTGCCGAACCGAGCGGCAGTTGTCGGTCTACTACGACACGCCCGATTTCCAGCTCCGCAAGTGCGGATACTCGCTTCGCGTACGCACGGTCGGCGACCATTTCACTCAGACCTTGAAATCGCTCGAAAGCGGCGCCGGAATGTTTGATCGCGGCGAGTGGGCAAGCGACATCGACGGACCCGAGCCCGATCTTGCGCAGCTGCCGAACACCCCGGTCAGCGAGGTGCAGGCCCAGCATCTGGAACCTGTGATCCGGTCCGAGGTGGACCGGACGACGTGCCGCATCGAACGGTCCGGGTGTGCGCTGGAGCTCGATGTCGATCTGGGGACACTGAGCGCATCAACGCACGAGACTCCGGTCTCCGAGGTAGAGCTCGAGCTGCTGAGCGGCGAACCTGTCGCGGCCATCGAAGTCGCCCAGCGCATCGCTGCCGAGATTCCGGTCAAGCTTGCGGTGATGAGCAAGGCGGAGCGAGGGTTCGCTCTGGTCGACGGCACATTGTCAAAGCCGACGAAAGCAGAGCCCGTCGGCGTTCGTCGCGAAATGACGGTTGGAGAGGGCTTTGAGACGATCGTCTCCGCTTGCTTGCGCCATTTCAGGCTGAACGAACCGGTCGTGATTGACTCGAGGGACGTCGAGGCGCTGCACCAGGCGCGGGTCGCGATACGGCGGCTTCGATCCGCATTGAGCTTGTTCCGGCCGGTCGTTTCGGATCACGAGCTGCAACGGATCGAAGACGAGCTAAGCTGGTTCACCGCGGAGCTTGGCGATGCGCGAACGCTCGACGTTTATCTTGAGCGCGATCTGTCGGAGGACCAGCGGCAGTTCCTCGAGGACCGGCGGAACGAGGCTTATGATTTGGCGATCGCCGCCATGGATTCAGCGCGCGTCAGGCAACTGATGCTCGATATTGTTGGGTGGTCAGCGACCGGCCAATGGCGCGGCAACCCATGCGCGGCGACGCCACTCCAACCTTTCGTGGATCGGCGCATAGACCGGATATGGTCGAAAATTGCTAAGTCCAAAGACGTTGCATCGATGAATGACAAGCGGCGCCACCACCTGCGCATTGCCATGAAGAAATTACGATACGCGCTCGAGTTCACCGCCGCCCTGCACACGCGCAGGCCGCGTCGGCAGAAGAAGTTCAAGAAGGCTGTCAAGGACTTGCAGAATTCCTTGGGCGATCTCCATGACATCGTGACGGCCCGCTCGCTGGTGACGCTCAATTCATGGATTTCGGCGACAGGCCCATCAAAAAAGGATGAGCGACACCTTGTCCGCGACGCCGACAGGTCGCTGAATCGGCTGTGCAAGATCGGAGCCTATTGGCGGTAAGGACGAGGATCCAGCCGGTCAGCTCAGCCGCTCAATCGCTGCGGCAACCCCAAACAATCGCCTATCGTGCCCGCGGCGCGCGAAGAGCATGAGGCCCGCAGGCAGGGCTCCCGGCCCACGCATCGGAAGCGATATCGCGCAGAGGTCGAAGAAGTTCGCGACCGCCGTGTTGCGAAGCAGCAGTCGGTTGCTCGCGTTGAAGCCCTTGCGAGTTGAGATTTCCTCCATGGTCGATGCAACAATGGGTGTGGTGGGCAGGACCAGCGCATCCACTTCGCCAAGCGCCAGGTCCATCGCGCTAACCAGTTCGCTTCGGTCCTTCAGCATCTGCGCATATTCGGCTTCGGAGACCGCGTTGCCCGTTTCGATCCTCGAACGGACGATGGGATCATAGTCGGGGCCGCGCTCCGCGATCCGCTCGCGATGGATGTGCCAGGCCTCGACCGTGGCGATCGTGGCGGTCGACTGGACACGCGCCATCTCGTCGAAGAGCGGAAACTCCATGTTCGAAAGGCGCGCCCCTGCACGGCCAAGCTCGGTTAGTGCAGCTTCAAATCGGCCCGCCACGGTCGCGTCGAGATCTTCGAGCGGCAAGCCTTGGGGAATGCCCAGCCGCAATCCCGCCAGCGCCATCGGCTCGACGCTCCAGGGTTGCTCCCCGGCTAGGACCGCATCGGCGTTGGCGCAGTCCCCGACGGTCCGCGCAATTGGCCCGACCGAATCGAGTGTCGGCGATAATGGAAAGGCTCCATCGGTTGAGATGCGGTGCTTGGTCGGCTTGTAACCGACCACTCCGCAGAGCCCGGCGGGGATCCGTGTCGATCCGCCGGTATCCGTGCCGATCGCGACCTCGCACATGTCGTCGGCAACCGCGACTGCGGCGCCAGACGAAGAGCCGCCGGGAATGCGCGTCCGATCCGCAGGATTGCCTGGCGTGCCGTAGTGAGGATTCGCGCCCACGCCGGTGAACGCGAACTCGGACATATTGGTCTTGCCGACGATCACGGCTCCGGCGTTGCGAAGCCGTTGCACGATCGGTGCATCTTCTGTCGCGGACGGCGCGTCGGCGAGCGCCTTCGATCCCGCGCGGGTCGGCTCACCGGCGACGTCGAAGAGGTCCTTGATGCTGACTATGACGCCATCGAGAGGTCCGAGCATGACGCCATCGCGAGCGCGCCGATCAGCCGCATCGGCCGCTTCACGAGCCATTTCCGGATAAAGCGTGAGATACGTACGCTCGCCCTCGCCCGAGGGGTCAGCGATGCGTGCGAGAGCCCGCTCAAGGCGATAGCGCGCGGATATCTGTAATCTCCTGCCGGCTACCATAAAGCTGTTCCGCCCGGCGCCCGCAATGGGTGAAAGACGGATGCTTCCGGCACGCTAAAAATTCGGCCAATACGGGTGGAACTTGACGACGAGTCGTGCATTTTTGTAGACGAGTTGAGTATAAAGCGGTTCATCGGAGGTTGGGATGGAAGGCTATCGCAGCGAACGCACGCCCGGTTTCAAGCTCGGTTTGACCATCGTCGTCGGCTTCCTCCTCTCCTTCCCGCTCTTCTCGATCTACCTCCTGAATTACGACCGACAGTCGCAGTCTCGGGAAGCAACACAGTCGATCACCGCGGGCTGGGGCGCCGCGCAAACGATCAGCGGACCCGTCCTGGTCATTCCTTATCGTGCAACCGCGACCGAGACGGTCGTTCAGAACGGCCAAAGCGTCACCCGGACGAACCAGGTGATGCGCGAGCTGACGCTAGCGCCCGAAACCGCGGAGCTGAGCACGGACGTGAGGCCGGAGGTCCGCAAGCGGTCTATCTACGAGGCTGTCGTCTATGACGCGAAGATCGCGGGCAAGGCGCGCTTCGCCTTCCCGCCCGACCTCGCCCGCACCGGCGTCGACCCGTCCCAGATGGACCTCACGCGCGCCGAGCTGCGCTTCGGCCTAAGCGACCCGCGCGGCCTCGGCGCGAACCCGGTTGTCTCCGCCGATGCGCGCCCGCTGAGGCTACAACCGGGAGGCGGGAGCAGCGGCGGGCGTGGATTCTTCGCCTGGCTCGACGCGAGCGGTCTTTCTGGACAGCCGATCGCAGTCGACTTCAGCTTCGACCTGCGCGGCAACGAGGCCCTCAGTCTTGCTCCGCAGGCGGGTGACACCCGCTGGACGGTCCGCTCGTCCTGGCCCAGCCCAAGCTTTGGCGGCGACTTCCTTCCGGGAGCGCGAAACGTGGCCGCGCGCGGCTTCGATGCGACCTA
>JBEDUM010000059.1:0-2412 GCA_040414585.1 Sphingomicrobium sp. | reverse complement strand
GCGGTGATCGGCGAAGTGACCGACACCGGCCACATGGTGCTCGAGTTCAACGGCGAGGTCGTTTGCGACATCCCGCTGGGGCCGCTGGCGGACGAGGCGCCCTGCTATGAGAGGCCATACGTCATCCAGAAGCCCCCGGAGCCGCTGACCGACATTCCCGAGAGCACGGACATCGCGGCGGACCTGTTGAAGCTGATGGGCTCCCCCAACCTTGCGAGCCGCCGCTGGGTTTGGGAGCAGTATGATCAGTCGGTCGGTGCCGATACGGTGCAGCGCCCGGGCGGGGATGCCGCAGTCGTGCGCGTCCACGGGTCGAAGAAGGCGCTGGCGATCACCACCGACTGCACTCCACGCTACTGCTACGCTGACCCGGTCGAGGGCGGGAAGCAGGCGGTCGCCGAGGCTTACCGCAACCTTTGCGCGGTCGGCGCGAAGCCGCTCGCGATCACCAACTGCCTCAATTTCGGCAACCCGCAGCGGCCCGAGATCATGGGTCAGTTCGTTGGCTGCGTCGAAGGCATGGCCGAAGCCTGCCGAGCGCTCGACTTCCCAGTCGTGAGTGGGAATGTCAGCCTCTACAACGAGACCAAGAATGAGGATGGCACCAGCCTCGCCATCCTGCCTACGCCCGCAATTGGCGGGGTTGGGTTGCTCAGGGACTGGGAGAAGTCCGCGACAATCGCCCTGAAGGCTGAAGCCGAACGTCTGCTGCTCATCGGCGCGGACCCGCGCCGTCATCCGCATGTCGGGCAATCGCTTTGGCTCGACGTGTGCCGCGGCCGCAAGGAGGGTCCGCCACCCGCTGTGAATCTGGACACGGAACGGAGGAACGGTGAATTCGTCCATCTCCTGATCACTGAAGGTCTCGTAGAGGCGGTGCACGATGTCGCTGATGGCGGCGTCTTGGTTGCAGTCGCCGAAATGGCACTCGCTGGGAAGATCGGCGCACGGCTCAACATCGAATCGTTCGAAGACCAGGTCGACCGGGAGAGAGTCCAGCACGCCTGGTCGCTGTTCGGCGAAACGCAGGGTCGATATGTGGTCACCGAGCCCCACACCAGCCATGCCGTGGAAAATCTCGCTCACGAGCATGGCGTCGGCTGTTGCTTCATCGGCTGGACGGGCGGCCACTCAATCGTCGTAGAATCGACCCAGTCGGGAGACATTTGCGAAGTCGCCCTCGCCGACCTGCGCACCGCGCATGAGGGCTTCTTTCCCAAGCTAATGGGAAGTGAGCTCACGCCGGAATTCTAAAACCTACCAGTCGCTGAAAGGGGGACAGCGGATGACTCGGGTAAATTTTTTCAAACCGATTGCAGTCGCGACAATTGCCTGCGGCACTCTCGATATCCTTTGGGCCGTTATCCTGACGCTTTGGCGCGGCCGAGAGCCGGCGGCGATGCTTCGCTTCGTCGCCTCCGGCCCTTTCCCGCACGCGATCGAATGGGGCGCGGCCGGGTCGGTTCTGGGGCTTATTGTCCATTTCACACTGATGGCGATCATGGTCGCGGCGTTCGTGTTCGCGGCGCGCAACTATCCTGTCGTCCTGGATCGACCTGTCCTTTCGGGGCTGGTGTTCGGTCTGGTCACCTATGTCGTAATGAACCTGATCGTCGTACCGTTCCGCTTCCCCGCTGCCTGGCCGCCGACGCCTTTCAGCATCGGCACTCAGCTGTTTTCGCACCTCTTCCTGGTCGCACTGCCGACAATCCTCATCACGCGTCACTTCGTGAGCCGATAATATAGTAGTTGCGAATGGTTCGCATTATCGATTATATCTGCCCCCATGATCGTGTGCATCTGCAACCGAATCACCGAGGGCGAGGTCCGCAAGGCCGCACGCGCCGGCGCCCCCACGCCCGAGCAGGCCTATGCCTGCCTTGGCTGCGACGTGCAGTGCGGTTGCTGCCTCGACTATGCGCACGACATTATCGAGGAAGAGCGCGCCGACCTCTTAAAGGTCGACGCACAAGCCGCCTGACTTGACGCTTCCCGCCGCGCGGCGCATCGGCGCTCGCGCCACGAGACGGAGACGGTCATGCAGGGGGACCCAAAGGTCATCGAGCTCCTCAACGAAGCGTTGAAGAACGAGCTTACCGCGACCAACCAATATTGGCTGCACTACCGGCTGCTCGACAATTGGGGCGTCCACAAGCTCGCCGAATTCGAGCGCTCGGAATCCATAGACGAGATGAAGCATGCCGACCGGCTGGCGGAGCGCATCCTGTTTCTCGACGGCCTGCCGAATTTCCAGTCGCTCGGGCGCCTTCACATTGGCGAGAACGTCGAGGAGATCCTTCGCGCGGACATGGAGCTTGAGATGGAAGCTGTAACCCAGCTCAAGGGTGCGATCGCCCACTGCGAAAGCGTTAAAGACTATGTCTCACGCGATCTATTCTGCGACATCCTCGA
>JBEDUM010000058.1:0-9323 GCA_040414585.1 Sphingomicrobium sp. | reverse complement strand
ACTCCCGTTATGTATTTTCCGCCGTGCTCGGGTTTGCGTGATTCGCCGTCAGGGGAGGCTGGTATGCATCGTCCGAGCTCATTCGCACCGATGATGAACCGGTAAAGCCGCTTCCTGGCAATGCCGTTCGATGAGCTCCTCAGCCGCGCCGCGGCTGAGCTGGCACTGTTTGCCGGGGTCGGATTCCTGCTGTTCGGGATCAACGACCTTCTGGTCGACTTCATCTATTTTGCGCGGCGCATGTGGCGTGCAGCGACGGTCTACACCCGTCATCGGCCAGCGTACGCAAGCTATTACGTCTTCAATCCGAATCCCGGCTTCATCGCGATCCTTGTGCCCGCGTGGGACGAATCGGCGGTGATCGCATCGATGCTGAGGGCCACCCTGGATCGGCTCGATTATGACGACTACCGGATATTCGTCGGCCACTATCGCAACGATCCGGCGACGGCCGCGGCGATCGCAAGCGTCGGCGATGTGCGCATCCATTCGGTGCAAGTCGAATCCGAAGGGCCGACAACCAAGGCCGATTGCCTCAACCATCTCTATGACGCGCTCGTTACCTTTGAGATTGACGCGGAGCGGTCGGCGAAGGCCGTCGTGCTGCACGACGCTGAGGATATCGTTCATCGGTATGAGCTCAGGATCTTCGACGGGCTGATCGATCGGGCCGCAGTGATCCAGCTGCCGGTGTTGCCGCTTCCCGACCCGCACTCGCGTTGGATCAGCGGACATTATTGCGACGAATTCGCCGAAGCGCACATGAAGGAGCTGGTCGTGCGGGAAGCCGTCGGCGCCGCGATCCCGCTGGCGGGAGTCGGCTGCGCGATCGCGCGCAAGCCGCTCGCTCAGCTCGCGGCCTTACAGGAAGGCAAGCCTTTTTCCGGCAACAGCATGACCGAAGATTATGAGGTTGGGCTCAGGCTCGGCGCGCTTGGGCTCAGGACCATGTTCGTGCGCATTCCCGCCCAGCCGAGCGAGCGGGGTGTCGTTTCGACGCGGGGCCATTTTCCGGCAACGCTCGGGGCCGCGGTCCGGCAGAAGGCTCGCTGGCTCGGCGGCATTGCTCTGGCCGGTTGGGACAGGCTGGGCTGGGACGGGGGCCTCGGCGAGCGCTGGATGCGCATGCGCGACCGCCGCGGTCCCCTAGCCGCTATGTTGCTGATCGCCGCATATGGCGCCGCCTTGCTCTGGTCTCAGCTTTGGCTCGCCAAGGCGCTCGGAGCGCCCGTCCAGGCACGGATGGATGCTACGCTCATGACCTTGCTGGAGATCAACGCGTGCCTGCTCGCCTGGCGGGTGGTGATGCGCGTCGGCTTCACGACCGCGGCTTACGGTTGGACCGAGGGACTTTGTTCAATTCCGCGTCTCGTCGTCGGAAACGTGATCGCGGTATTGGCGGCGGCCCGCGCCCTTGGCCTGCATATTGGCGGGGGCGCGAAGCGCTGGGACAAGACGCGGCACATCTTTCCCGCGGAATTGCCGCGATGAGGCCGTCACTTCGCTTTCTTGCGCTTGCGCTGGTTGCATGGGCGGGTTTCCGCGCGGCCACGCTCGGCGTGATACCCTCCGAACTTCTTACCGAGCAGAGCGAAGCGAAACCGGTCCCGCCAATCGTCGCCACGCAATTTCCTCCAATCGAGCCGGTCGAGCCGGCCACTCCGTTAAGGCCTGATGGATATCCGGCATACGAGACCGCAGCTGCAGCGGCAGAGGCTCCGGCCGCCATTCGCTATGTACAAAGCCTGGTTGGGATCCCCGTGGCGCTCGGCCGGGGAACGATACCGATTTATCAGCTCCCGGACGCGGCTCCGATGGTCCCGACGGACCCGCCGCCACGACCCACGCGGCTGTCGAACGCAATGCCGACACCCACGCCGGCGTTCTATTCCCAGCTTCCGCCGCTCGACGATTGGCCTCTGGCGAGCATTGCTGGAATTTCTCGCCCGGCATCGCACTCGGCCGTCATTCTACCCGCCCAGAGCGTTCCGCTCGACCCACGTCGTATCGATCGCATGCAGCTCACCATGTGGGCATTGCTTCGCGGTCAACAGGCGGGGTTCGTACCGCCCTCGCCACTCGCGAGCGGAGGGCAACTCGGCGGAAGCCAGGCAGGCGCGCGGCTCACCTACAATTTCACGCGCCAGATTGCGGCGTCGCTCAGAACGACAACCGAAGTTGGTCGCCGCGGCGGCGAGGTGGCAGGCGGCGTCCGCGTCCAACCCCTCGTCAGCCTGCCGATATGGATCACCGCCGAGCGGCGGCAGCGGCTTGGCCGATACGGCGGCGGACGCAGTGCATTCGCCTTGTTCCTCGAAGGCGGCGTCTATCAGAGGCCAATGCCTTGGGAGTTCAACCTAGACGCTTACCTCCAGGCCGGTTTGGTCGACCTCCGGAGCCGTGACCGGTTTGTCGACGGCGCCTTCACGTTGACGCGGCCCGTATACCGCAACTTCTCGGTGGGGGTTGGCGTCTGGGGCGGAGCGCAGCCCGGCCTTTACCGTGTCGACGCGGGACCCCGCGTCACCATGCAGGTGAGGCGCAACGTCAAAGTGCATCTCGATTGGCGCCAGCGCCTGGCCGGCAACGCGCAGCCCAGTTCGGGCCCGGCAATCACCCTGGCAGGGGATTTCTAAGCTCCATCGCTTGGCCCGAAGTGCGGTTTGCGGTTAGTCCTTTGCGGGACAGATGGATATCTACCTTCCGATCGCCGGCCAGTCGGTCAATGCCCTCTTCATCGTCGTCCTCGGCTTCTTCGTGGGCGTGCTGTCCGGCATGTTCGGTGTGGGCGGCGGCTTCCTCACCACGCCGCTGCTGATCTTCTACGGAATCCCGCCGACCGTCGCGGTCGCTTCGGCCACGACGCAGATCACCGGCGCGAGCGTCTCCGGGGTCATGGTCCACATGCGGCGCGGCGGCGTCGACATGAAGATGGGCCTGGTGATGATCGCGGGCGGACTGGTTGGATCGATCGTCGGAGCTGGCTTGTTCCGGGCACTGGAATCGAGCGGTCGAATCGATGTGGCGATCGGGCTGCTTTACGTGCTGATCCTGGCCTGGATCGGTGGGCTGATGTTCAAGGACTCGCTGGTCACTCTCGGCGTTCTCGACCTGAAAACGCCTGCTGGGCCGCCCAAGCGCCATAACCGCTGGATCGCGTCGCTGCCGATGCGCTGGCGCTTTTACAGCTCCGGTCTTTATCTATCGCCCATCGCGCCATTCGCGCTCGGCTTTGTAGCCGGCGTCCTGAGCGTCTTCCTCGGCATCGGCGGCGGCTTCATCCTCGTGCCGGCGATGATCTACTTGTTCGGAATGCCGGCTCGCATCGTGGTGGGGACCAGCCTCTTCATGGTCCTGGCGGTCAGCGCGGCAACCACGATGGTCCATTCGCTGACGACCCGCGCGGTCGACATCGTCCTCGCCGGCCTGCTCCTCGTCGGCGGCGTCGTGGGCGCGCAATATGGCGCGATACTGACGACGCGCCTCAAGCCCGATTACCTGCGGCTCGCGCTCGCGATCATCATTCTTCTCGTCGGCCTCCGCATGTTCCTGGGACTCTTCTGGCGTCCCGACGAGATTTTCTCGATCGAGTATCTGTGAGAAGGCAGCTCGCATCGCTCGCGCTGGCCCTGCTCGCGCCCGTCCTGATCGGCGCCGACAAGCCCATCCTCGTACCCGATATCTCTGCCCGGCGGGTGGAGATCCGCTACAGCTTCACCGGCGCGCAACTGCTGTTGTTTGGTGCGGTGGTCTACCCGAACGGGCGGCCGCCGACTTCCGGGGCCGATATCGCCGTCGTCCTGCGCGGCCCGGTCCAGCCGATCCTGGTTCGCGAAAAGCAGAAGATCGCAGGCATCTGGATGAACGCGGATTCAAATCGCTTCCGCTCAGCGCCCTCCTTTTATGCGGTCGCTTCGTCGCGCCCCATCAGTGAGCTGGTCGATGAACGCACCGCGGCCATTTACGAGCTGGGAATCCATGACCTGCAGCTCTCGCCCGGGGGCGGCGCCCTCCCGGAGAAGGAAAGGCGCTTCGAAGCTGGTCTGCTCGACCTTCGGCAGAGACGGGGACTCTACTCAGAGAACCCGCACGGCGTCGAGATTACCGACGGGGTGCTTTACCGTGCGGTGATCACCATCCCCAGCCAGGTTCCGGTCGGCACTTACACCGCCGAGACCTTCCTCATCGATCGCGGACGAGTGCTTGCCGCCGCAACGCGGGATATTCAGATCGATAAGTCGGGGTTCGAGCGCTATGTCGCTCTGGCCGCCCGTCGGCACGAAGGCCTTTACGGGCTCGCTTCGGTCGCTCTTTCACTCGGACTAGGCTGGGCCGCCGCCGTCGCGTTCAGACGCCGATTCTAACAGGCGCGGCTAAGCCAATTTTAACCGCTCGCGCGTAAGTGGTTCGCACAGCAATTTGTCACGGAGTGCGCGCGCCCATGGACGATCGGCCAAACCTGAGCGAATTCCTCAACGAAGTCAGCAGCTTCACTGAGGAAACGCCAGCTCCCAAAAGCTTTACAGGTAGCGGTTCCCTCGGCGCGATCGGCGAAGTTGTCGAGATCGCAGGCTCCGGCTCGCAGATCCGCCTGGATGCGGCCGCGCTGATGGGACTCCAGTCGCACAAGGACGCGTCGGTCGCGATGTCGGGGCAGGTCGGCAGCCAGGTGAAGATGGTGGTCGACACCAACTGGCTCATCGCCAACGTCCGTACCATGCGCGCCGGCGGGCCGGGTGAAGTTATCGCCCATGTCGACTTCCTCGGCGAAGGTTCGAAGAGCGCCGATGGCACGATCAGCAACTTCCGGCGCGGCGTGACGCGCTATCCCATTCCCGGCGCGGCCGTGCTTCCGGTTTCGACGGATGACCTGCGGGCCGTGTTCGCAGCGAGCGACGAGCCGCACGTCGAGATCGGCACCGTATATCCGACGGACGAGATCCGCGGCGCCCTCTACGTCGACCCGATGCTGTCGAAGCATTTCGCGGTTCTGGGATCGACCGGTACCGGTAAGTCGACCTCGGTCGCACTGATCCTTCACCGCATTTCCGAGCTTTCGCCCGAAGGTCACATCGTGATGATCGACCCGCACGGCGAATATTCGGCCGCGTTCAAGAATTGCGGCGAGATCTTCAACGTCGACAACCTCCAGCTGCCCTACTGGCTGATGAACTTCGACGAGCATTGCGAAGTCATTTTGACGACTCACGGGGCGGAGCGTCAGCGCGACGCCGACATCCTTGCCAAGTGTCTGCTGGCCGCGCGCACGAAGGGCAAGGACGTCAGCCAATTCGGCAAGGTCACCGTCGACAGCCCGATTCCGTACCTCCTCGCCGACCTCAACACGATCATCGTCAATGAGATGGGCAAGCTCGACCGAGCCGGCGACACGCTGCCCTACCAGCGCCTGAAGACCAAGCTCGACGAGCTTCGCGCCGATCCGCGCTACACCTTCATGTTCTCTGGAATGCTGGTGTCGGACTCGATGCCCGGCCTCATCGCCAAGATGTTCCGCCTGCCGAGCCAGGGGCGGCCGATCTCGATTGTCGACGTGTCGGGCGTCCCGTCCGAGGTCACGTCGGTCGTGGTCTCCGTGCTCGCGCGCATGGTGTTCGACTATGCGATCTGGTCGCGCACCGAGGCGCAGCGCCCGCTGCTCCTCGTGTGCGAAGAGGCTCACCGCTACGTCCCCAAGGACGAGAGCGCCGAGAACGGCCAGGCCGTGCGCCGGATCCTTGAGCGCATCGCCAAGGAAGGCCGTAAGTATGGCGTCTCACTCGGCCTCATCACGCAGCGTCCGTCCGACCTTGCGGAAGGCGTGCTCTCGCAGTGCGGCACAATCATCTCGATGCGCTTGAACAACGACCGCGACCAAGCCTGCGTCCGCGCGGCAATGCCCGAGGGCGCGCGCGGCTTCCTCGACGCGATTCCGGCTCTCCGCAACCGCGAATGCATCGTCTGCGGCGAGGGCGTCGCCATTCCGATCCGCGTGCGCTTCGACGACCTCGAGCCCGAGCGGCGCCCGGCCTCGTCCGACCCGAGCTTCGCGCGTCTGTGGCGCGAGACCGGCGACGAAGCCGGAATCATCCAGCGCACGATCAAGCGGTGGAGAGGGCACGGCCGCTGAGCCGAGCCAACCTGCTTGCACGGTAGACGCAAAAACGTCTGAATTGCGGGGACGTTCAAGCCGCCGGCCTAGGCATAATCCCGGATGACGTAGCCCCGCCGGTTCGGCAATGAACCGACCAATGAGGCTCGCATTGTTCCGCGCCGCTGCAGTCGGCACCATTTTTCTCGCAAGCTCCAGTCTTGCCCAGCAGGTGGCCCTCGATGGCCGCCCAGTCCTGGCTGCAGCCTCGCAGCTGAAGGCGGGCGAGTATGTCTGGGCCCCTGAACTCGCACCGGATGGGCCTGCACTCGCCATTGTAAACCTTGAGACGCAGCGCCTGATTGTGTTCCGCAACGGCGTGCCCTTCGCGGCCTCCACCGTCTCGTCGGGCAAGACCGGCCACGAGACTCCGACCGGCGTCTTTACGATCCTGCAGAAGGCGAAGGAGCATTATTCGAAGACCTACGACAACGCGCCGATGCCGAACATGCAGCGGCTGACGTGGAGGGGCATCGCGCTGCATGCGGGCAATCTGCCGGGCTATCCCGCCTCGCACGGCTGCGTCCGGCTGCCGTCCAAATTCTCGGCCCTCCTGTTCGGCGCGACGAGCTTGGGGATGACCGTCGTCATCACCGAGGTACCGGTGGGCCCCGAGCTTTCCAGGACTCCAGAGCTCGCGATGGACGAGGCGCAGCCCGCTTCAGCCTCTTTCGCGAATGCAGCCTACCAATGGCATGCCGACCGTGGAAAGGGCGGCGGCATCGTTTCGGTCGTCGTGAGCACCGCCGATCAACGGGCGATCGTCATGCGCGGCGGCGAGGAGATCGGCTCCGCTCCTGTACGATATGCAGGAAAGCTGGCGATGCCGGTCGCCTATGTCCTGCGGGCGAGAGACGACACGGGCGACCATTGGCTCAAGCTTCACTATGCCGGGACCGGTGGAAGCATGGACGTCTCGCCGGAAGAGGCGAAGAGGTTCGACGCCCCGACCACATTTCGTCACCAGCTCATGAATCTTTTGAGTCCGGGCAGCGTGGTCATCGTAACCCCGCAGCCGCTGAAGGCCGGCAGTCCGGGGGGCAACCTAACCGTTATTGAGAACGAAGAGCCGGGCAAATAGCTCGTCAGACGCGCTTCACTCCAACGTCGAGCAGCGCTTTGAGACGGGCCTTCACCGCATTGACCAGCCCCGTGTCGGCGACCTGCACGCTGGAGAAGCGGACAGACAGCGGGTTGATCGGCGTCCCGTCCTTCAGCACTTCATAGTGGAGGTGCGGACCGGTCGAGAGGCCGCTCGAGCCGACATAGCCGATCAGCTGACCGGCATGGACGTAGGTGCCCGGCTGGGCGACGATCTCGCTCATGTGGCTGTAGGTCGTCACCAGTCCGCCGCCATGAGAGATGCGAACCTGACGGCCGTAGCCCCCCGCCCAGCCGGCGGCCGCGACTTCCCCATCGGCCGCGGCGACAATCGGACTACCCCAGCTGGCGCCGAAGTCCACGCCGGCATGAAAGCGGGTGAAGTGCAGGATCGGGTGGTAGCGATAGCCGAAGTAGGAGGTGATGTGGCCACTGACCGGCCATGTCATTCCGGCCGAGGTCGACTGTGGCTGGCCTGCGTTCGCCGCGTCGATCCATTCGCTGCGTCCGCTGGCGCTCCACTTGACCAGCTGCAGCTCTCGTTCGCCGGTTCCGCTGAGTCCCGCGTAAAGCAGGTTCGCTCCAGGCCCGAGGACGATGTCGAAACTCGCGTTCGGGGCCACTGCTCCGACGTCGATCTCGGTCGCCAGTGCGGCGAGATATTGCGCCGCGACCTGCGGGCTCGCTCCAGCGGCTCGTAACGACCAGTAGAGACCGTCGCCAACGCGACCACGGATGCGCAGGGGGCCGGTCGCGGCAGATGCCGGCGTGGGAGCAGGCGAAGCGGCTGGCTCGATGGTGATCGCGCGCTTGGGCACAAACTCGACCGGCTCGGCGGCATCCGTCGCGATCATGCGCATTCCGGTCGTACCGCCATTCGATAGCGGAGCGATCGCCAGGGACTGCCACTGTGTTTGATCGTCCCTCGGCAGGTTCGTCACCTGCGGCAGCGATGCCCACGCCACGCCACTGCAAAGCAGGGCGACGAGCGCCGCGCTCGCCCACCCGGGTCGCGCCAGCCCCGGCGCGAGCGCGCGAGCGCTCGCCCTGCGGCCAAATGCTTGCGATCGGCTCGGTGACGTCAACACGCGATGGGTGTCGCGAATCGAGGTTAAGACCCCCTTAAATTCACGATAAAAGGAACCTTGCGCGCCGGGAAAACGCTGCCACATTTGAGCATGATGGCGCGCCGTTCAGACGCACCGGTCCGGGCGATCCTGGGACCCACGAATACCGGCAAGACCTACTTGGCGATCGAACGGATGTGCGGCCATTCGTCCGGAGTCATCGGCTTCCCCCTCCGGCTGCTCGCACGCGAAGTTTATGATCGCGTCGTCGCGATGAAGGGCGAGAAGCAGGTCGCACTGCTGACCGGGGAAGAGCGGATCGTCCCGCCGCAGGCACGCTATTTCCTCTGCACCGCCGAGAGCATGCCGGTTCCGGGTGGCGACTCCCATCATGATGAAGACCTCCATCGTGACTTCGCTTTCGCTGCAATCGATGAGGCGCAGCTCGGAATCGATCCGGAGCGCGGCCATGTCTTCACCGATCGTATGCTCCGAGCGCGCGGGCGCGAGGAGACGCTTATCCTCGGTTCGGACACGCTGAAGCCGATCATCCGCGATCTTCTGCCGGAAGCCGAGATTGTCAGTCGCCCCCGCTTCTCGACACTGCGCTACGCGGGCAGCGTCAAGCTGTCGCGCCTGCCGCCGCGCTCCGCCGTCGTCGCCTTCTCCGCCGAGCAGGTCTACGCGCTCGCTGAGATGCTACGGCGTTTCAAAGGGGGCGCCGCTGTCGTGATGGGCGCTCTCTCGCCTGCCACCCGCAACGCCCAGGTCGCGATGTTTCAGCGCGGCGAGGTCGATTATCTGGTTGCCACTGACGCTATCGGCATGGGCCTCAACATGGACGTCACCCATGTCGCCTTCGCGGGGCTCGAGAAGTTCGACGGGCGGCGCGACCGGCGTCTTACCATCCCGGAGATGGCCCAGATTGCCGGGCGCGCCGGTCGTCACCAGAAGGACGGCACCTTTGGAACCCTGGGCCTCACCGAAGAAAGCGGTGGCTTCAGCGA
>JBEDUM010000057.1:0-19092 GCA_040414585.1 Sphingomicrobium sp. | reverse complement strand
CACGCAGGATGTAGCTCTGCCGCTCCGTGACCGAGATCACGCCGCGGGCATCGAGCAGATTGAAGACATGGCTGGCCTTGATGCACTGATCATAGGCCGGCAATGCCATCGCATGGCGTTCCGAATTCGCGTTCGCGGCCAGCTCGCCGGCTTCCAGGTAACGCCTGCAGGCAGCCTCGGCATCGCGGAAATGCCGGAACAGCATCTCCGTGTCGGCAAATTCGAAATTGTGGCGCGAATATTCCTGCTCGGCCTGGAGGAAGACGTCGCGGTAGGTCACGCGCTCGTCGCCATCGAGGCCGTTGAAGTTCAGGTCGTAGATCGACTCGACGCCCTGGAGATACATGGCGAGGCGCTCGAGCCCGTAGGTGAGCTCGCCCGAGACGGGCGCGCATTCGAAGCCGGCAACCTGCTGAAAATACGTAAACTGGCTGACCTCCATCCCGTCGCACCAGCATTCCCAGCCGAGACCCCAGGCTCCGAGCGTCGGGCTCTCCCAGTCATCCTCGACGAAGCGAATATCGTGCTTGAGCGGATCAATGCCGATCTCGATTAGGCTGCCGAGATAGAGTTGCTGGAGGTCTTCGGGGCTGGGCTTCAGAACCACTTGGTACTGGTAATAGTGCCCGAGCCGGTTTGGGTTCTCGCCGTAACGCCCGTCCGTCGGGCGGCGGCACGGTTGAACATAAGCAGCGTTCCATGGTTCCGGACCCAGCGAACGCAGCACTGTCGCCGGGTGAAACGTTCCCGCTCCCATTTCCATGTCATAGGGCTGCAGGATGAGACAGCCGCGAGCTCCCCAATAATTGTGTAGGGTAAGGATCAGGTCCTGGAAGCTCAGGCTCAAGCGGCACGCCCCATCGATGCGAACTGATTTCGAAGGGGCTTTGGCCGAACTGAGCCGCGCAAGCAATCTTCAGGGATCGGAAAGCTTGAGGCCGTAAACCCCATCCCCACATACGAAAGCCGATGATGAAAAAGCTCCTTCAGCGCCTGTTCGCTCCCGTGGCCGCTCTGTTGGCGGTGGGGTCCGCCACACCCGTTCAAGCCAGGGCCCCAGCCGTTGCGCACCCCGCTCTGTGGGAAGTTTCGGACCAGGACACGAAGATCTACCTCTTTGGTACGATCCATCTCCTTCCGGACAATTATCAATGGCGCACCGCCAAGTTCGATCAAGCGGTCGCTGGCTCTCAGCAGCTGATGGTCGAAACGATCGTCGACGATAAGAATCCGGCGAAACTCATGTCCGCGATGGCGAGCCTGGCGTTCAACACGCCGAACCTGCCGCCGCTTGCCGATCGTGTTCCTGCCGCCAGGCGCGCAGCGCTCGCTGCGGCGATCAAGAAAAGTGGCTTTCCCCCGCAGGCACTCGACCGGATGGAAACCTGGGCCGCGGCGTTCATCCTGCTCGGCAACCAGTTCCGGGATATGGGACTGAAGGGCGACGAGGGTGTGGAGGCGGTGCTTCGCGGCACCTTCACGACCGAGGGAAAGCCGATCGGAGAGCTTGAGACCAACGTCCAGCAGCTCAGCTTCTTCGACACACTTCCCGAGGCCGCCCAGCGGCAGTTGCTCGAGGGCGCCATCGATGCGTCGGATGCCATGAAGCGAGATTTTCAGGGCATGTTGTCCGCCTGGTCGCGCGGCGACGTCGAAGGAATCGCAAAGACCTTCAATCGGGACCTCGCCGCCTCGCCTGACCTGCAGAACGCACTGATCAAGCGGCGCAACGCCAATTGGAGCAAATGGATCGAACAGAGAATGGCTGAGCCCGGGGCGGTCTTCATCGCTGTTGGAGCCGGCCATCTAGCCGGACGTGATTCGGTCATCGATATGCTGAAACGAGACGGTTACGGGGTCCGCCGCGTCCAGTAGCTGACCCAATTGGCCTAAATCGCTGTCATCCGTCGAGAAAACTCCACGTTCCGCGGATTTCGCTAGACATTTTTTAACATGTCGGTGACCATACTGGCCGAGTATCGGGCTGGGGGGTCTGATGCGCGTAAGGAGTTATAGCGCGGGGCTTTTCTCGCCACGGAAAAGGTGCGCGCACCCGGAAATTTCCGGGTTTCAACCGACTCCTTTCGCCAGTCGCATCTCCTAGTGCCACCTCGCGGACGGGAGGGTGACGCATGGTAGGTGTCTTGGTCGCAGCCGCATTGGTCGCCGCAAATCCTGCGGCCGCGATGCCTGCGCCCGCCGACCCCGCACGGGCAAATGCCAATCCCGCGATGTTCGTGGTCCGCGATGCCGATACCACCGTCTATATTTTCGGCACCTTCCACGCGCTCGATGGCAATGCGCAGTGGTTCAACAACCAGGTCAAGGACGCTTTCGAACAGTCGAACGAGCTGGTGCTTGAGACGCTCGTTCCGGAAGATCGTCCCGGACATCGCGTTGCGCTGAACGCTACGTCCCTCAAATTGCCAGTGGCGACATCGGCATCGTTTCTGGCCACGACCCGAATGGCGATCAGCGCCGGCAAATCGCAGGGAATGCAGGTAGACAACGGCGCGGACATGGTGCTGCGCCATATTGCAGAGGATGAGGGCAAGCCCATCGAGGGACTGGAAACCCTGGAATCGCAGCTGAACATGTTCTTGAAAATGCCGGCGCCCACCCCCGCGGCGGCGCCATTGCCGCAGCCGGGCCAACCGGTCGAACAAACGGGTTCAATGCCTAGCCTGTCGAAATCGATGGCCGAGCTGCAGTCAGCGTGGAAGCACGGCGACCAGCGCGTTTTCGTCCGAATGCTGAACCAGCTCGAGCGCAGCTCGCCCGACACCTATCGGATGATGTTCGTCGAACGAAATGCGCGCTGGGCCGACTGGATTCGCGCCCGCATGCAGACGCCCGGGACCGTGTTCGTCGCCGTCGGCGCGGGGCATCTCGCGGGCAAGGACAGCGTCCTCGTGCAGCTCGCCGAACGCGGCATCTATTCCACACGCGTCAACTGACTGGCATAAACTTGCTTTTCTCAAGGCGCTGCCGTAGGGCGCGCCTTCCCTTGCCATGGTCATCCCTGGAGGCGTGGCGGGGTTTTTGATCAATCGGAGAATAGCCAAATGAGCGAACAGCTGATGCTGCCCGCCGAGGCGCGCGACCGGGCTGGCAAGGGAGCCTCTCGAGCACTGCGCCGCGATGGACGGGTGCCCGCCGTGGTTTACGGCGAAAAGAAGGAAGCCCTCTCGATTCATGTCGAGGAGAAGCTCCTGACGAGGATGCTTCACACGGGTCACTTCATGAACTCGGTCGTGATGATCGACTATAAGGGCAAGGCGCACCGCACCCTGCCGAAGGCGGTCGATTTCCACCCGGTCACCAGCCGGCCGATTCACGTCGATTTCCTGCGCATTGGCGAGCACACCAAGGTCACCGTCGCGGTGCCGGTGCGCTTCGACAACGAGGAGGAAGCTCCGGGTCTCACGCGCGGCGGCGTGTTAAACGTCGTCCAGCACGAGCTCGAGCTGACCTGCGACGCGGCGCACATCCCGAACGAGATCCATATCGATCTCACGGGCCTGGAAATTGGCGATTCCATCCACATCAGCCAGGTGAAGCTGCCGGACGGCGTTACTGCGGTTAATGCGGAAGAAGACTTCACTGTCGCCACCATCGTCGCTCCGTCGGCAATGAAGGCCGAAGAGGAAGAGGCCGCGCCTGAGGGCGAGGTCCCGACCGTCGGTGAAGGCGAGGAAGCTGCCGAGGGCGAGGGCGAAGCCGAGGGCGGCTCGGAAGAATAGTCCTCTGTTCTTGCGAAATCAGGAACCGCTCGTCTCGGCCGAGGCGGGCGGTTTCTTTTTGGCCCAAGCTCCTGCTAGCGAGCGGCGATGCAATTGTGGGTGGGCCTTGGAAATCCCGGCGCGAAATATGCGCTGCACCGGCACAATATTGGCTTCATGGCGGCCGACATCGTTGCGGAAGTCCACGATTTCGGCCCTTGGCAGAAAAAATTCCGGAGCTTGATCGCCGAAGGACGGATTGGCCGCCACCGCGTACTGCTCCTCAAGCCTCAGACCTTCATGAACGACAGCGGCGACGCGGTTCAGCAGGCCCTGCGCTTCTACAAGCTCGAACAGGACGCACTCACCGTTTTCCACGACGAGCTCGATCTCGCCCCGTTCAAGGTGAAAGTGAAGGTCGGTGGCGGGACCGCGGGCCACAATGGTCTCCGCTCAATCGACGCGAGCCTCGGCCCCGACTTCCGACGAGTCCGCATCGGCATTGGGCACCCGGGCCCCGGCCGCAAGGACCTCGTCACTCCACACGTGCTCGGAAATTATGCGAAAGCGGAAATGGAGCCCCTGTCAGACCTCCTCGCCGCGATCGCCGCGGAAGCCGAATGGCTCGCCGACGGCGACGATGCGCGCTTCATGAGCGAAGTGGCGCTGAGGCTGCAGCAGTCGGAGTGAACGGCGATTCGGAAGACAGTCCCACCCTCGCCTTGGCTGCCTCCATCATTGTCGCGAATCGCGGATCGTCGCGCAGGTTGTCGAGGTTCGGATCGTTCGCAGCGAGTCGGATGATGTTCGCGCCGGCATTCGCCATCACTGGCTCGAGCATTTCGATGGCCGCCTGCGGGTCACCAAAAATCTTATTGAGTCCCCATCCGAGATTGTATCGCATCATCAGGTTATCGGGGTCGACGAGCAGGCTCCGCTGAATCCAGTCCCGCGCCTGCTCCCGGTGTCCGAGCGTCGCCAGGCTCATCGCGCCGAAGGCAAGCGCCGCTCCATTGTCCGGATCACTTTCCAGCGCCTTCTCCACCTGCTCGACCGTTCTCTGCGCAGTCCTCCGTGCGCCTTCGGCATCTGCCTTGCCGTTGTAATAAGCGAACAACATGCCGAGGCCGTGATAATCGGCCTCCATCACCTGCGTCGCCTTTTCGAGGTGACGGGCCGCATCGTCGAGCCGACGCTGACGATAGAATAAGCGCGCCGCCTCCTTGTTCACCTCCCAGGATTCGGGATTGAGTTCGAATGCGACGGCGAGTTCCGCATTTGCTTCGTCGTGGCGCCCTTGCTCCGCCAGGCGCCACGCTTTCGGCAAATGCGCCTCGGCGATCTTGGGATCGAGCGCGAGCGCGCGTTCGGCCGCCTCGGATCCATCCTCATTGTTTTCGTCACACGCAAATCCGTGGTGCAAGTTGGCTTGGGCAAGGCCCATCAGCGCCCACGCTTGCGGATAGTCGGGATCAAGCTCGACCGCGCGCGCGCAAATGCGGATCACTTTCTCCTCACGGCGGCGATCGCCGAAATCGCCCGTGATCCAGGATTGCCGCGCCATCAGATAGAGATTGTAGGCGTCCGAATTGTCCGTTCCGCGGTTCTCGATGGCTTTCTTCTCGGTCGGAAGGAGCTTGAGCTTCAGCGCTTCTACGATGGCGTTCGAGATCTCGTCCTGAATCTCGAAGATGTCCGTGAGATCGCGATCGTAGCGTTCGGCCCACGTATGATCGCCGGTCGATCCGTCAATCAGCTGCGCCGTGATGCGCACGCGCTGTCCGGCTTTGCGCACGCTCCCTTCGAGGACATGGCCGACCCCAAGCTTGCGCGCGACCTCGCACACATCGACTGCCCTCCCTTTGAATGTAAAGGCAGTATTGCGTGCCGTCACGGCCAGGGCAGAGACCTTCGACAAGTCCGTCGTGATGTCCTCGCTAATCCCATCGCTGAAATATTCCTGTTCGGGGTCGCCGCTCATGTTCGCGAACGGGAGGACGCATACGGAGATGGGGCTCAGGCCACTCCGCACCGCCTTTGACTGTTGCTGCGCCACCCCTGCCAACTCAACGACACTGGCTTTCAGCTTTTGCCAGCCAGTCGCATCGGGATCACCTTCCCAGCCGCTGAGGTCAGCGCATTGGATCTGATTGAACGGGAGCGGAGGGATTGCCCCGTCGAGCGTTGCCTGGACCAACCTTCCCACGTTTCTCGCGGTGTCGGCTTCCGCCCTCACCCATTGCGATTTCGCCGCCTCCGCCGACCACAGAACGACCACCGCGTCGGCCGATTGCAGACGTTCCTCGATCACCTCCGCATAGGCGCGGTGCGCCGGAAGCTCGTCGTCGCGCCAAACATCATAACCATCGCCGCGCAGGGCATCGGCAACGCGCTTTGCATGCGGCTCGTCCGGCCGCGCATAGGAGACGAATACAACCGCCATGCAGCCCCTCTTCCGCCCGCGATATCAGGACTCTACGGGTGAGTCATGGTTCGTAGCCTGTTCGTCACGAAGCTGTATGAAGCCCAGATCGGCGATGAAACGCTTCTGCGTGATCTGGCCCGTTCTATCCGCAGTCTAGCGGAAGACGACGAGGCGGGGCGGCGCTGGTCCAAGGAGCACCGCTATCCCGGCTATACCAGCTATGCGTCCTTGAACGACCTGCCCAAGCGCGATCCCACCCTCAGCGATCTTGCGAAGCTTCTGAAGAAGCACGCGGCGACCTTTGCTGAGGAATGCGCCTTTGATTTGGCTCGCAAACCAAAACTCGACAGCTTGTGGGTCAACCTGTTGAAATCCGGTGGACATCACAGTGGGCATATCCACCCGCACAGCATCATTTCCGGTACCTTCTACGTCGAAGCTCCAACCGGCTCCGGCGCCATCCGCTTCGAGGATCCGCGTCTACCGTTGATGATGGCGGCACCGGCGCGCCGAAAGGACGCATCTGAGCAGCTTCGGCCATTCGTCACCGTCGAACCGCTTTCGGGTCTGCTCCTCATGTGGGAGAGTTGGATCAGGCACGAGGTGCTCCCCGGAAGCGGTCGCAACGAGCGCTTGTCGATCAGCTTCAATTTCGCGTGAACGAACAATCTGGAGGGTGGGCCGTCTATGCTGACTCGCCTAGCCGCGGGCCCCAAAGGATCGGTCGATAGACGATCAGGAACAGCAACAACGCCGTACCCCACAACGCACCCGCAAGATCGAGCATGATCGCGTAGGGACCGATGCCTAACGACGCCGCGACGCGAAGCAGCGCGCCGACGGTCAAACAGCCGTACGATGCGACTGTTAAATGAGACGCTTTGAGCTCTCGGCCCGTATGGCCGAGACTGGCGCGGCTCATGACCGCAACGATCATCGTGGTCATGCCTCCCGCTGTGAGCGCGTGAACGCCCGCGCTCTCCGGAATGTCGATTCTTATGACCGAGAGGCCGAGCAGGAAGAGGCCAATGGGCACCCATACGTATCCAAGGTGGAGGACAAGGACCAACGGATCGGTTCCGGTACGATGACCGCCCCAGCGCGAGAGCCGCAGCGCCTGCGCGGCGGCGGCAAGCACGAGCATATAGCCGGTTAGTCGATTGCCGAGAAAGACGATCCAGAACAAAAGCGCTAGCGCGGTCGCGGCGATCACCAGCAAATCAAGTCTCTGCGGCTGCGTTGGGAGAATTCGCGACGCCCCCGTCTTCACCATCCAATTCCGGGTGAAGGACGGGATGATCCGACCGCCGATCACTGAAATCATGACGATGACGAGCGCGATCGCTCCTCGCCACCCGATCCCTCCGGATATCAGGCCCCCCGCCTCCGCATAATCGACGGCGTTTGCGAGACCAAACAGGAACACGAGGACGACAATCGGCAAGTTGCGGTTCTTGCTCGCGAACACTTCGCGTGCGGCAAGCATCGCCAGTGCAAGAAACAGCCCGACATCGAAAATTGCTGCCGGCCACAGCCCAATCAGTGATGAAGACAGCACTGCTAGTCGCGCTGCCGCCCACAAGCCGAACAGTGAAAGCAATGGCTTTCCGGCAATTGGGAGCCGCCCAGTCCAGTTCGGGATGGCAGTAAGCAGGAATCCCGTAACGGCCGCACCGACGAAGCCGAACAGCATTTCGTGCCGATGCCAGGCGACGGCCTCGAAGCGCGTGGGAAGAGTAATGTGGCCGGAGAGTTCGAATAACCAGAGGACAATCGCGATAACCGCCCACGTGGCCGCGCCGAAGAAGAAGGGCCTGAAGCCGCCTCGCAAGAATGGATGCGCAGCGGCCATCCGCCGCTTTCGGAGCGCGAGCATCTGCTCGCCGCGAGTCACGGTCGGTCGTCCGGAATCCATCACCACACTTCGTTTCTTATTGGCGGCTCACTCCGCAGGGACAGCGGCTGCGCCGCCGCGCGGTTCCGACTGCTGCCCGCGCGGTTTCCCGAGCTTCACGAGGAAATCCCAGCCCATGATCAGCGCTCCCGCGGAGAAGACAATGTCGCCGGGCATACGCATCCACTGCCAGAAGCGGGTCTGGTCGTAGAAGGCTTGGCTTCGCGCCCATGCGAGACCATGCTCATAGACGGCATTGAGCTGCGGCCACCCGATCGGGAAGAAGTGGAGGAAGATCCACATGGCCAGGCCCACATTGTAGCACCAGAAGGCGATGCGTCCGGGCGTCTCGTTGAACTCTACGTCGGGGCCCGCCCGATAGCGCAGGCAGAAATAGATCAGGCCGAGCGCCAGAAGGCCGAATGCGCCGAACAGCGACGTGTGCGCATGGTTGAGTGTCAGGAAGGTGCCATGCTCGTAATAATTGACGAGCGGTGCGTTGAGCGTGCCGCCGCCGAAGACTCCCGCCCCGACGAAGTTCCAGAACGCGGAACCGAGGATGTAGAGGTATGCCAGCCCATAATCGAAGGTGGCGCCCGCACCCTTGATCAGCCGATGCTGCGTGATCGCCTCCAGGATCAGCAGCACGAGAGGCAGCACCTCGATGAAGGAGAACATCGAGCCCAAGGGCACCCACATGCTTGGGCCGCCGGCCCAATAGAGGTGGTGCCCGGTGCCGAGCACGCCGCCGAGAAAGATCAGGATCAGCTCGAGATAGACGGATCTCTCCGCGAGCTTGCGCGACACAAGCCCGAGCGACATCAGCAGATAGGCGCTCATCGCCACGGCGAAGAACTCGAACGATTGCTCGACCCACAGGTGGACGACCCACCAGCGCCAGAAGTCCGTGAGGGTGAACGAATGCCCGACGCCCGTCAGCGGGATCATGCCGAAGACATAGAGTACCGCAACGTTGATCGTTGCCGCCCAGATCAAATGCTCAAGGCGGATCTTGCCGGTCCAGAACTGCTTCGTCGCTTCGATCACTACCTCACGGGAGGGCCACAGCGCGCGGAACATGAGTCCGCTCCAACTGAGCAACGCGACGAAGAACAGGATTTGCCAGAAGCGTCCGAGCTGGATGTAGGACAGACCCTGGTTTCCGAACCAGAACCAGCCGCGGTCGATCACGCCCTGGATTCCCAGGTAATTGCCGAGAAGCGCCGCAGCGACGACGAACAGCGAGACCCAGAACAGCAGGTCGACGAGCAGTCCCTGCCCTTTCGCTTCGCGGCCGCCCGCGATTGCCGGGGCGATGAACAGTCCGCTCGCGATCCAGCCGAGCCCGATCCAGATGATCGGCGCCTGGAGGTGGAAGCTCCGCAGGAAATTGAATGGGAGAATGTAGTTGAGCTGGACGCCGTAGAAGGTCTCCCGGTCGTAGTAAGAGTGCGCCATGATCGCACCCGCGCCTTGCGAGGCGAGGAACACCAGCGCGACCACGATGAAATATTTGCCGGTCTTCACCTGGCTTGGAGTCAGGGCGCGATAGGTCGCAAGCCCGCGCTCCATCGGCTCGTCATCGGGATGGTCGAGATAGGCCCGGTAGAGCCACAGCACGAAGCCCATCGCGAAAAAGGTGAAGCAGAAGCTGATCCAGGTCCACTGGAAGGTGTTGGTCGTCGGCGTGTTCCCGACCGACGGCTCGTAGGGCCAGTTTTCAGTCCAGGACACGTTGGGATGTCCCGGCCGCCGCGCCACCGTAGTGATCGCCGAATAGATGATGAAATCCGCGGTCTGCAGGCGAAGGGTTGGGTTGAGGGCCCTCGCCGGAACCCAGCCGGCTGACAGGTTGCTGGTGTTGAGCTTGGTCGAGAGCTCGCTCTGGATTTGGCGGATTGCCTGCGCGGCGGCGTCCGGCAGCACGACCGTCTGCTGCGTAAGATCGATCCCCTGTAGCTGCTTCTGCATCTGGGTGGTGGCAACGGCGTCGGCGAGCGCCTGGGCAGGCGACGCGGCCTCTGGCGTCGTCGGCGCGGGCGGTGTTCCGGCGGGACCAGTGGTTGCGAGGGACTTGTTCGCCGGAGCCGGTGTGTTTGGCGGTGTTCCGGCAGAGTTCGAGAGGTTCTGCTTCGTCAGCACGCCAAGGCGGGCCAGCGTCGAGGCGGTGTAGTCCTCGCCGAAATAAGACCCCATGCCGTAGATGCTGCCGTAATCCATCAGGTCGGCTTTCTGGAAGCCGCCCTTGCCGGCGATGATATCGTCGGCGGACATGATCACGTTGCCGGCGCTGTCGGTGAAGGCTTGCGGGTGCGGCGGCGCCTTCTCGTAGGTCAGCACGGTCGCCCAGCCGAGAAGGGCGAAGCAGACGGCCGCCACGGCCAGCAATATCCATTTGAGGATATCGCCGATCGTGTCGACGGAAGGTTGGGAAAGCTCTGACCTGTTCGCGCGAGTTGCCATTTTAGCCCCCACAGTTTTCACGCTTACTCGTTCAATTCCTAATCCATTTTAGTTAGGCGGCGAGTTTGATCCCGCTCTCATGGTACGGCGAGGGCGCCATCTTCGACTGCTCAACCGGCAATCCGGCGAGCTCGTTCGCGAAGCCGTGGTTGACGTCCCTGTGGTGCGCTTCGTCGGCGCGGACCACCAGGACAACATCCCGTAGAGTCGCGTCCTCCGGCAGGCTCCAATAGCGCTTCGCGATCTTGGGCGCGGGCACGTTCTTGCTGCGGCCCTCGTCGATCTCCTTGAGATAGAGGGTGTAGCTCAGCACCGCTTCCTCCTCGAAATAGCCCACGATACGGTGCGCGGTTTTGGAGGATATCAGGTAAAGCCCGAAGAAGGCGAGATAGAAGACCCATTGCACGCCGAGGATCACAAGGCGCTCGAACAGGGTCGGCTTGGCCACCTCGATGAAGGTCATGAGGTGCATCCGCTCATTCTCCGCCTCGTCCATCAGAGTCCGGATCCATCCCTTGTCGTCGCACATGCGTCGCAGGCACTTCAGATGATTGATCGTCGCGCCGACCATCCCCGGGACGGCCGCAACCGTTTCGAGCACAATTGCACGATGTCCGTAGCGCTTGGCGAAGAAGGTGTCGGCGCAGAAGCGGAGCGCCCTAGTGAAACTATAAGCGATCCGGTCGGAAGCGCCTTTGGGCGCGTGATGAACGCTTAGATCGACAATTGGAGCACTCATTCCACTCTCCATTAGGCGGCGACTCTGCCGCGGTTCTCGAAGCTGAAGAACATGCCGAGCCGCAGGCTTTCAGCCATGCGTTCGGCCTTGGCGATCACACCGGCGGCGCCTGCTTCATCGAGCGTCTCGCGAGCCGTCTCCCGCCACAGCTCGAGCCAGCGCTCGAACATCGGCAGTCGGATCGCGTCACGGTGCTTGAGGTGCGCGACCATCGGGTTGCCCTTGTAGCGGCCGCTGGTCAGCATGACGGACGACCAGAAGGCGCGGAGCTTTTCGAGATGCTCGGGCCAGTCGGCGATGGCGCCATTGAAGATCGGTCCAAGGACCGCGTCTTCGCGCACTTTCGCGTAGAAGCGGTCAACTAGGACTTCGAGATGCTCCTCGATCATCGTTACTCCATCACACCAGCAGGTAGGTGATGCCCATTGCCAGAATCGCGAAAGCCAGCAGCACGGGCACGATGAGCATCTGCACGAGAGCGCCGCCGCCGCTGATTCGGCCGGTTGCCGTGTCCACGCCTCTTTCGAGGAATTCGAAAAAGTCCGGTCGCCGTGCGCTATCCTGCTCCACGCCGAGGAAAACCGCGGGAATGGCGAAGAACATGGCGAGATAGAAGGCGCCGATGAGCATGGCGAAATCCGCCCGCGCGCCATGGATGGTGACGACGAAGGCACCCATCAGTGCCGCGTAGGCCGCGATCATCAAAGTGCCTGCCGCTTTCGGCATGTCCGGAACTGCTGGCTCCGGTTGCGGCCGAGCCTTGCTTGCTTCGGCAACAGGAGGCTCGACGACTTCATACGCCTCGGGATTCCTGAGTTCCTGGTGCCTCATTCCTGTTGCCTCCCCGACTCGCTAAATCATGTATCCTAGGCGCATCTATTCAGATCGAACAAATCATGCAATATGTATACATGTATAATTTTTCGGCGGATCGGGATGCGGCTCAAAAGCTATACGGACTATGCGTTGAGGGTGCTCATGCACCTTGCCGCGCGCCCAGATCGTCTCGCTTCGATCAGTGAGATCGCGCGCACCTATCGCATCTCCCACAACCACCTGATGAAGGTGGTTCACGATCTCAGAAAGGAGGGCTTCCTAGATGCCGTGCGCGGGCGCAGCGGCGGCGTCCGCCTGGCCCGTCCCGCAACGGAGATCAGCGTCGGCGATGTCGTTCGCCATACCGAAGGGACCTTCGACCTCGTCGATTGCGGGTCCTGCGTGATCGCGCCGGCCTGTGCGCTGACCGCTGCCCTGCATGAGGCGCGCCGTGCATTCATGGCCGTGCTCGACGGCTATTCGCTCGCGGACCTGGTGAAAGATCGCAAGGACGGTTTGCGCCAACTGCTGAGCAAATTGGAAAAACTGGATTCGCCGCCTGCCGAAGCCGCCTAACCGTTGAGCATCAGCTTCAACTTCGCCTAAAGGGCGGCAACTCCCCTCACCTATCAGGAAAATCATGGGCTTCCGCTGCGGCATCGTTGGCCTGCCGAACGTTGGCAAATCGACGCTTTTCAATGCCTTGACCGAAACCGCCGCGGCACAGGCCGCGAACTATCCCTTCTGCACGATCGAACCGAACGTCGGTCGCGTCGCGGTTCCGGACAAAAGGCTCGACGAGATCAGGAAGATCGCGGGCTCGGCGCAGGAGGTCGAGACGCAGATCGAATTCGTCGACATCGCCGGCCTGGTTCGAGGCGCGTCGAAGGGCGAAGGGCTCGGCAATCAATTCCTAGCCAACATCCGCGAGGTGGATGCAATCGTCCACGTCCTCCGCTGCTTCGAAGGCGGCGACGTCACGCATGTCGAAGGTCGAGTGGATCCGATCGCTGACGCGGAGACTGTCGAAACCGAGCTGATGCTCGCCGATCTCGAGAGCCTGGAGCGGCGCGTACCCAACCTCGTCAAGAAGGCGCAGCAGGGCGACAAGGAAGCGAGGATCGAAGCGAGCGTGCTCAGCCAGGCTCTCGACCTGCTGCGTGCGTCAAAGCCTGCGCGCTTGACGCAGCCGAAGGACGTGGAAGAGGCAAAGTCGCTTCAACGCGCCCAACTGCTGACGGCCAAACCCGTGCTTTACGTGTGCAACGTGGACGAAGGCGATGCGGCCGCGGGCAATGCCCTGTCAGCGCGGGTGTTCGAGAAGGCGGCCTCGGAGGGCGCGAAGGCGGTGGTCATTTCCGCGGCGATCGAGGCGGATATCGCTACTCTGGCGCCGGAAGAGCGCGATGCATTCCTCTCCGATCTCGGGTTGCATGAAACCGGTCTCAACCGAATGATCCATGCGGCATATGAGCTCCTTGGCCTGATTACCTTCTACACCGCAGGACCAAAGGAAGCGCGCGCGTGGACCGTCCATCGCGGCGCGAGAGCGCCGGAAGCCGCGGGCGAGATCCACACGGACTTCGAACGCGGATTCATCCGCGCCGAGACGATCGCCTACGCCGATTACGTCAAATTGGGCGGCGAAACGGCCGCCCGCGATGCGGGCAAGCTTCGCTCCGAAGGCAAGGACTATGTCGTCCAGGACGGCGACGTGATGCTCTTCCGCTTCAACGTTTAACGGGTGGCTTCAAGGCGCGCGGCTCTCTCGAAACAGCATGAACGACAGTAATGCCGTGATCACCACCGCGACGATGCTGATCGTTTGATTGATCTCATGATGGCCGACCATCACCGGGAACGGATGGATCAACAGCCGGTAGAGATGCACCAGCGCCATCAGGCCGAAGATGATCGCGGCAAGTAAAGTGAACGGTCTCGTGCGGGTCATGTGGTCCTCCCCCATTGCCCCGCCCGGTTATAGCTGATCGGCGTCCGAAGCGGAATTGGGGCGGACCAGCCGCTCCGACAGACGAAGGGTGACCAGCACCCAAAGCATCCCGAATGCCCAGCCGCCGATCACATCACTCGGCCAGTGCACGCCGAGCATCACGCGGCTCGTGCCGATGAGCAGCGACAAAAGGATCGCGCCCGCAGTCGCCACAAGCTGCCACCGCGTGCCGGCGGTCAGCGCTAGCGCCAGCGTCAAATAGAAGATCATCGAGCTGGCCGCGTGACCGCTCGGGAAGGAGGACGTCTGCACGATCACAAGATGCGGCTCCATGTCGGGCCGCGCCCTCGCGATCCAAAATTTCTGCAATTCCGAGAGTCCGCGGCCGATGAGCACGATCAACAGGAGCGCGAGGGCAAGGCGATGATGCTTCCGCCACCACAGCCACGCCGCGACGAAAAATCCGGCCGACACCAGCACCGTCGGCTCTCCCAGGAACGTCAGGACCCTGGCGATAATGAGCAATGTTGGGCGATGGCCGGCATACAGCGCCATATAGATGCTGCGGTCGAGCGGACCTTCGCCGAACAACAACATCGCGAGCCACAGCGCTGCAAGCGCGATGATCGTGATTGAGTAACACGCGCGAACGCTCATGCTCGCTTGAAATCGCAAGGAGCGCGGCGCGTTGCACGCCGCGCTTTTTGCAAGCCTAGAACTTCATTCCGGCGCGTAGGCCGATGGTGCGCGGGCGCCCTGGAATGATCTTCACCTGCGTGCAGATGCTGCACACCACGAGGCGCGACAATTCGTTGCGCGTGTCGAAGACGTTCGTAGTGAACAGCTCAAGGCTGTAGTCGCCCCAGTCATAACCCGCGAACAAATCGACGAGCGTCGCGCCACGGATCTTGCCGATCAGGTCATTCTTCAATGGGTCGAGATCGGACGGCGCCGAGCCTTGGTAAGCAAGCACGCCCTGAACGTGCGCATGACCTGTCCAAACAGGCCAGGTGTAACGCGCGGTGGCGCTGGCCTTGAACTTGGGCGTGATAGGAAGGCGCGTGCCCGACGGCACAACGATATGGTCGAACGTATCGTCGCTTGGGTCGTTGGGAGTGCCGTTATCATCCAACAGGGCGCTGCAATCCGGGGTCGGATCGACGACAAGCGCGGCGTGACAGATGTTCCCCTTCGTCTTGGCATCGGTATAAGCCGCGGCGACCGTAAGGGACAACCCGCCCTGAATATAGTTGAGGTCGGTCTCGATGCCGTTCACGATCGCATTGCGCCCGTTTTGGATCACGGTGAGGCTGTTAGGGCCGAGATAGCTGAACTGCACGCCCTCCCACTTCTGGTGGTAAATCGCACCGTTCCAGCGCAGGCGATTGCCGAGGAATGTAGTTTTCCAGCCCGCTTCGTAATTGGTCAGGAAGTCCGGCGCATATGGCGGCGTCTCAGGCTGCCGGTTGATGCCGCCCGGTCGGAAGCCCCTCGACCAGGTCGCGTAGAACATCAGATTTTGTTCCGGCTTCCACTGGACGTTCAGGCGATGGATGTGTCCAGAGCCCTTGCTTCTGCGCGGGATTGCATTCCCGTTCGCCGCGGGGTTGTTCACACTGTGGCCGATGTCGGCCACATCATAGCAGGGTATGTTCAACCCGCTGGTGCCGGGCGCAAGCGGAGCGCCCGGGTCCTGGTAGGCCGGCAAGCCGTTCACGGTGAGGCATCGGTCCTCACCGGTATGAGAATCGACTGGATTGGGTTTGGGGCCAAAGCCGGCGAAGCCATAGAGAGTGTTGTCAAACTTATAAAAACGGATGCCGCCCGTCAGCGTGATATTGTGGGTAACATCCCAGTTCGCTTCGCCGAAAAGTGCATAGTCCTTGTCCTCGCGGCGCTGGTTCGTCAGCCAGAGGGTTCCCGGATAGCCTGTCACCGACAGGCCAGTCGCTAGATTGTCAACCAGATAGTCCTGGAAGATGTGATTCTTCTGGTCCTGGTAAAAGGCGCCGACGAGCGCTCTGATCGGCTTGTCCGCGGGGGTCGCGACGCGAAGCTCGTGGCTCATCTTCTGGAAATGATCGCTAGCCGTGATGTGCTGGCGCGGATTGATGATATTGCCCGCATTGTCGCGGTAGTATTGGTAGTTCGCTAATCCACCGGAAGCTTCGTACGTATTGTCGTAGGCCACCGTGTAGTCGGTATAATCGCTCGTCGAGAACCGCGGCCGGTCCATGTAGGCGCCCGCATAAGTGACATCGAAGAAGTTCGCGATCTTGCCTTCGACCGTCAACGCGGCCTGCCAGAACCGATCCTTCGAGATTTCGTTCTGGAACCGGACCGTGTTCAGATCGCCCTGGCCCTTATCCATCCAGAACACGCCGTGCGCCTTCGAATTCTGGTACATGAAGGTCGGAGTGACAGTCCAATTGTCGTCCAGATCGATCTTCAGCGCGGCTCGCCCGCCGTAAGTGTCGGCGTCATTGAAGTTCTTTTTGACAAATTTGCTATTGTCGAAATGGATGCCGTTGTGGACGCAGCCCACGATGATTTGGGGCGGAGGCGGAGACGGATTCTGGGCAAAAACCGGATCGCCGCACAAGGTAACTTGGCCAAAGACATTGTCGATGTACCCGGCGTCATGCTGGTAGAAGGCGACTGCGCGGAACGCGATATTGCGTCCGATTGGCAGGTTGATCATGCCTTCGGCCTTACCGCCAATGCCGCCATGTGCGACGGTATTCAGCTCGCCATCGACTCGCCCGTAGATCTTTCCGAGCTCGGGCTTGTTGGTGATGATCCGGATCGTGCCTGCTTGGCTGGACGCGCCGTAAAGGGTGCCCTGCGGCCCTGCGAGGCTCTCGATGCGCGCGATATCGTAGATATGCACGTCGAGCGTTCCGCCGATCGTCGTGATCGGCTGCTCATCGAGATAGCTGCCGACCGACGGCAGTGAGCCTGAGTGGTTGCCGTCACCGCCAGTCGCGATGCCGCGCATGTAGACGACTGTGTAGCCGGGAGCCCCGAAATTCTGGAAACTGACCGACGGGAGCTGCTTCGTATATTGCTCGAAGTTCGAGATGTTTAGCTGATCGAGCTTGCGCGTGCCCAGCACCGTGACGGCGATCGGCACATTCTGCAGATTCTCCTCGCGCTTCGTGGCCGTGATGATGATTTCATTGGGTTCAGGAGCTCGCCCCTGCGTCGCCTGCTCAACCTTCGGCGGAGGCGCCGTCACATCGGTCGCATTGGTTCCAGGCGCCGGCGATTGGCCAGTCGTCCGCGGCTGCGTCGCCGTTCCGGGCGGCACATTCTGCGCCAATGCCGGAGACGCGAGAGCAGTCGAAGCAAGAAGTCCAAGCGTCAACGCGCGGCACGTATGATCAGTCATTGCGAATGCCCCCATTCGGCTGGATGACGGCATTGCGGCAGAGCCGTTGCAGATTGTCAACGGCTCCTCTGCAAACGTAAGCCGATTATTCCGGAACCGTTGCGTTTAGGACGCGGAAGCGTCCGGATATGCGTCGAGGACGGGCCCCAGAACAGCCTTGAGCGGGCCGAGGTGCTTTTCGTACCGGCGCCACTCCTCGGTCGCCTCACGGTAAATCGGCCGGCGCACCTGCTCCGAACTCGGGGTGCGCACGGCTCGCTGCGTCTTGTAGAACTCCAGCACCTGCGGTTCGAACTCTAGGCCGCAATAGTCGAGGAGCACGCGAATCTCGTTTTCGGTGTCCTCCACCATCCGCTCGTAGATCACCCGGTGGACGCGGCCGGGAAGCACCGCGTCGACATGCGCCATCAGGCGGACGTAGTCGGAATAATATTGGCCCAGGGATTCAAGGTCGTAGGTGTAGTCCTGCCCATGCGCGAAATGCTGACGGAAATTGGAAAAGCAGCAGCTCAGGGGATGGCGCCGGGCGTCGATGATCTTCGCGTTGGGCAGGATCAGTTGAATGAATGGCACATACAGCCAGTTGTTGGGCAGCTTGTCGATGAAGAAGGGCTTGCCGGTTCGGCGCTGCACGCTCGCCCGCTTCAAATATTCCTCGCCGAGGTCGCGCCGGGCCGCCGCATCCAGCGCGAGCACGTCCTTGGGATAAGCGCCGAACTTGCGTGAAAGAGCCGGAATATCCTGAAGCTCGGTCGTTCCCTCCACCAAGCTGTGGCTGGAGAGAATCTGCTCGAGGAGCGTCGAGCCTGAGCGCGGCAGGCTGACGATGAAGATGGGATCAGGTGCGTCACATCCGCCCTGCCGTTCGGCAAAAGCTTTTCCCGTGAATTTTTCAATGCTGCGGTCGACGACTTTTGTCACCGAATCAGCGCGATATGGACGCATCTTCAGCCGCAGTGCGTTCCCCCTTGAATAGTAGGTAAAGGCTTCATCGATCGAGCCTGCATCGTGCATCGCTTTCCCAAGGGCAAAGTCGAGATGTAGGCGGTCCTCGTCGCTTAGCCCCGATGTCTCGAGCGCAGCCTGCATGGCCTCGAGGTCAGCCTCGTCGAACTTCACCGTCTTGAGATTGGCCAAACTCCACCAAGCTTCACCGAACACCGGCTTGAGGGCGATCGCCTTGCGGTAGGCGTCGATGCCTTGCGCCAGGTGTCCGACAGTCTTGAGCATGTGGCCGTAACTGACCCACACGCCGGGGCGATTCGGGCTGCGTGCGAGCACGTCCTCGTAGATCTTGATGCCTTCTTCGAAATTCCCAAGGCGGCCAAGCGTCGCTGCCTTCAGGTTCCAATGCCCAAGCTCTTGGGGTTCCTCGGCGAAAATCTCGTCGAGCAGCCCGATCGCCTCGGCCGGCCGGCCCATGCGACCCAGCAGCATCGCGAGATTCGCCTTCGCTGCCGTCCAACTCGGTGCAAGCTCGATCGCGCGCCGCAATAAATTCTCGGAATCTCTCAATCGCCCGATCCGCGCGGCGAGCTCGGCGAGCATGCGGATGGCCTTTGCGTCGAACGGGTCCTCCTTGAGGTGCGGCTTCAGGATCCGCTCGGCGATGTCGAGCCGGTTCTCATTGAGCGCCATCGCCGCCTCGATCAGACGCGGATGGTGATGCCTCGGGAGCGGAGCTTGGGTAG
>JBEDUM010000056.1:0-8036 GCA_040414585.1 Sphingomicrobium sp. | reverse complement strand
GCAGGTGATAGTCCTCGAACACCTCGAAACGGCCCTTTGCCTGCACGCCATGATGCTCGCGCTCGGTGCGCCAGCGGATCACCGCCTTCTCATCCGCCCAGGTCGAGAGCGACAGGACGCGACCCGTGGTGCGCTTACTCTCGAAGCGCTCGTTGTCGATGAAACCATCGATCGCCTCGAGCTTGGGCTTCAGAAACTTGGCGAGATCGAGATAGTCTTTGAACTTGTCCGCCTTCGGCTGCACTTCGAAGATCACTGCAAACATCGCTCACCTCTCCTGTCGTTCCGTTCCTGCCTCCCGATGCCCGGTCCGGCAGTGCACCGGCGCATGGGCGCCTCAGCGCACCCTCGTGGACTGCCGGATGGGCGGGTGGTCGCCGCCGAGCAAGAAGCCGATGCTCTCGCGGTAGAGCGCATAGCGCATTGCCTCGAGATGCATCAGGTGCGTCGCGCGCCCGATCTTGACGTCGCGCCTGATCGGCGCAGCCGTGAACGCATCGAACAGCCAGCGCGCGTCCTCGTCCGGGATCACGCCGTCCCACTCGCCGCGAATGATCGCGACCGGCGCCTGTACGAGCGCCGGCTCGTAGGCAAGCTCGCCATGCCAGGCATGAATGATGTCATTGAACGGCCCGGTTGGGACCTTGACGCCGACTGGATCGTGGCGGCGGCTGTCGGGATCGCTGTCAAGGTAGCGCTCGCCCCACGCCTCGAAATGCGCGCGCGAAAGCACCGGCGGCTCGTGGCGAGGAACGTCTTCGGTAAACCGCGCCCATTGCGCCTCGAGCGTCACGATCTGCCAGGCCGGCGCGCTTGACGGCTTTTCGTAGCGCCGTGGCGGACGCCTCGCGACCGGACCGAACAGCACAAGACGATCGACCAGCGCGGGATGCGCGCCGGCAAAGCGCCCGACCGGAATGCTGCCCCATGAATGCGCGATGATCGAGAGCCGCGGCACCTCCTGCTGCTCGAGGATGAACTGCACCGCCGCGGCGAGTTGCTCCGCGGCTTCCGAGGCGCGGCAGAGCGACGGATTGTTCGCAGCCGGCTCGCCCATCTCGGGATAGCGGTCGGACGCGCCGAAGCCGTAGCAGTCGAACGCCCAGACATCGAACCCCGCGGCACACAGCACGTCGCGCCACGACTGCCCATCGAGCCGATGCGCGATCGACAGCGCCGACGAAAACGTGCCGCCATGCATGTAGAGCACGATGCGATCCTTCGGCGCGGGCTGCGCCGCCGGGAGGCGGCGAAGGAAGAGCTGCATTTCGGCGCGCGGGCCCGCAATCCAGAAGTGTTGCTCGCGGGGATCGAGCTTCGGCACATTGGCTTTGAGCATGTCGGTCCTCTTTTCGCGAAGAATTTCCGGCACGGAGAATTTTGCGTCAGGATAACGCCGCGAGCGGACGAAGGTCGCGCGCGGACTGTTCGACCGCGATCGAACCGTCATTGCAACGATCCGGACCACCGTGTGTTACATTCAAAGGAAGCGTGAGGTTCAGATCAGGAGGTTCGAATGGGCGCCGGATTGCATATTGCCGAGGTCGCCAACCTGGTAGGCGATCCCGCGCGCGCAAATATCCTCGCAGCGCTGCTCGACCAGCGCCCACTCACGGCCTCCGAGCTCGCCTATGCGGCCGGCGTTTCACCGCAGACCACGAGCTCGCATCTCGGCAAGCTCGCCGAGGCGCATCTGCTCGAGGTCGAGAAGCAGGGGCGTCATCGTTACTACCGGCTCGCTTCGCCGCTCGTGGCGCAGATGCTCGAATCCGTGATGGCGGTCTCCGCGCATGGGCCGCGGCGTGACCGGCCGCTCGCACGCTGTGACGAGGGCCTGCGCATGGCGCGCACCTGCTACGATCACCTTGCCGGCCGGCTCGGCGTGGGGCTGGCCGACGCGCTGACGCAGCGCGGCTGCGTCGCGCTCGACCACGACGGCGGCGAGGTGACGGCCGCGGGTCTCACGTTCTTTTCCGAGCTCGGTCTCAATCTGACGGCGAACGCGAAGAGCCGCCGCGTCTTCTGCCGGCCCTGCCTCGACTGGACAGAACGGCGCTACCATCTCGCCGGGCATGTGGGCGCCTGCCTGATGCGCTTTTGCCTCGACCGGGGCTGGATCGCGCGCCGTCGCGACAGCCGCGCCGTCACGATCACGCCGTCGGGCGCGGCGCAGATGCGCACCACTTTTGGAGTCGTTGTTAGCTGATGGGGAAAATACCGCGGTGCCCACGTCGCTCTAAATACTAACTAGAAACGCTCGAAGCTCGCGATTACGCCGCGCGGCAGTCCGACCTACGGGCACACTGCGCCAGTGTCGATCCACGCTTGGGCCAATTCGCCGAGCAGCGCCTGCGAGCCAGGGGCGGGGTCGCGTCCGGCGCCCGGCTGCCAACCCCATGCGACCAGATCGTCGTGCGCCAAGTGCTCGTGCAACAGCGAGAGGTTACGACCGCCATTGCGGTCGGGGTCCTTGATCTGGCGACAAATCTCGCCCACGGACTTGCCCTCCCATGCCATCTCGATCGGGGCGGCCATCCAGCGCGGATGGCCCGGAATGCTGCGATACGATGCCTGCTCGTGAAGCGTGAAGTTCCGGTCGGTGTGGCAGGTCACGCACGTGGTGTCCCGCGTCGCCAGCGGCTGGTGCGGATGCTGGTCATTGCCCTGCAATAGACGATTGGTCGCTGGATGACAGTTCATGCATCGTGGATGCATCAGCACCTTGGCCATCTCGGCAAATATGGCACGTGAGCGCACGGCGGGCTCGGTGATCGACGCGAATGCGGATGGCGGCTGCAATGGGCTGGAAGGTTGCGCCGACCCAGAGACTGACGCGGCCAGCATCATGCAGCATAGCAAAGCGATAGCCGATCCCGATCGCATGTGCCTCATGCCTCCGCCCCGTGGTAACCTTTCGAGGCGGCAAAAGTTCATTTCGCTGAGGCAAAATTGGAGGGGACTGGAATCGTCGCTCCATTTTACGCGTGCCGAATTGCTCGCGCTGCTCCATCGCACGCCGGATGCGGCGCAAATGACCAAGCAGCCGGCGGTCGCCATTCTTGTGATCATTGACGCGTAATGGCGCGCATCGCAGTATTTCGAACTGTCCCTGGTCGCGGCGCTCGCGATTTGCCCAGAGGCAACGCGAACGTGCCGACCATGCTCGAAGAGGGCTTTCAATGGAGAACGATCCCCCGCCCTCGATGGCCGGAGTCCAAGGCTTTCCGCGCGACGCGGCGCTCACCGGCTCGCGCTACGCGGAAACGGCGCGTGGCGAGGCGCGGCAACTTGCGCAGAGCTTCATCATTCCGGCGCCCACCGGCAGAGCATTCCCGCTGACGGCGGGGAGGATTGTTCGCGTGTCCTGCGTCGAGGGACCGCAAGTCGCGGATATGATCGTGTTCAATCTGCACGATACGAACGAAAAGTTCTGGTCCGGACGCACGCGCGTCATTCATGGTGGCCATCTCAAGGTGGGCGATCGGTTGTGGAGCGTACCGCCGCGGGTACGGCCGATGCTGACCCTGGTCGCGGACACGCTGGAGCATCCGCCGCATCCGTTTGGCGCCCGCTCGCACGATCTTCTTTATTGCCGCTGCGACAGCCGGATGTACGCAATGGTGTATGGGCGCGTCGGTGCCCGCAACTGCAACGACAACCTGGCCGAGGCGATCGCCGAATTTGGCCTTGGACCAGAGCATGTCCACGACCCGTTCAACATATTCATGACGACGGGGCTGAACGAGGCGGGCAAGCCGTTCTACCTGCCGTCGGATGCAAAAAGAGGCGATTACGTCGAGTTGTTTGCTGAGATGGATTGCCTTGTCGCGGTCTCGGCGTGCCCGGGCGGCTCCAGTGGTCCGCAGAGCCGACCGCTGATGATCGAGATCTTCGCGCAGAATCCGTCGATCTAGGCTGGGAGCATCCAAATGTTCAAGCGTTGTGCAACCTTAGTGTGGGGCCTCGTTCTAATCCTCGGTCTTCCCCTAGCGCATGCACCTGCGCAAAGCCTGCAAAAGCTCAAGGTCGCCGAGGTCGTTCGCTCCCAGCTGTTCGCGCCGATGTACGTGGCGATCAACCAAGGTCTCTTTAGGGACCAAGGACTCGAGGTCGACCTCATCACCGCCAACGGGGGCGATCGGGTCGGTGCGCTGGTCCTTTCCGGGCAGGTCGATCTCGGCCTCGCAGGACCGGAGGTCGCGATCTACCTCTACAATAGCGAAACCCCGGATAAGCCCGTTCTCTTTTGCAGCGTGAACGGTACCGACGGGTTCTTCTTCGTGTCGCGTGAAAACGTCGAACCGTTCGCGTGGGATAAGCTGAAAAATCGGCGGATCATCGGCTGGCGTCCGGGAAGCACGCCGCAACTGTTTTTTGAATACGTTCTCAAGCAGAAGGGTGTCGATTCCGAAATCATCAAGAGCATCGTTACCAATATCGCCCCGCCGGCGCGGGAAGGCGCATGGCTGTCGGGAGACGGCGATTTTGGCATCTTCAACGAACCGAGCGCCGAGAACCTGGCTCGCGCGGGCCGCATCCATGTGCTGGCCTCGATCGGCAAGGAGCTTGGGGCAGCGGAGAACACCGACTTCTTCAGCAGGAAGAGCTGGATCGAAAAGAACCGCGACGTTGCGCAGAAGTTCACCAATGCAATCGCGCGCGCCCAAGCGTGGATGAAGGCGGCGACCGACGCGCAGATCGCCGCCGCTCTGGCGCCGCATTTTCCAGGGCTGCCGCCCGACATCACTGTCGACGTTATAAAACGCTACCGGGGGACTGGCGCTCCCATCCTCTCGGAGACGCCGCAGATCAGCCGGCCTGGCCTGGCTAAACTGCAAGAGGTGATGGTCATCGGCGGCGTCATCGATCCGAACAAGATTGTGCCGTACGACGCAATCGTCGACGGCGAATTCGCCGCGGAAGCGCAACGCTCGACGTTGTCAAAGTGATTGTTAGTCGGTGCGCCTCATCGGGGTCGGCGCCTGAATTGCACATGTGCCGCTGCTGCATCGCACGCTGATGGCGCGGTGGCCAAAACAGTAGCGGTTAAGGCCGCCGGTAGGAGCTGGACGGTCCGTAATCGCTGTACGGCCCGGCGGAGCTGAAGCCGTAAGGGGCGGCGTAGGTGCTGGTGTAGTAGCCGCAAGGGGAGGTCCAGCTGAAGCCGTAAGGGACGTAGCCGCAGTCGGTATATGGGTTATAGCCGGAGGCGGTTCCGTAAACTGCGCGGCGATCGGCCCTCCGGTGAACCCGTCGGCTCACTCCGGCAACGCTCGTCGCAGTCGGCGGCGGTCCTATTTGCGCCTCGGCGCGGTCGAGCGATAGCCCCACATTCTTGTGCGACCAGTGCAGCGACAGGGGCATCGTGGTCAATACTGCAGCACCAGCGATGATCCCAAGCATGCCGAGCTTTTTCATGATCGGGCCTCCATTGTGATAATCGCCTTCACTGTGACGCGCTTGGCCGATTATTCCTTTTGACCATGTCGGGCCATGCACGACCGATACAGATAGCTTTCGGTGTTGCCCCAGTCGTTGATCGGATATCGCGAGGCCAAACGGCTGCACTCTTTAAGGGCCGCGACGCGTGCCGCGCTGAGTTGAACGTCGGCCGCCGCGCCAGAAATGGGAACCACGGCCAAACAAACAGCGGCGATGGTCGTTGCCAGCAGGCGCTTTGCGGTGGGCTTTGCGAAGAACCTCGCAATGATGTGTCTCTCTGTTTTCCGTGCCATGTCCTGCTCCTGGCCCCCGGATTGGATGTCTCGTGGCCAGGTTTAAGGTGCAACCAACAGAGAGTCTGTGACAGCAATCACAACTTAGTCGAATAGGAAGAAGCTATGCCTGACAGCGAAAAGTCGAACGGCACACAAAAATGGGCGCAACAGAGAAACGGCGATGAACTGTGCCATCGCTTCTAGGTGCCTATGACGCACAGAGCTTGGGTTGAGAAATGGTGAGAGCCCCTGAAGTCGATACCGGAGCGGTAGTCTTCAGGGGCTCTCTACGCCGCAGCGGTTTTTCCCCGATCCCCGCTCGGCTGTCCCAAACATACTCCAACCGGGCGGACTTCAGCGTGTCATTCCTGCCACACGTTCAAACTATTCTGCCCTGGACGAAGCGGTAGGAATTTACGGCATTGGCCCTGCGCAGCGGGGATATGGTTTCACGTCGCTGCTTGAGGAACCGACATGACTGATCCCTACCGGCCCAAAGGGCTTTCGAGCGCCGTGTGCTATCAAGATGCGAAAGCGGCCTTTCGCTGGCTCGAAGCGGCGTTCGGGTTTGAGCCGCTGTTCGTCCTTCTCGATGCCGATGGCAATCTCGCTCATTCGGAAATGACCTTCGGCAATTCCGTCGTCATGGTCGGCAACGAGTGGAGCGCCGATCACAAGAGTCCGAAATCCGTCGCCGGCAAGAACACGCAGACCATCCACGTCCAGCTCGCGGAAGGCGAAGACATCGAGGCGCATTGCGAACGCGCGCGCAAAGCGGGCGCGCACATCCTGCAGGAGCCCAAGATGCAGTTCTACGGCGACCGCACCTATCGCGCCCGCGACCCCGAAGGCCACATCTGGACCTTCGGCGTGACTGAGAAAAGGATGACGCCGCAAGAGTGGGACAAGGCGAGCGGCCTCACCACGAAGAAACGGCTTGATTGAAGGCCCGTATCGACAAGGCCTTCGCGGCGTGACCGGCTCTGGGGGTTCGAAATCCGCCGCCCCTAGTATCCCCCGAGTTGCGCCGACAGGCTCGCGTACTCCTCGTTCGAAATACGACCGCTGGTCGCAAGAGCGATGAGGCGCTTTCGCGCACGCCCAAACACCACCTCACGCTCCTCTTCGGACATCTGTTCAGTGCCGGCGACGCCGTAGGCCCGGCCACTGCTTTGACACAGCGATTTGACCCAGTCGGGCGCCGGGCACTCGGGTCGCGATTCTAATGCTTTGATCTCTAAAAGCGCAGCAACTGCTGTCGCAAGGTGCTTTCGCCTGGCACGCCGCCGGTCCTCCTCGCGTTCTGTGCGCCAACCGAGCCGCGTGACATGCCGATGAAGGGCGGCAAAGACGTCCGCATTCTGGTCAAGCGCGGCCAGGGAAGCGCGAAAGAACGACAGGCTTTTCCGTCGCTTCTCCTCCATGTCGGGGGCGTGTTTTGCGAATTCGGCGCGCATCTTTTCGATATCTGCACCCGGCACGAGAGAAGCCGTGTTCGCCTGGAATTGAACCGGCCGTGAGTATTCCTCGATCGCTTTTTCGGTCCGGGATCTGTGCTCAGCCAGATCATCGGGATAGGCTCCGGCAAGCTCGCCCCACGGGAACCAGTCTTGATAGCTTTCGCCAAGCCCTCGCAAATCCCTGACCAACCGGGCGGCTTGGCGATCGCCGCATGACCAAGCCCTGTCGTCCGAACCCTTGTAGAGGGTCCGGTTCCGAAGAACCACATACACAGCGTTCGCGAACCGCTCGTCCTGGATCTCTCGCAAAAATTCGGTGTCGCGCGCCAGATCCGCCTCCAGATTAGGGACGCCATCGTTCCCCGGAGGGCTGTAAACCGGCTGAGTCCCATCGATGAAGGAAACGTCAGTCGGTTGAATATCGACTCGTCCGTGAATCCAGTGTCGACCGTCCGAGGCGCGACGACGCCAGCCAAAATCAAGTTTATGTTCCGCCACGCCACGGGACCCATCGGGGTAGCGCGCTGATTCGATCCGGCATGCACTTCCCAGGCTCCACCGGACGATCGCGGGCCCGTGTCGGGTGCTCCAACGAGCTTCGTCCACCCATTTTTGCGATCCAGGTAAGTTCGGGTCTGGCACCCAACCGCCAGGCGGCTCTGCCCCTTGCTCGATAAAGGGATAGAAATCATCGAGAACCGCCTGGTGCTCCGCCTCGCTGAGCTTTTCTGCCATGCGCGGTAGTGCTCCCAGCACCAAAGACCTCTGATACGATAATCGCCGGCTTAGCGCCGGTCCCCAATGCTGCACGCGTCGGCCAGACGCATGAGCGGGCCAGGGTGGAAACTGCCAATATCCT
>JBEDUM010000055.1:0-8711 GCA_040414585.1 Sphingomicrobium sp. | reverse complement strand
ACATCGAACTTTACAACGTTGACCAACGGACGCTTCGGATCGTCGCGCACCGAGGGGTCGGCCGGAAGTTCCTCGAACATTTCGGCTGCGCCGAAGTGGACGATGCCTCCGCCTGCGGCATCGCGATGACCACCGGGCACAGTGTCATCATCGAGGACGTGAAGGAACACGCCCCCTATGCCCCCCATCTCGCGGTCGCGGCAGCGACCGGCTATCGGGGGGTGAGATACACGCCCCTCAGGGAGCGGGTGACCGGGCTTCCGCTCGGCATGCTGACTACCTTGTTCCGAGAGCCGTACCGTCCAGACGAAGCGCGATTGCAATTGTCCGATCTGTTCGCGGCTCAGGCAGCCGATCTCGTGAGTTCCCACCGCGCACAGCAGAGGTTGCGCGAAAGCGAGCAATTCTTCCGCCTGGCACTTGAAGGCGCGCGGATGGGAACGTGGGAATGGGACTCGAAGACGCACCTCATCAAGGCGGATGCGACGCATCAGGCGTTCTTCGGAATGCCTCCCCAGGAGCGGCCCGTGCCCAACGAGGCCTATTGGAAATTCATGGACCCCGAGGAGGAAGAAATAGGCATCCAGCGCGCCCAGGACGCGCTTGAGCAGGGCGAGGACATTCAGCTCGAACTCCGAATCCATCTGCCGGGCGGGAACACGCGCTGGATTGCCATTCGCGGACGCCCGCACCACGACGGATCCGACAGCATCATCGGCATCAGCTACGACATCACCACTCGCAAGGAACGCGAGAAGTCGTTACGCGAATACCAGGAAAGGCTCTCGGCGATCCTGGACCAGCTTCCGGGAGGCGTCGGATTGTTCGACAAGGACGGTGCCGCCGTGATGCGCGGTGGGCCCCTTGCCAGGCTGTGGGACGGTATTCTGCCGTCGCATGACCCCGCCTCACGCGCGAAATGGCGGTCCTTCGATGCGACTGGAAGGCCGCTGCCAATCGATGAATATCCCGGCGCCCGAGCGCTCAAGGGAAAAATCGTCAGCCCCGGCATCGACTTCCTGTATGCCGATCCGGCTCGAAGCGAGCATTGGTACCGGATCAGCTCAGCGCCGTTTCGCGATGAGACCGGAGCAATCACCGGCGCGACGGTTTTCATGCAGGATGTCGATAACGAGAAGCGCGCCGATGAACGGCTCCGTAAGAGCGAGGAAAAGCTGAAATCAGCAGTCGAACTCGCCGGCCTGGGACTCTATTCGGTCGAAATCGTCGACGGCGAGGATCACCTGCACTGGGACGACAGGGTCCGGACCATGTGGGGACTGCCCCCGCACACTGAGGTCACTTACCAGGTCTGGCAGGACTCCGTTCACCCGGAGGACCTTGAGCGAGTGAAGGCGGCGATCGCTCAAGCTTACGACCCGGCCGGCGATGGCCTTTACGACGTCGAATATCGCGTGCTTGGAGCTGATGGAGTGGAGCGCTGGGTTGCGACCCGGGGCCAAATGCGGTTCGAAGACGGGCTGCCGGCGTCGTTCCTGGGAGTAGCTCGCGACATCACCGACCGGAAGATGATCGAACATGGTCTCGAGCTCGTCATCGAGATGCGCGACAGCGAGCTTCAGGAAGCGAGCGCAAGCCTCGATGCCGAGGCGAAAGCACACGAGCGGGTCAGCGAACGCCTGGAGCTTCTCCAGTCGGAACTGTCGCGCGGCTTGTTTGCAGCGATCGAAAATCGGCAGAAGGGGCCCACTCCGGGAACACGCCGCGAGGTCGCCGAAGCGGCCCGGAAGATTGCCGACCTGACGCCTCGCGAGCGGGAGGTGCTTGACGGCCTGGTCCGGGGAGAGCCGCACAAGAAAATCGCGCACGAGCTCGACATCAGCGTGCGGACCGTCGAGCTTCACCGGACGCGGATGCTGCATCGCCTCGGAACGCCGCATCTTGCCGACGCGATCCGCTTGGCGGTGCTTGCCGAACTTGCCGGTGAATGAAGCGGTTGCAGATTTGGGTCTTCGTGATCCCTAATCGTCGCGGAGCATCGAGCGATCCCGGATTTCGACGTCGCGCGGGGTCCTGAGTGCGATCGAGCCGCGGCGGCGAAGCGTGGTCATCGCGCGGCTCACTGTCTCGACGGCAATTCCGAGATGATCGGCGATGTCGTAGCGGGTAATGGGGAGCACGATCGCATTGTTGCGACTGGCCTTCATCCGCCGGGTCATTGCCGCCAGATAGGCGCCGACCTTCTCCTTTGCCGTAATTCGGCTTTGCACGAGCAGATGATGCTCCAGCCGCCCGATCGCGTCGGCAGGGCAGCTCTGAATCAGTGCCGATATGGACGCGAAGCGGGCAGTGAGCGTGCCGATCTGCTCGCTCGTGAACGAAGCTATCCGAGTCCCATTTGAAACGGCTTCCAGAAAGAACGCAGGATCGGCAGGCGCAAATCCCAGGAAGTCGCCGGCAACACTCAGATCGATGATCTGCCGTTGACCGCTTGGCCGGAGCGCAAATTTGCGGACGCCCCCGGCGAGCAGGCACGCCACAGCGCCGCGAGCGACCACCGAGTCGCACGTCTGGTTCCTCCGCCAGCGCGTCTCGCGCCCGGCCGCGATCATGGCTGCAGCCGCCTCAACTTCGCTATCTGGATTTTCGGGACTTAACAGGGTTCTAAACAGTTCGACGTACTCGGGGGTTTCCTGCATGACGCGTCTCAGGGTTTCCCCCGGCAGCTCGCCATCGCATGGACGGCAAGGCGGCTCTATCCGTGGATTGCGCTATAGGGAATGTCCCTAATTGGGACAGTTGCATTGCTACCGCAGGAGCACGCGCCGCCGTTGACAGGCGTCAATGTGTATCCGCGAGCTATCGGCCAGAGCCGCGCATTCGGTTGCGAAAGGTTGATGGATGGCCGCGGAAAAGATCGACCGGGCGCGATGGGCGGACTTCTTCGATAATCTCACGAAGAGCCTGATCGGAAAGCAGGCTGAAATCGAGGTCACGTCGCTCGACCTGGGTGACCAGATCGAGGCGGAATGGGTTCCGCTGATCGGCATCACCTACGATGAGAAGGACGATCTGATCGAGATCGCGCTTGAAGAGCTTGACCATCTGATCCGGCGTCCGCGCGAGATTTTGGTCGATTATGGCAGCGGCGGGCTCGTCGCGGTCGCAATCGACGATTGGGATGGAAACCGGCAGATCGTCAAGCTCAAGGATCCCTTGGCCCTCCCGGCCCCGAACACCGCCGCATCGCGCGAGACGGCCGGATGATCTCGGTCCTTCTGAACGTCGCCCCCGACGGCGGGCAGGAATCCCGGCTTCAGGCGGCGCTGGCGCTGGTGAAGGCGCATGGCGGCCATATCACCTGCGTCCAGACCCTCGGCGTCCTGCCCGTGGCACCGGACCCGACTACCGCTACGACCGAAGCTGAAGGTCTCATCGACGTAGAGCAAGTGGCGCGCGAATTCCAGAAAACCGTCGAAGCGGGGCTCGACGGAGCAGGCGTCGACTGGACCTGGCTGCGCTTCTACGGCGATCCGGCGACCATCCTGATCGAGCGCTCTCGCTTCGCCGACGTGATCGTCATGAGCGCGAACGATTCATTCCCACCGATCTCGAGCGTCGCTCTACATACCCGCACACCGGTCCTCGCGGTTCGGCAGCGGAACCCCAACTTCATCCCCGAGCGGCCTGCGCTGATCGCCTGGAACGGATCAGTCCCGGCAGCAAATGCGGTGCACGGGGCGATGCCGATGTTCGAAGCGATGCAGCCGGTGCACGTTTTGGCGGTCGACGAAGACAGCCGTGAGTATCCTGCCTCGCTGGTCCAGGAATATCTCGTGGAGCATGAAATCGAGAGTGAAGTCCACTGGCGACCGTCGAACGATGAGCCGGTTGCCGACGTGATCCTCGAATGTGCTGAGGAAATGGGGATCGGCGTGATCGTCGCGGGGGCGTTCGGCCACAATCGTTTGCGCGAGATGCTGCTCGGCAGCGCGACCCGTGAGTTGCTGGAGAAAAGTTCGCGTCCGCTTCTGCTGTCGCACTGACGTGGTGGAGACGCGCCTCTCCGTCCTGCAGCCTCCGTCGATTTCAACCCGGTGCTCGCCATGAAGACAGATCGGCTAATGGCATTCACCGACGCGGTACTTGCAATCGCCATCACGATCATGGTGCTCGATCTGCGTGTCCCTGCCAGCCGCGACTGGCATGCGATCAGGCCAGCGATACCGCTACTGGGCGCCTATGCTTTGGCCTACATCAACATCGGCATCTTCTGGACGAACCACCACCATATGCTGGCGACTGCTAGCCGGGTGAACGGACGTGCCCTCTGGGCCAATCTGTTCCTCCTCTTCTGGCTGACCTTGATGCCCTTCGTGATCCGTTGGATCGGCCTTGCCGGAGTCACCTCGCAGCCGGTTGCCGCTTACGGAGTCGTGACCGTGCTGGCGGCTTCGGGTTACATCTGGCTAGAGCGCGAGTTGATCCTCGCGGAAGGCACCGAATCGCGTATTCGAGCCGTGGTCGGCTCACGCAAGAAGGAATGGGTCAGTTTCTTTCTCTACGGCCTCGGTGTCCCGGCGGCCTTCATCTCGCCGTGGATCGCCATTGCGCTCTACGTCGGGGTTTCTTGCATGTGGCTGGTCCCGGACCGCCGCTTTGAGCGCTGGCATAGCTTGCAGCAGTCCGAAGCGCATCCCCCGCCGCAGCAGCAGCGGCCAAACGACCTGCTAGCCGAAGCAGACCCCGAGCGACGAGCGGTTCGCGCTCAGGATTGAGAGCTCGCCCTCCTTGTGATCATGGCGGCGCGTGCCGAAAAGCTTTTTCCATTCGAAGTCCTCATCCTCCTGCGCGACTGCAGGGAGCCTCACCAGCTTCGCATGGCCGAGACCAAGGAAGAAGCCCATCATGTCGACCTCATGCAAACGCTGCACAACGAGAATGACCCACGCGCCGCCTTGCGTGAATCTGCGCGCTGTCAGACTTCATTACCCCGGAGCACGGCTCAGCATCGGCTCGTGCGCACCCAACCGCTTTCGCCAGTCAACCTGGGTCAAGACGACAAGCAACGCAATCATGGCAATTTCAATTGCCAACCCGATGGGGTTGGTAAGGCTACGGCGGAATGCATCGCCAAGGCTCGAAGACCGGATCCCCTTCGCGGTGTAGGCATAGATCGAATAAGAAACGATGCGACCGGCGAAGAAGGCGACGGTGAACGGTAGCAGCCGGACTCCGGTGAGGCCTGCCGCCTCGAAGAGCTGTGCGGAAGGAACTGGTGACAACGCAAACAAGCCGAGAGCAAGAAAGGCGTGACGTTTGCGCCGTTCGAGTGCTTCGCGAGCAGCATCAAGGTTGGATCGAATGCGCTCGGGCAGGAAGCGAGCACCCAGTAACCGGGTGCCGTGACCGAGCAGGTATCTCCCAAGTGCCGCAGCAGCGGCGCCAACGATGACGAGCAGAGGCACTTTGAGGTCTGAATTGAGCGTATAAAGCGCGATGATCGACCAGGTAGGCGGACCGAATGCTGGCATTAGATTTACGCCGAAGATAATCGCAAAAAGGATCAGGTATTGGGTCATTGCCTCTCCCGAGCTGGAACACGCCATCGGGAACGATCTTGCTTTGTGCCAGGCTCCAATTGTTCGACAGCCGCCAGGAACGGATCTAAGCCGCTAGTGTCTGTTTTGGGTGGGAAAGCGGACATTCAACGATCACTGGTCAGGTCGGATTGCCAGTCGGATGAGTGGAGCGAGAACGCGCACCCCAACCTCGGTCTGCGGCGTGGTCGCAGAAGCGATCATCCTGGCACGCCCGCCAACTGCTTTCTACGCTCTGCGTCCCGATGCTGAGACAGCGCCTCCTCGAGCCGCGCTTCCTGCGCTGGGGACAAGGTCGACCGCAGTACGTGGCCTCCAGAGCCTTGGAGTTCCTTTAGGACTTCTTCGGGCTTCATGCGGCGCACGAGTAAAAACAGTGCGGAGCTATTCGGCCTGAGGCTTCGGCCGACCTCGCGAACAAAATCGTCACTTATTTCGAAATCGAGCAGGCTGCCGGTCAGCGCGCCCGTCGCGCCGCCGATCACGCTGCCAGCGACAAGTCCGGCGAGCGGATTAAGGAAGAGCGCGCCGATCAACGTTCCGAACAGCGCTCCCGAAATCAAACCCTGTCGAGTTTCGCTCCGTGGGGTGATTGACTGTTTGAGGCGCACGTGTCCGACGGAGTTGCGAACGGCGATCACGGCATCATCGAGGTCAATGTTCGAATGGCGTTCATGTTCGTCAAGCCGGGTTAGAAGACGATCTGCCTCCTCTGGCGTGTCGAACGCGATGACGACGAGCTCCGATATCGCTCATCTCCCGGCGTTCTAGCGGTTGGGGTTTTTTCTGTTCAGGACGCAATGCGTCGGTACCTTCGAGGAGCAATCCGGAAGCGCTGCAACGGAATCCGCCGCTACCGGAATGACGACGCGAACCTCGCCTCCGGGCGGCGGGACGACGGCAACCGGCGGCGCATTAGGATTAGGCGGAATGACCGCAAGCGCGGGCGGCGCCCCGGGAGCCGTCGCTGGCACCACGGCGACGGCAGGCAGGCCGGGCTTTGGTGGCAGAATTGCAAAGGTCGGTGGTGCGCCGGGCTGAGTCGGCGGCACGACCGCGACCCGCGGCGCATTGGGATCGGGCGGCTCCACGACCGCCACGGGCGGCGCATTTGGATCGGCTGGCGCGATGATCTGCATCCTGGGGGGAGCTTGCAGAACCGATGCTGCGACGTTCGAGGGAGTGATCAGGGCGACTGACACGGTCGCCGCAAGCAATGGGATGTTCGGACGGTTCATCGGTCGATCTTTCACGTTGGTCGACGGGCGGCCTACCTGGAGCAGATTCGACAGTTTTTCCCTGACGATGGTCAGTATCCGGCGCCTGAATAACCGGCTAAGCCACTTGTGGGACTTGGGGCCGTTTCTTGCCGCGCCGCAAAGCGAAGCCGACTGCGTCGAAGCCGAGCAGCATTGTCGCCCACGTCGCTGGTTCCGGAACCGAGGGAGTCAGCGCCAGGCCCGCCAGCAGCCAGCTTCCGCTGGTGCGGACGTTGCCGTTGACCGTTCCGCCGCCGCTCTTCACAGGGAACACTGAAGTGCGCCATGTTACGTCGGAAACGGTGATAAAGTGCCAGCTGCCGTTCTCGCCCGCCCAGAGCCAAAGGGGCACGGTAACATTGATCACAACCGCGAAAGCGGTCGTGGCGCGCCCCTTGTCAACCGGCGCGGGTCAGCGCGTCGATCGCGCCGTGGAGATGGGCGGCGGCGAGCTCGATATCACGATACTTGTACTGGCCCGCCCTGCTTTCTGCAGCGAGCAGGGCGCAGCGATGCACCTTGCTGAAATCACCATAGGGGAATTTGTAGTGCGCCTTTGTCCGGGCGGATTTCTCGTCGTCGATGCCAAGGTGCCATTTGCCGTATTCGGCCATCCCATGACGCTCGATGAACCTGTTCTCGTCTTCTGCCGAGGGCTGGTGCTCGCTCCAGTCGTCGCGCTCGTCCGCGACTGCCCTGCCCTCGCTGATCAGCTGTTTCGCATGCTCGAAGCCGCGTTGGTTGATCTCAACGGCCATTCCGGCCTCGCACTGTCACGGGCTTCCGCTGCAAGGAGAGTCTCTTATGGTTGTTGGCCGTGTGCCACCGCATAAAGAGCCAAATCATCCCAGGACGAGAAGCAGTCCCTGACCGACGTCAATTTCGGCGGGATCAGCGACTAAGCTTCCGATAGGTCGTCCGATGCGGCCCGAGTCCGGGATTGCTGGTTTAGCTGCGCGCCAATGGCAGGAATGGGTCGAAAGCTGACTCAATCTGGCTAGCGGCAGGAATGGGTGGGAAGAGACCTAACGCGCCGCCACGCTGACCGGCTGGCATGATGATTGTTCTGCCCTGTAGTGGAAGTCCTGGGGCATGTCGGACGTAGCATATGAGACGACGCAATGCGCCGGCCCGCCGTCCTGGTAGATCAGCCTTATCCCTCCATCGCCCTCGCATGTGATCGGCTGACTCAACTCGAACGATTTCCCATGTCGCTCCAACGGAGTCTCTGAGCCACACAACCGAAGCGTCGCCGAGCGGACAAGACCCTTAGGGTCATCGACCTCGAACGTATTCCTGCTGCAACCGGCAAGGGCCAGCACCAGCAACAAGAGAACCCACCTCATGCGGTGGGTATCGTTGTCAAGGCTAGTGTCTACAATGGGTGAAAGCAGACACTACCAACGGCTCATCCATTGGGCGTCCGCTTAATTGCAGCTTTGAATTGTTGGGAACGCCTCTGGACTGTGAGCGTGGCCTTGGCCGGAATGGCATCCAGCGCGCGGCTCAGCTCGGACGCGCTGGAGACAGGCACATCATCGACCGCGGTGACGATGTCCCCGGCTTTCAAGCCGGCTCGATCAGCCGCGGATCTCGGTTGAACGAGCGCCACTCCTGCACCTGAGCGGACGTCGCCAAGCCGAGTGGAGAATGGCGCGGCGTAATCAATCGCCCTGAAACCGAAGTCCGTCGAAGGCGAAAGGTCGTTCCGAATAAGCTCGTCGAGAATCACGCTTGCGATCGGTGACGGAATCATGGCGCCCGCGGGATCGGCGATTCCGATGCCCAGCACCCGTCCATCCGTGTCCAGGAGCGGCATGCCGGCGCTCCAGGCGGCGGGCGGCGACTGGAGTCGCACGTAACCGACCGGGCTTCCGCCGTCAGCGAGGAA
>JBEDUM010000054.1:0-6373 GCA_040414585.1 Sphingomicrobium sp. | reverse complement strand
GGCACTTCGTCGAGCTTCGGCACGCGAGTGAAGGTGATCTTCGTGTTGCCGTCCGGAACCACGTAGTCGGGCACGTCACGCTCGGCCAGGCTCTGCGCCTCGATGACAAGCGCCATCTCCTGCGCCTTCGAGCCGAGCTCGACGACGTCGCCGACGTTCACCTTGCGGGACGCGATGTTGCACTTCACGCCGTTGACGCGGATGTGGCCATGGCTGACTAGCTGTCGCGCGGCCCAGATCGTCGGCGCGAACTTGGCGCGATAGACGACCATGTCGAGACGGCGCTCGAGCAGGCCGATGAGGTTCTGCGAAGCGTCGCCCTTCATGCTGGTCGCCTCGACATAGTTCTTCTTGAACTGCTTCTCGGTGATGTCGCCGTAATAGCCCTTGAGCTTCTGCTTGGCGCGCAGCTGCACGCCATAGTCGGAAAGCTTGCCCTTGCGGCGCTGGCCGTGCTGGCCGGGGCCGTACTCACGGCGGTTCACCGGGCTCTTGGGACGTCCGAAGACGTTCTCGCCCATGCGGCGGTCGAGCTTGTATTTGGCGCTGGTGCGCTTCGTCACTTGTCGTTCTCCAATTCGCGTTTCGTTAGTGTGCCCGGACCCGCACCGCTGGACCTTGCGTCCTGCGCGATCACCGCTTCACCGGGCATGCGGGATCAATTGCGAAGGCGCGCACCTAGGGGCGCATGGCCGCAAGGTCAAGCTTTGCCACGGTTTCTTGCTGGGTTGACCAGAGCGCGGATGATGCCGCGGACCGCTTTGACCTCTCGAGAGGACCAACCGGTCTTGGTGAAGATGGTGCGGATCGTGTTCCGTGTCGCCTGAGTACGCGAAGGCGGGTGGAAATAGCCTTTGGCATCCAGCTCCTCGTCCAGTTGGGCGACGAGGCCGTCAAGCTCACCATGGGAAGCAGCTGGTTCGAGCTCCTTCGCTGGGGGCTGCGCCAATTCAGTGCGCTTCGACCATTCGTAGGCAAGCAGGATGACTGCCTGGGCGAGGTTGAGCGACGCGAACTCGGGATTGATCGGGACTGTGACGATCGCATTCGCGAGCGCGACCTCCTCAGTTTCGAGGCCTGAGCGTTCCGGGCCAAACAGGACCGCCGACCGACCAGGCGCCGCCCCAATCCGGTCAGCCATTTCTTCGGGATCTACGACGGGCATGACCAAGTCGCGTCGGCGGACCGTCGAGGCAAAGACCAGCGGGCAATCGGCGATCGCATCCTTCACGCTCTCGAAGACTTGAGCGCGCTCCAATACGACATCCGCGCCACTCGCGGCCGGGCCCGCATCAGGATTGGGCCAGCCATCGCGGGGCGCGACCAGGCGCATGTCCGTCAGCCCAAAGTTGAGCATCGCCCGCGCTGCCTTGCCGATGTTCTGCCCGAGTTGTGGGCGGACGAGAACAATGATGGGCTTGTTCGAAACCTCCTTCCTTCGCTCATCCCGAGGAGCGGCTGAGCTTGTCGAAGTCGCGCCTCGAAGGACCGCCGAACGACTGGCGAGACGCTGGATCGCCGGCCAATCGTCTCGGATCAACGCCTCCTTCTTGGCCCTGCTCCAGCCTTTGATCTGGCGTTCGGCAGCGAATGCTTGGTCACGATCCGGGAAGTCCTGGGACCACACGAGGGTCACCGGTCGACGCTGCTGCGTGTAGCCTTCGAGCAGCCCCGATTGATGCGCTCCAATACGTCCCTCGAGATCGTCGGTGTGTCCGACGTAATAGCTGCCATCGACGCACCTGAGCATGTAGGTCCAAAAGCTCATGCAGGTCCTTCGAGACGGGCCTTCGACACGCTGCGCGTGCTCAGTCCCTCCTCAGGATGAGCGGATATGAGGGATACTCGCCTACTCTGAGGATCCGGTGAAATTGTCGTACTGGCATTTCGACGGATCAAAGCAGCCGGTCCGGCGGAGACGGATTGGGATTCGGCGAAGGCTCAGGCCGACCTTCCTCGCCGACCTCGCCGGCGATTTCCGCGAAGTCACCGGGTTCGCTGAAGTCCTTGTAGACGCTGGCGAAGCGTATGTAGGCGACGTGGTCGATGGCCTTCAGGCCCTCCATCACGGCTTCGCCGATATCGTCGGCTCGGACCTCATCGCCGCGCGTTTCTAGCTGGCGTTGGACTGAACTCACCAGCCGGTCGATCCGATCTGGGCTCACGTCCCGCTTGCGGCAGGCGATAGCGATGGATCGAGCGAGCTTGTCGCGATCGAACGGCTCCCGTTCGCCGTTCTTCTTGACGACCGTCAAATCGCGCAGCTGGACGCGCTCGAAGGTGGTGAAGCGCGCGCCGCACGCCTCGCACTGGCGGCGGCGACGGATCGCCGCGCCATCCTCGCTCGGCCGGCTATCCTTAACCTGGCTATTTTCGTGCGCGCAGAACGGGCAGCGCATCCCCTAAGCCTGACTATCCCTGGTAAATCGGAAAGCGGGCACACAGCTCACGCACGCGCTCGTTCACCCGGCTCTCGACCGCGCTGTTGTTCTCGATGCCGTTCGCCGCGAGGCCATCAAGCACATCGGCGACCATGTCGGCGATGTCGCGGAACTCGGCTTCACCGAACCCGCGAGTGGTGCCGGCCGGTGACCCGACCCGGATGCCGCTGGTCTGAACCGGGGGCAGCGGGTCGAACGGAACGCCATTCTTGTTGCAGGTGATGCCAGCGCGCTCGAGGCTTTCGTCCGCGTCCCTCCCGGTAAGGCCGAGCGGGCGAAGGTCGACTAGAGCGAGATGGGTGTCGGTGCCGCCTGCGACGAGATCCGCTCCACGCTCCTTGAGCCGGTTGGCAAGCGTCTTGGCGTTGGCGATCACAGCCTTGGCATAGGCTTTGAATTCGGGCTGGAGCGCCTCGCCAAATGCAACGGCCTTGGCCGCGATCACGTGCATCAACGGACCGCCCTGAAGTCCCGGGAAGACCGCCGAATTGATCTTCTTTGCGATGGCCTCGTCATCCGTCAGGACCATTCCACCACGCGGCCCGCGCAGCGTCTTATGAGTAGTGGTCGTCACCACGTCGGCATAGCCGAACGGCGAGGGGTGCTCGCCGGCAGCGACGAGTCCGGCGAAATGCGCCATATCGACCAGGAACAAGGCGCCTACTTCGTCGCAGATCTCGCGGAAGCGCTTGAAGTCGAAGTGCCGCGGATAGGCCGATCCGCCGGCGATGATCAGCTTCGGTCTATGCTCTTTCGCCAGCCGCTCAACCTCGTCGAAATCGACGAGATGATCGTCTTGCCGGACGCCGTACTGGACGGCGTTGAACCATTTGCCCGACTGGGCAGGCGGTGCGCCGTGGGTGAGGTGCCCGCCCGCGGCGAGGCTCAGGCCCATGATCGTGTCGCCGGGCTTCGTGAGCGCCAGCATGACTGCGCCGTTCGCTTGGGCGCCCGAGTGTGGCTGGACATTTGCAAAACCGCAGTGAAACAGCTTCTTGGCGCGCTCGATCGCGAGGTTCTCGACCTCATCCGACGGCGCGCACCCCTGATAGTAACGCCGCCCCGGATAGCCCTCGGCATATTTGTTGGTCAGGACCGAACCCTGCGCCTCGAGCACCGCCTTGCTGACGATATTTTCCGAGGCGATCAGTTCGATTTGCGTCTGCTCTCGGTGAAGCTCGGCACGGATCGCATCTTCGACTGCTGGGTCGTTCTCGGACAGGCCGCTGGTGAAGAAGCCATGCGGCACGCGGTAGGTCTGATCATGCTCTAGGTCGGCGGCAGTGGCCATCAGTTGCTGTCCTGCAATTCCTGGGAGAGTTGATCGACGCGGCGCTGGTGGCGCCCGCCGGCAAAATTGGTGTTGAGAAAGGCGGAAACGCAAGCCTTCGCCATCTCGATACCGATGAGGCGAGCGCCGAGCGCAATCGCATTGGCGTCATTGTGCTCGCGGGCAAGGGTTGCCGACAAAGGCTCCGCAACTTGCGCGCAGCGACAGGCGGGATTGCGATTGGCCGCGATTGCGACGCCAATTCCAGAACCACAGACCGTAATGCCACGCTCGGCGCGTCCGTCGGCGAGAGCCTCCGCAAGCATTGCACCGAAGCGGGGATAGTCCACGCTTTCGTGACTGTGTGTTCCGAGGTCGAGGACGTTGTGACCCTGCTCCGCGAGCCAGGCCGCAAGCTCGTCCTTTAGGTCGACTCCGGCATGGTCGGCGGTGAGTACGATGCGCATGAGCGATTCCTAGCGATGAACTTCGCACGGCGCCACCGGGCGCAGGCTTAAAGTCACTAAAGTCACGCAGTGCAGCGCCATTGCCGTTACTTTATCTCTGATGAGCGAATTTGCCGGAGCGTAGCAGCCAGACAGGGATGTAGGACAGCATGAGCTAAGCCGGCTTCGGAGATCCACCCTCGAGCTGGGCGAGACGCACGGCCATTTCGTCGAGCCGCTGCTGCAGCACGCTTTCGCGGGAATGATGGCTGCGCGCCACGCGGAGCGCCTCAGCAAGGGAGGGAATGAGTTCTTCGACCGCCTCAAGCTGTTGCCGATTGTAGCGATTCCCGTCCGACCGCCTCCCGAGCAGCAATGTTCCGACGGAGCTTTCCTCGTCGGCCAGATTAAGCTTCTCGACAAGCTCCGGGTCTTCCGCGGACGAAACATTGCGGGCGGCGACCAGCTCACGGCTGAGCGCCGTGTCGAGCAGGATTGCCGATGCAGAGGGGTGCATGACATCGTCGATGATTGCGAGCGCTCTCGTCGCGAGCTCCACGGGGGTTTCCGTAAGTGCCCACTTTTTCATCCGGGCCGAGGCGCCGCGCATCTGGTCGACCGGCCCGCCGAAACGCCGCCTCGTCCATCCCAGCACAACTGACTGTGTGGGGGCGAAGACACCGGCGGCAATGACGGCGCTGACCGCGGTCGCGCCTGCCTGGCTCTCCCGGCCCATCACCTGCTCTACAACCAGTTTTACGAGGTCGGAGCTTGCGGCCCAGACAACGCCTACGATGAGCGTCACGATCGCATAAGCGGCGGATCGAGTGATGACCGTATCGGCTTCCCACAAGCGGAATCGCGTCAGCGCGATCAGCAGGCCAAGCGGTAGAACCGCCATTCCAAGGCTAAACAGCAGGACCACCACCATGTTGAGGATGATGTTCTGCTCGTTGGCGCCGTCCGGCAGGAGGGGGAGGAGGATGAAGGCGGCGGCGATAAGCAGCAGTCCGCCTGCAAAACCGAATGCGGCCCATTTGATTTGTTGCCGCTCGATCCCGGCATCGAGGCGGCGATATCGACGGATTTGCCCGGCGAGCACGGCCAGCAAAGAACCAATGCCAAGCGCTACCTGAAGGTTCGAATTCACATTCTGCAACGAGACGAAAATTGCCAACGGAATTCCAGTGATGATGAGCCAGCGGTAGGGCTTGGGGACGAAAATCCCGTCCGGGAACACTGCAAGGGCGATCAGCAGCAGGTAGAACCATGCCGAGGAGACAATGTCGTAGGCGGGAGGCCATCCATAGGCCATCCACATGGAGAGCGGAGGATCGATCGTCGCGGCCAATGCAGCGAAGGAGAAGGCGAAGAGCAATGCGACGGGATCGCTCGGCCGGCGACACGCAAGCAGGATCGAGCAGAGCAGAAGTACACCGCAGGCGAGAAGCCCGGACGCCAACCGTGCTCCAAAGCGAACATCGCGCTCGTGTCTTGCCGTTGGGTCGACTCGGCCGGTGTTCCGCTTCTGCTGCAGCTTCAGCGGCTTTCCGTCCTCGCCGGAAAGATCAAGCGTGACAATTGGACCGCGCGCTGCCTGAAGGCGGCGCCCCAGCTCGGGAATTCGAACGTACGGATCGACCGGCACGCCATCGATCGCAACGAGCCGATATTTGGCGTGCGGCCTGGATTCCGCCTTGATCGAAATCTGGCCGTTATCTTGCAGGTCGTAATCGAGCGAGAGCGCCCGAACGACGGGCCGGACCTCGTAAGTCTCACGAACCGCGTAAACCGTTCCGAGGACCACTGCGGCGACCGACAGCATGAACGAGAGCAGCCACAAGAGCCGAAACGCCGGCACCCATCGGTCGGGTACGGCGCGAAGCCGTACCGGAGGGCTGTAAAGCCACTTCAGCGAAAGACTCAGCAATCCCGCCCCCTGCAAAACGAATCGCCAAGCCAATGCTAGCAAGCGCTTACGGTGATTCCAGCAGCTGATTAGGCCGCGAGCCGGATCTCCTCGCGGCTCCAGATCTCGACGAGCGCCTCTGTCAGCACATCCATCATGTCCGCACTATGGTGCGGGCTGGGCGTGAACCGTAGACGTTCGGTGCCGCGCGGAACCGTCGGGAAATTGATCGGCTGGACGTAGAGGCCGTACTCGGCGAGCAAAATGTCGCTGACGCGCTTGGCCTTGACCGGGCACCCGACGAGCA
>JBEDUM010000053.1:0-19030 GCA_040414585.1 Sphingomicrobium sp. | reverse complement strand
AGCCGTCCTGCTTCACCGGGGCGAGTCCAAGCGCAACCGCCACCACTGTCGACATCAACATCTTTCTGTCTCCTTTTTTTACAGCCTGGGTGCTGCGCCGGAGACAAACTCAAGAAGCGTGCCAAACCAGAAAATGACGTAGAATCAACAGTGTGATGAACTGTCGAACGGACGACTATTGGCACGCGGTGCTATAGCTTAGTAATACACACCAAGCTTAGACCGCAGGCAGCTCTTCCGGCTGGGTATGTCCGTTGAGCAGGATTTCGATGTCAGGGATCGGACGACCGCTCATCTCCTTGTTGGCGACGCAGACGATCCGCTTCTGGACTTCGATGTGGAGACTTTTCTTCAGGACGCCAAGCGCCTTGGGCGGAGCGACGATCGCCAACGCGTCGAAATCGTTGCGTAGCGCGCGCTTCTTCAACTCTTCTGCGGCATCCTTGATCCAGCGGTCTTCCTCCTGCTGTTGGAAGTCCGTCTCCTCATAGGTGGAATGGCCAAAACCAAAGCTTTGCTTCACCGTCCCCGGAGCATCTGTGCGGAAGTACCGCTCCTTCCGATCCTGCCTTGCATCGTGACTTTCCGTACGCAGGTCGATCTGGTTTTCGTCACCATGATTTCGGAAAAAGAGCATCTTGCGGCCGTCGGCGACAAGGACCAGCGCATTGTGGGGAAGGGGCATAAGGCGATTACTCCTCGAACTAGTGCTCAGGAGAACGCGACCCGGCCCGCCCCGGTTTCCGCTGTCTATCGCAGTTAGTCCGCGCCGGACCGATTTCTATTCTTGCTCCGGATCGGCGGGCTTCTCAAGCTCGCTTTCGCCGACGATTGCACCTTCCTCCGGCGCGATCTCGTCACCGGCCTCGAGCTCGATCTCTTCCTCTCCGCTCTCCTCGATTTTCGCGACGCTGACGACATGCTCGCCGTCGGCGACACGGAAGATCGTTACGCCCATCGTATTGCGGCCCGCAATCCGGATGTCCCCTACCGTGGTGCGGATCATTTTGCCCTGATCGGTCACCAGCATCAGCTGTTCGCCGGGAAGGGCGGGGAAGCTCGCAACGACGCAGCCGTTACGCGCCGAGGTGTCGATGTTGGTGATCCCCTGGCCGCCGCGATTGGTACGTCGATACTCGTAGGCCGAGGAGCGCTTGCCGTAGCCGTTCTCGGTTACGGTTAGGATGAACTGCTCTCTGTCGGAGAGCTCCGCGATCCGCTCTGCGGAGAGGGAGCACTCACCTTCCTTCTCGCCCTTCCATGGGGCGAAGCGAAGATAGCCCTCACGCTCCTCCTGGCTGGTACCGACGCGGTGGAGAATCGACATTGAGATGACCTCGTCGCCTGCCGCGAGGCGGATTCCACGAACGCCGGTCGAGGTGCGCGACTGAAACTCCCGCACGTCAGTAGCCATGAAGCGGATCGCCTTGCCGTTCCGTGTGGCCAGCAGGACGTCGTCGCCCTCAGTCAGAAGCTCGACACCAATAAGCCTGTCGGTCAGGTCGGTCTGCTCGTCCGTGTCGTCGGTTTCCGCTTCTTCCGCGGCGCCGGTGCCGAAACGCATGGCAATTTTGCCGGCGGTCGGAACGTTGGTGAAAGCGGCCATGCTGTTGCGCCGGACTGTGCCATGCGCGGTCGCGAACATGATGTGCAGGCCGCCCCATTCCGTTTCATCTTCCGGAAGCGGAAGGACGGTCGAGATAGTCTCGCCTTGGGCAAGGGGAAGGAGGTTCACCATCGGACGGCCGCGCGTGTTCGGGCCACCTTCTGGTAGCTTCCAAACCTTCATCCGATAGACTCGGCCGAGATTGGAGAAGAACAGCACCGGATTGTGGGTCGAGGTGACGAATAGGGTGGTGACCGCGTCCTCTTCCTTGGTCGCCATTCCGGCCCGGCCCTTGCCGCCGCGCTTCTGCTCGCGGAAGACGGCCAGCGGAGTGCGCTTGATGTAGCCTTCCATGGTCACGGTAATGACCATGTCTTCGCGTTCGATCAGGTCCTCGTCCTCGATGCCGTCGGCGGCGGGAGCCAGCTCGCTTAGGCGCGGCGTCGCGAATTCCGCTTCGACCTCGTCGAACTCCTGGCGCATGACCTCGTAGAGGCGGGCCCTATTGGCGAGAATTTCAAGCAATTCGCCGATGGACTCGGCGAGCCCTTTTAGTTCGTTGCCGATCTCGTCACGCCCAAGCGCAGTCAGGCGATGCAGGCGAAGCTCGAGGATCGCCTTCACCTGGGCGTCAGACAGCTGATAGGTTTCCGACTTGCCCTGCGGCTCGACTGCTTCAACCAGAGCGATGTACGGACGGATCTCGGCTCCTGGCCATTTCCGGGCGAGCAACTTCTCGCGGGCTTCCGCGGGGCTGGCTGAGCCACGGATGAGTTTCACAACCTCGTCAAGGTTCGTAACCGCGACAACAAGGCCGAGCAGAATATGAGCGCGTTCGCGGGCCTTCAGCAGCTCGAACTTCGAGCGCCGCGTAATCACTTCCTCGCGGAAGCGGACAAAGCTTTCGATGATGTCGCGAAGCGCGAGCGTTTCGGGGCGGCCGCCGCGAATTGCGAGCATGTTGGCCGGGAAGCTCGATTGTGCGGGCGTGTGCCGCCACAGCTGGTTGAGGACGACTTCGGGCGTGGCATCCCGCTTCAGGTCGATGACGATGCGCACGCCTTCGCGGTTGGATTCATCGCGGATGTCCGAAACGCCCTCGATGCGTTTGTCCTTGGCGGCCTCCGCGATCTTCTCGACCAGGCCATTCTTGCCGACCTGATAGGGGATTTCGGTCAGGACGATCGAACGGCGGTCCCCACGGCCTTCCTCTACATGATGGCGGGAGCGCAAAAGGATCGAGCCGCGGCCCGCCGTATACGCACCGCGGATACCCGCTTGCCCGAGGATCAGGCCACCGGTTGGGAAGTCGGGCCCCTTTACATGCTCCATCAGGCCTTCGGAGTTGATCGCGGGATCGTCGATATATGCCCGGCAGGCTGCGAGCACTTCGCCAAGGTTGTGCGGCGGGATATTGGTGGCCATGCCGACCGCGATGCCGCCGGCGCCGTTGACCAGCAGGTTTGGAAAGCGCGCAGGGAGAACCTGCGGCTCGCGTTCCGAGGCGTCGTAGTTGGGCTGGAAGTCGACCGTGTCGCGGTCGATGTCACCGAGCAGGAAGTTGGCGACCTTGGCGAGCCGTGCTTCCGTGTAACGCATGGCAGCCGGCGGATCGGGGTCCATCGAACCGAAATTGCCCTGTCCATCGATCAGCGACACGCGCATCGACCATGGCTGCGTCATGCGAGCCAGGGCATCGTAGATCGCGGCATCGCCATGCGGGTGATACTTACCCATGACATCGCCGACGATGCGGCTCGACTTGCGATAAGGCCTTCCAGCGACATAGCCCGCTTCCTGGCAGGCGAAGAGGATGCGGCGGTGGACCGGCTTCAGACCGTCGCGTACGTCTGGAAGCGCGCGGCTCACGATCACGCTCATCGCGTAATCGAGGTAGCTGGTCTTCATTTCTTCGACGATCGAGATCGGCGCTATGTCGTGGTCGCCTCCGCCGGGCGGAGTGCTGTTGTTCTCGTTGCGGTCGTCGACCGGCGGTTCGGTGGCCAAGAAGAATCCTGTCGCTTAAGGGTACACGCGGGGTGCATGCTGAATGCCGCCCCCCATCACCTACCTAGTGCATCGAACCGGCGATTGCCACCCCGCGCGCGTACGCGCGCGCGTGAAATGCCAGCTATCCTTTGGAGTGCGACTTCAGTTGTTTTGGTCGTGAAATCAATTAGTTCAATGCGTGTTCAGGCCGAACCTGACATGCGGCTTGGCCTCAGGCAGTTACGGGTCTAATTCGCCGCAGCAATTCACGACCGGCGTCATGACGTCGCCGAACAGGAGAACTCAGTCATGAAACTCATCAGCAGCACCGCGATTGCGCTCGTTATCGGCCTCTCGGCCGCGCCTGCTGCCGCGCAAATGGGGGGAACGTACGGCGCGTCCGCGCCCCAACCCCTGCCTACCCCGTCGCAGACATCCACGTCCCAAACGGGTCAGCAGGCAACCGCCCCGGCGAAGGGGGGAGTGAAGCCCTCGAGCAAGGCGCTCAAGGCGCTCATCGACCTTCAGAAAGCAGTTGACGCCAATGACACGGCGAACATTCCCGCAAAGGTTGCAGCCGCTCAGGCAGTCGCGACGACGAAGGAAGACCATTATCTGGTTGGCCAGCTCGAGCTGAAGGCTGCGCTCGCGGCGAAGGACAATGCCGCAATGTCCAGGGCGATCGATGTGATTGCCAGTTCTGGCTACGAAAGTGCCGCCGATGTTGCGCAGCTCTACATGGCCTTGGGCAACACCTACTATCAGGCGAAGCAGTTCGATCCTGCGGCAGCAGCCTTCGAGAAGGGTATGGCGCTCAATCCGCAGAACACCGACTTACTCCTGAACCTCGGCGAGGCCCGTTTCTCGCAGGGCCGCGCAGCCGATGCGGTCGGGCTCTTCCAGCGCGCAATCCAGGCCAAGGTCGCCGCTGGGCAGAAGCCGGGTGAGGACGTCTACAAGCGCACCGTCAGGATCGCTTACGATTCCAAGCTTGCCAGCGCGCCGGAAGTCACGCGTGAGTGGATTGCCGCCTATCCGAGCCCGGACAGCTGGCACAACGCGCTCGCAATCTATCGTAACCTGAGCCAGCCCGACGCGGCCACGCAGGTCGATATCCTGCGGCTGGCCCGGGCGACCAAGTCGATGGGCGGCACTGGCGACTATAACATCTATGTCTCCGAAACCGCGAACCAAGCGAACTACGGAGAAGCCAAGGCCGTGCTCGACGAAGGAATCTCTTCCGGCAAGATCAAGGCGAGCGACCCGATCGTTCAGCAAATGCAGTCGGCGCTCAAGGGCAAGGGCGCTCCAACCGCCGCCGAGCTTACCTCGCGCGAGCAAACCGCCAAGATTCCGACTGCTTATCTGAAGGTTGGCGACGCTTATTACGGTGCCGGGAATTTTCAGAAGGCCGCTGAGCTCTATGGAAAAGCGGCTGCTGCCGGTGCGGATGCGAACCTTTCCAACCTTCGTCGCGGTGAAAGTCTGGCGCAAGCAGGCGACAAGGCCGGAGCGACGGCCGCGCTGACCAAGGTCAGTGGCTCACTCGGTGAGATCGCAAAGTATTGGCTCGTGTACGTCCAGCGCCAAGGCTGAATTACCGCGTTCGAATTGATCAGAAAGAAGGCGTCGGGCACTTGTCCGGCGCCACCTTTTTTGCAGGTCCGGACTGCACTCCCAAACCGTCCCGTTTCGGGATAGTTCACCAGTGCCTTCTTAGCGCAAGGTAAACGCTCGCATAGAGCTGTTGCCCAGTGCGTCTGGAGGATGGGCCCCGAGGTGCGTTTCGACGATCGACTGCTGACAGTATTGAACCAGCCAACCGGCGACCGCCATGATGAGGCGGTGCGCTGGCGTCAGCTCGTCGACCTCGTCGCGCGGGCAGGGCCGATGGTTTCCAGTCCGACCGTTGCCCAGGCTCTCGAGAGCATCCGGGCGCAAGCGCCGCAAGTCGATGAAGAGCTTCGGGCGGCGGCGGCTAGAGCGGTCGCCGCACGGCCTTTGCCGCTTGGTCTCCTCGAATATTTCGCTTCGGACCGCCTGGCCGTCTCCGCGCCCGTGCTTGCCGCCGTAAGCCTGGATGCAACGCAATGGCGAGCGCTGCTCTCCGTCGCCGACGAGGAGACGCGCCGGTTCGTGGAGACGCTGCACCCTGAAGTCGGTTCAGCACCGCCATCACCGCCTGAAGCCGCACAGGATCGATCGCTACAGCCCGAGATTGAAGCCGTCGCCGCGGCTGTGAAGGCGGCACAACCATCAGCTGCGCCACCATCTCCTGCCGCGCCATCGCTGAGCGAGGTCGTCGCCCGCATCGAGCGGCGCCGTCGAAGCCGTGATGCCCAGCGCGCCGCAACTGTCACCGCAGAGGCCCCAATGCCCGCCGGAGCGCCTTCGCTTTTCCGCTGGGAATGCGGGCCGAGCGGCGACATTGCTTGGGTCGACGGCGCGCCTCGTGGCGCCCTGATCGGCAGAACGATTGCGCGGGTGCAGGAGGATGACGGAGACCGGGTCGACGAGGAGGTCGTCCGGGCCTTCGGCATGCGCGCGCCTTTCCGCGACGCCGGGATGAACGTTGCCGGCGACGGTATTCTTGCGGGGGCATGGAAGATCAGCGGTGTTCCAGCCTTCGAGCCGACCGACGGCCGTTTCGCGGGCTATCGCGGAATTGCGCTGCGGGAAAGCGCGCCGCCCGCGGAGCATGGCATTTCGGCCGACATCCTGGCGGACCCGGATTCGTTGCGTGAGCTGGTGCATGAGATCAAGACGCCGCTCAATGCAATCATCGGTTTCGCCGAGATCATCGAAGGTCAGTATTTGGGTCCCGCGGACCATCGCTACCGGATCCGCGCCGGAGAGATCGTCGCCCAGGCGCAGCTGCTGCTCAGCGCAATCGACGATCTCGATTTTGCGGCGAAGATTCATTCTTCCGCGGCTCCAGCCGACCGCCGGGCCGATCTTGGGCAACTTCTCGAACAAGTCGCCGAATCTCTGCGGCAGAGCGCATCAGGGAGGGGGGTCGAGATCGATATTGCGACTCCCAAAACCACCGCCATCGCCTTGATCGAACCCGAGCTGGCCGAGCGGCTCCTCATCCGCCTCGGCAATGCCGTGATTGAGCAGGCCGAGCATCGGGAGCATGTTCGGATCTCAGTCGACCAGACAGCCGCGGCGAGCGAGATTTCCGTCGGGAAGCCGGCGGCGCTCCGAAATCTTTCGGAAGCACAGTTGTTCGACGTTGCTTCCGCCGGCCCAGCCACTGTCGAACCTGCGGTCTTGCCCGTCGGCTTTTTGCTGCGGCTGGTGCGCGGTCTTGCGCGGATCGCCGGCGGCGAGCTTCGGACTAATCCGACAGAATTCGTGCTGACATTTCCGCGAGCGTAAACGCCTCTCCCGGGCCGTGACACGCAGCATTCGAACTACTATCTCGACGCGGCCGGGGAGGGCCTGTAGCTCAACGGTAGAGCCGGCCGCTCATAACGGCTAGGTTGGGGGTTCGAATCCCTCCGGGCCCACCATTGCTTCGTGGCATGCCCCTGTATGCCAGTCGCAATGATCATCAGGCGCAGCCAATCTGGGGATTGGCGAGCAAGATGATCGGCCCTAACTGGCGGGAAATCGGGGAGTAGCGCAGTCTGGTAGCGCATCTGCTTTGGGAGCAGAGGGTCGCAGGTTCGAATCCTGTCTCCCCGACCACCTTAAAATCGATTCGGGCAATTCAGCGCCTGCTCTCGGACAATCCGTCGAGCAGCTTCAACATTTGTGCGCCCGGCTCGACTTCCGAGTGATAATAATCCCAATTGTGGCGTCGCATCTCTTGTGCGGCCGCAGGGTTGGTCAGCAGCCGATCACACATGACCGCGCACTCCTCCGAATCCCCAAAACGAAAATAATGACGTCCCTCGTCGAGAGGCGCCGGCAAGAGCGCATCGATGGAGTCAGCCACGACGCAGCAGCCTGAGGCCAGATATTCCGAGAGCTTGAAGGCGACCGACCGATGCAGTCCTTGCGAGTAGACTCCGACGAGCGCACGCCTGACCAGTCGCGGATAGGCACGCATGCTGTACGGTAATGGGGTCAGGAGATCCGGATGGTGTCGCCGCGCAAATGGTGTCGGGATTACGCCGCCGATGAAGTGTCTTCCGAGAGAGCGGCGCAGGGCGCGCACCAGTTGGACGCGCTGCTCGTTGATAGCAAGGACCTGTGGCTCGTCGCTGTCCCATAGTCGCGTCTGGAACAGAACCAGCGGCTCTGTCAGTTGATCGGGACTGCGCTCGAACGCCTCAGGCGACGGAAGAGCAAAAAGCTGGCGCGCTTGTATGGCATAATCCCTCACGGAACGGGCCGATCGCATTCGCGACCCCAGCAAACGGATGGCCGCCCCAGTGGAAATCGCCGGGTTATTCAACCCGAAAGGCCGCACCTTGCCGCGAAGCTCAGACGGCAGTTTTTGCACCTCCTCGGGCCAAAGGCTTCGTTTGAAATACAGATCTACGTTTTGAAGTGCGTCATGATCGAAGAGGTCGCGCTGGTCCATGACGTCTATCGCCATCCGGCCGACAACAGCCCGGGAAGACCGAACACTCAAAACAACTGTGCGGGGTGAGCCGCCGATGCGCCTTCGCGATCGCACGGAATAGTAGGTCACGCCCTGGCGCCGCAGGCAATCAAGGCCCTCGAATATCTTGGATAACTCCTGAACGCTGCTGTCTGAATCCAGAGCAGCGGTGACGGCATACCGATACGTCACCAAAGCCCCCACCAAAATGCGAGCTCAGGATAACAGCAGTACGCGCACTTTGTAACGACGAGGTGCTTGACCCGCCCTAATGCTTGTTCTCGGTCGTGTTCGTGTGCACGTCCTTGCCGACGTTGATGTTCACATCGGTATTGCCGACCTTGTTTTGGATCTTCGCGCCGGTGTTCTGAACATCGTTGCCGATGTCCGCGGCGATATTCTGCGCGGTGTTGCCAACGTCCGCGGCGGCGTTCTTCGCCGTGTTCTGGTCGTACTGGACCGTGACGGCATTGCCTTCCTTGCTGACATTGCACGCGCCTAGAGCCAAAAGAGCGGGGACAGCGATCAGGATGCGCATGATTTCCTCCTTTTTGGGAGGCTCAACGCCGTTTGGCTGGTTTCGGCTCCGACTCAATTCCGCCCGACAGCACTGCCAGGACAGTCGTCCACGCCGCGACGTTCTGACGAAGCTGCGCCGGATCGATCTTATCCAACGTGTCGTCGGGGGTGTGATGCCAGTCGAAATAGCGCGTTCCGTCCTGGTTGAGTGAAATCCAAGGTGCACCGGCCGTGATCGTCGGCTCGACATCCGTTCCGTCCGCTTCACCCTTGTCATTCTTGGTGATGCCGAGCGGGGCCAGCGCAGCGGCTAGCTGCGCATAGGCTGCCGTGTCCGTGGTTGAGAGCTTCGAAGCGAAGCGCCACACTCGGTCCGCGCCAAAATCGCTTTCCCCGGCAATGGCGTAGCTGTCATTGGCATGCGCCTGGGCCAGGGCTTTGCCGCCCAATCCCCCCGGTTCCTCCGCGCCGAACCAAACTACACGGATAGTTCTCTCGGGTCGCCCAGCGTCCATTATGTGCTTGGCGGCTGCCGTCATGATCGCGACGCCGGCTGCATCGTCGATTGCGCCGGTCCCCTGGTCCCAGCTGTCGAGATGCCCGCCGATCAGCAGGATCGGAGCTTTGGGATCGCGCCCCGACACCTCGGCGATGACGTTGCCGGAGTGGCCGCCATCAGTCTTCTGGCTGACTAGCGTCAGGTGCATCATGACCGGCTGCCCACGCTTGAGGATGCGAACGAGCTGTTCCGCATCGGGGATCGTGAGCGCTCCCGCTGGAATGGGTTTTGCACCATCAGTGAAATACTGGACGCCGGTGTGCGGATTGCGGTGATGATCCGTGCCGATCGAGCGGATCACAATGGCGAGCGCGCCTTTAAGCGAAGCGATGGTCGGACCCTGACGACGGGGCGCCCCGAACTGGCCGTAACCGGAGCCGTCCTGCGCCGGCATCATGTTATGGTCGATGAAGACGATCTTTCCTTTGACCGCACTATCCGGAGCCAGGCGCAGTGCGTCGACGCTGTCGAAGTATACGATCTGCCCCGTGACTCCGGCTGGGCCTGTCGAGCCACTATAGCCGAGCGCCGCGACGACGAGCTTCTGCGGAAACGGCGCCAAAATCTCCGCGCTTTCCGCGCCGCGCGTCCACACCGGCATGTCGAAGGGCTCGACGTGGACGTTCTTGAAGCCCATTGCCGTTAACTTGCGGACGGCCCAGTCGCGGGCGCGCGCCTCGGCATCGGTGGCCGCGAGGCGCTGTCCGACCTCGGTCGTCAGGCCTTCGACGATGTCCCATGCATAATGATCATTCTCGAGTGCGTTGTCCCGCAGCTCGGCGACCTTCGGGTCCGCCACGACCGCCGGCGGAAGCGTTGTAATGGATTGCTGCGCAAGGGCAGGGACGGCGGAAAACAAAAGGCCAGCGATGAGATATGATTTCATGAACGATGCCTAGGGCAGGCAAGACGGCGAAGTCATCACCGGCGGTCGATTAAATTTGCACATTGATCGATTAAGGGCCTCCTTCACAGCAGTCGCATCTGACTGCCCTCAGGCGGACTGAAAAGGTCGGTGCGCAGGGGAAACTTGGCCTGCCGCAGGCCATATTTCTTCGACGCGATCTCGAAGCGGGTGCGAAGCAGTTCCGCCCACGGCCCTTGGCCTCGCATCCGGCTGAAGAAATTCGGGTCGTTGTCGCGCCCGCCCCGGAGCGAGCGGATGGTCGCCATCACCTTGGGGGCACGATCGGGGAAATGCTCGTCGAGCCAGGCGCGGAAGAGGGTGGCGACCTCGTGCGGGAGACGTACCGGAAGATAGAAACCGCCGGGAGCTCCAGCCTCGACGGCCGCTTCGACGATATGCTCCAGCTCGTGATCGGTAATCTGGGGAACGACCGGCGCGATGGCGACGTAGCAGGGAATTCCCGCCTCATTCAGTGACTTGATGGCGGCGAGACGCTTGCGCGGCTGCGGTGCGCGCGGCTCAAGCGTGCGCGCGATCTTCGGATCGAGCGAGGTCACCGAAATGGCCACCGACGCGATCCGCAGGTCGGATGCCTGCTTCAAGAGGTCGATGTCGCGAAGAACACGATCCGACTTCGTGGTGATCGTGAATGGGTGCCGCGTTTCCAACAGCAGCTCGACGACGGAACGCGTGATCCGCCACCGTTCCTCGATCGGTTGATAAGGGTCGGTGTTCGTGCCCATCGCAATAGGCCGGCATTCATAGCCAGGCCGCGACAGGGCCGCGTGAAGCAGCTGCGCGGCGTTCGGCTTCACGAACAGCCGCGACTCGAAGTCAACGCCGGGCGACAGGTCGTGATAGGCGTGCGTCGGCCTGGCAAAGCAATAGATGCAGCCATGCTCACAGCCCCGATAGGCGTTGATCGAGCGGTCAAAGCCGATGTCGGGTGAGCTGTTGCGTGTCAGGATCGACTTGGGATGTTCGATCGTGACAGTCGTGCGGCGCTTCGGGACACCATCGAGCGCCTCGACCTGGTCGAGCCATTCGCCCTCGACCACCCGCTCCTTGAGATTGAAGCGCGTGGGCGTCGAATTGCGGGTCGCCCCGCGTCCACGGCTTGATTCAACTGGCATGAGCCAATCTTACGCCCCGAAAGAGAACATAACAAGAACACAAAATGAAGACCGCTTGCTCCCGAAATTAAATCTGACTCGAAACTGCGGCGAAACGAGTCGCCAACAAGACCAGCCGAATGCATTCATCCGGGCGAAAGTTTTCGTTCATTGCGGGGCCAGTTTCACGATCCGAAATCGCGCGGGACAGGGGCTCACGTAGCCAAAAGGGAAATCAAAAATGCGAAATCATCTGTTGGCCGCGGCTATGCTGGCCGCGACGGGGAGTCCTGCGCTCGCCGCAGCGGACGGCCCGTACGTCGGCATCGAAGGCGGTGTGACGCTTCCGCAGAGCTCCGACTTCGACGTGATCCTCAACAATACGAGCACGACGCCGACGACCACCACGACGTACAGCAACGGCTACAACGTCAAGTACAAGCCCGGCTGGGATGTCGATGCGATCGCCGGCTACAAATTTGGCCTGTTCCGGATCGAAGCAGAGGGAGGCTACCAGCGCGCCAAGGTCAAGGATCTCAACGTCAACGGCACGCTCCTTACCGATGTCGGCACGGCAGCGGGGACAACCGCAACCGCCGCCGATCTTGGTGTTGGCGACAGCATAGGCGTGGCCTTCCTGACAGCGAACGCATTGCTCGATAGCAACTTCGGCGGCGGCTTCGGCGGCTATGCCGGTGGCGGCATCGGCCGGGCCTGGGCGTCATTCTCCGGCGATAAGGACAATGCGATGGCGTACACCGGCATCGCTGGTATCCGCTACGCAATCAGCCCCAACATCGATGCAGGCATCAAGTACCAGTACCTGCATACGGGGAAGCTCGCGTTCAACGACGCTTTCAGCGTGAACGGAGTCAATTTCACGAGCTCGGCAAAGGGGAACTACGATTCCCACAACATCCTCGCGAGCCTGGTCTACAACTTCAATTCGCGAGGCGAGGCACCGGCGCCGATCCCGGCCGCCGCACCTGCTCCGCCGCCTCCACCGCCCGCGCCGGCGACGCAGACATGTCCGGACGGAACCGTAGTGCTCGCGACATCGACATGCCCGGCGCCACCGCCACCGCCTCTACCGCCGGGTCCAGCCGAGCGTGGCGAACGCGGCTAAGCATTCGGCCAAGCCTCTCCTGATGGGAGAGCAACTGAACTCCCGGACGCTTCCTCTCCCCTCCGCGTCCGGGAGTTCTTTTTTGTCAGTGGGAAAGGCGAGTCATTCTGGTCGGGAAGACGGGCCAGCGATGTTGGGCCATCGCTTCAAGCGTCGTCGTGGTCTCACCGTTCAGGCCCTGATAGACCCACATGTTCCGCAGCACGGCGGGGACATAGTAGCGCGTCTCGTAATAGGGGATGGACTCGATCCACAGCAGCGGATCGCCCTTGTCATTGATCGTCGCCCATCTCGCGACCGGCAGCGGTCCCGCATTGTAGGACGCGATGACGCGCGGCAACTGGCCAGCGGTTCCCGAATCGCCCCGCATCATTTCGATGAAGCTCTGCCCGTACTCGAGATTGTACCGAGGATCGGTCAGCGAGCCGTTGTAATAAGGCACACCGCGATTTCGCGAGACGAGCTGGGCCGTCACGGGGAGAACCTGCATCAAGCCGACGGCGCCGGCGGTACTGACGGCGGTGCGCCGAAACGCCGATTCTTGAACGATATGGCCGAAGGCGAGCGCGGGATCCACGCGCCATCCGTTGAGCGGACTCCAGCGCGGGTTGGGATAACGATCGGCGGCGTCCGAGCGCGCGCCGGGCTGGCCGTTATTCGCGAGCCACAGCTGCGCGGCAGGAAGATCGAGCCTCTTCGCGAGCTGGATCAGCGCATGATGCTCGGTCGGAAGGCCGATCTTCGCCTGGTGGCGGAGCATCTCCTCGGCAAGCCCCGGCTCACCGATCTTCACAAGCTCCATCGCGCGCTGAACATTCGGTATTTGGTCGATGGGTGGATCGTAACCGCTGTACGGATCGCCCGGCAGCTTGGTGTCCATGCCAAGCGTCTCTCGCGCGAGGAGACCATAAAAACATTCGGTGGCCTCAGGGGCCGTGGCGGCCGCCCTCAGCAGCGGCTCGACCGCGCGGGGCCGGCCCGCTGCCTGTTCGGCACGCGCCGCCCAGTAAAGGGCTCCGGCTCGAAGCTCCCGCTGGGGCGCATAGGCGGCCGCCTGCTGGAAAGAGGCCGACGCCGCGTTGAAGTCGTTCATGCGCCACGAGGCGAGTCCCGATACCCAGGCCGCCTGCGACGCCCACTCGCCGGTCGCTCCCTGGCGCCACGTATCCGCAACGCGGCGCGCATCCATGTCCACCCCGAGCACGTAATAGATGAACGCGACACGATTGCCTGCTTCTGCCCGGGCCTCGGCGGACATCTGCGGAGCGTAGGCCAGGAGCTGCGCCTCGGCGCCGGCGGCATCGTCGTTCTTCACGAACGGAACGAGCGCCGTTCGAAGCTGGTCGGCGGCGGGTTCCCCCTGCACCGGCGTGGCGCGGTATCGCACGGGTGCAGAGCCCAGATTCACAGTGGCTTTCTGAGGGTAGATCAGCGGCGGCGTAGTTGCGCCGCGCTTGTAAGCCATCAGCGCGAGTTGCTCAGCCTGTGGAAGCTCCGGCGCTTCGGCGATCAGCGCCTGAAGCGAGGCAAGGTCGACGACCGGCGAGCCCTTGGCTGTATAGAGCTCAGCTTTCGCGACGGGGGTCAGCACGCTGCGGGGAAGAGCGGCAATGCCGGCCTGCGCCGCGGCCCAGTTGCCGTAGTCGATGGCGTCGAACACTCCGCGCCAGTCCTTCGGAGCTGCAACGCCGCTGGCCGGTGGCTGTGCGGGCTGACTGGTCGCTATCGACTGAGTCTGTTGGGCAGGAGCTGTCACCGGCGGCGCGAGAACCGGTGCAGTGATGGCTGGAGTAGCCGGCTGCGGCTGCGCTTGCGAAGGAGCAGGCTGCACAGGCGTACGCGTCGGCAATGGCGCAAGAGGATCCTGGGCCTGCGCAAAGACCGGCGCGGCCCATATCAATGACCCAAAGGCGAGCACTCCAGCCTTCAAGATTCTTCCTCCATCAGAAGCAACAAGTCCTTCCATGCCAATGACTTGTTTGAGGGTTGATTAATAAGCTGGCGCGGATGGAACGTGGCAATGGTCCGTACGCCTTCCACCTTGTGCACATGACCACGCGCGTGGGGCAGGGGTTTCCCAAGCAAGGCCTGAGCGGGTCCGTCGCCCAGCAGCAGAAGGCGCTTGGGCCTGGCGAGTTGGATGTGGCGCCGCGCAATTTCGGCGCAGACCTCGCGGTCCGCGGGGCTCATCCGGGTTCCGGGCACGTTGAAGCAGGAAAGCGACGCGCTGTAGGCTTGTTCCACCGGGATCCGGATCGCTCCCAGCATCCGCGTAGCCAATTCCCAAGACTCACCGCCAATCGGTTGACCCGACGCGAAGTCCTCAAGCGTCGGAGCCTCGCTTAAGAGCATGATCGCGGCATTCTCGGGCCCCTGGGGCATGATCCGCCGGGCGGTTGTCGATGCGAGAGGAAGTTGAGCGCTGCTCGCAAGCCACTCCTGGAGCTCGGCGAGCGTTTCATGCGCCGGTTGCGCAATGTTGGTTTCCGGCGCCTGTTCTGGCGGCGCTTTGGCCAGCACTTGTGGTGCAGGGGGCCTCAGCCAGTCGCGGGACTCTTCCTGCACAGCGACATCGACCCCGGCTTCGAGCCACCAGGCCAATGCGCTGCGCGCCTCGGCAATGCCGATCGGTTCCAGTTCCCCGCCCACGGGAGCTTTCCTCCGCGCCATTGACGCCACCGTCAAGGAATGTGCAGGACAATTGAGTCGAATTGTGTGGGGGACGCGACGAGAGGACAATGAGCGAACGCGAATCCATGCAGTATGACGTGGTCATCGTCGGCGGTGGGCCGGCGGGACTCAGCGCCGCCATCCGACTTAAGCAGCTGGCAAACGAAGCAGGCCGAGACCTTTCCGTCTGCATCCTCGAGAAGGGGAGTGAGATCGGCGCCCACATTCTCTCGGGTGCGGTCGTCGATCCAATCTCGCTCAATGAGCTGATTCCCGACTGGAAGGAGAAGGGCGCTCCGCTCAACGTGCCAGTGACCGAGAATCACCATTGGGTGCTGTCGGACAAGGGCAAGTTCGGAATCCCCGAGTTCCTCATGCCGCCGTTCATGCACAACAAGGGCATGTACACGCTGAGCCTCGGCAATCTCTGTCGCTGGTTGGCGGGGCAGGCGGAGGAGCTAGGAGTCGAAATCTTCCCCGGATTCCCGGCGGCGGAAATACTCTTCAACGACGATGGCTCGGTGAAGGGCGTCGCGACCGGCGACATGGGCATTGCCCGCGACGGCAGTCATCGCCCGGATTACCAACCTGGCATGGAGCTGCACGCCCGATACACCTTCTTCGGGGAGGGAGCGCGCGGGCATCTCACGAAGCGGCTGACCGAGATTTTCGGCCTGCGCGATGAAAGCGGACCGCAGGTTTTCGGACTTGGAGTCAAGGAGTTGTGGGATATTCCTCCGGATAAGCATAAGCCGGGAAGAGTGATCCACACGCAGGGCTGGCCGCTCCAGGACGCATGGGGCGGCGGCTTCCTCTACCACCAGGAGAACAACCAGGTCGCGCTCGGCTTCATTGTCTCGCTCGATTACTCGAATCCGTACGTCTCGCCGTTCGAAGAACTGCAGCGGTGGAAGACCCATCCGGCGATACGCGCTGAGATCGAGGGAGGCCGGCGTGTGTCCTACGGCGCGCGGGCCATCAACGAGGGCGGTTATCAGGCCATTCCAAAGCTCGTCTTCCCGGGCGGCGCACTAATCGGCTGCTCGGCTGGTTTCGTGAATGTTCCGCGGATCAAGGGCACGCACAACGCGATGAAATCGGCCATGCTCGCCGCCGAAGCAGCGTTCGAAGCGATCTCGAAGGATCGGTCGGGCGACGTGCTCGAATCCTATCCGGATGCCGTTCGCAAGAGCCGCATCCAGCGGGACCTGAAGATGGTCCGCAATGCTCAGCCGGCGGTAGCGCATTGGGGCGGGACCTTGGGAACGCTCTACGCTGGCCTCGACATGTGGCTGAATTATTTGCGGATCGGCGTGCCCTGGACGCTCAAGCACAAAGCCGACAATACGACTCTAAAGCGCAAGGAACAGGTCAGACCGATCGAATATCCGAAGCCCGACGGAGTGCTGACCTTCGACCGGCTTTCATCGGTGTTCATCTCCAACACCAATCACGAGGAGGATCAGCCGGTTCATCTGACGCTCAAGGACGCCGACATACCGACTGCGATCAACCTGCCGGTTTATGACGGGCCCGAACGGCTCTATTGTCCGGCAGGCGTTTACGAATTCGTGCAAAGCGAGAATGGTGAACCGAGGCTCCAGATCAACGCGCAGAACTGCGTTCACTGCAAGACCTGCGACATCAAGGACCCGACCCAGAACATCAACTGGGTCACCCCCGAAGGTGGCGGAGGCCCCAATTACCCGAACATGTAAGTGGCTCGCCGGCGCTGCAGTCGCGTCACTGGTCCTTGCTTCCGCGCCGGCCGCGGCGAGGCTGACCTCAACGCCAACCGACCCGGCGCAAGCTTATGTCGAAGCACGCGCGGCGGCGATGAATGGCGACCATGCGCGTTCCGCCGCTCTGCTTGCCGTGCTTGCCCAAACCCAGCCGGATCAGCCCGATCTCGCGCGCAAGGCGCTGGGAGAGGCGATTGGCTCCGGTCAGACGGATCTGGCGCTCAGCCTGGCGCAAAAGATTCCTGCCGCGAAACTGTCGAACGAAGGCCGGCTCCTGCTCGCGGCAGATGCGATAAAGCGCAACCACATCGACCGGGCGCAGCAGTGGCTTGCCGTGAAATCCGACAGCGGGGACCTCAGCTTCCTTTCGCCGCTGTTGGCTGCATGGGACGCGGCGCAACGGGGCGACATAAACGCAGCGCTGCAGACGATCGACCAGGTACCCTCGAACAGCCTGTTGAACCCGCTACGCTCCGAAGAGCGAGCTTTCATCCTGCTGAAGTTCCGCCGCACGGTAGATGCCGAGCCGTTCGCGCGCCGCGCGATCGGAGCAGCCGGGGCGCGCGAGAATCGCCTCCGACTGGCCTTTGCCGACGGTTTTCTTGCTGCCGGGGACCGAGCAAGGTCGCTGGCGATGATCGAGGGCATGGGGACCGATGCGGCCGCGGCGCGTCAGCGGGTGCTGGCTGGAAAGCCGAGCGGTCAGTCGATCGACACGGCTTCGGAAGCCTTCAGCGAGGTGCTGACCGCGTTTTCGGCCGATATCGCGCGACTCCAGCGGGCAGCGCCGCCTATCGGCCTGGTCCAGGTCGCCCGTTTCGCCGATCCAAAGAACAGCAGTGCCACGGATCTCCTCGCCCTCTTGCTTGCGTCCCAGGATCGCGTCGACGAAGCTTTGGCTCTGCTCAGAACGGTCCCGGCCGATGATCCCCTGAGCTCGGATACCCGTGACGTCGCGGTGAAGATCCTGACCGATAGCAAGCGGCTGAACGAGGCCTATTCGATCGCCGCGGCCGCCGCGGCCGCTCCCGGCGCCAGCATCAGCGACTACTCGAGGTTGGGCGACGTACTGCAGGCGATGAAGCGCAATAACGATGCCGCCACCGCGTACGGCCGGGCCGTGGCCATGGCGCATGCAGAGGGCCTTAAGGCGGACCTCTGGCCGCTCCTTCTTCTGCGAGCCAATGCGCTCGAGGAGGGAAATCGTTGGCCTGAGGCCAGGCAGGCACTGCAGGAGGCGCTGACGATCGCCCCCGAGCAGCCGCTGCTGCTCAACTTCATGGGCTATGCGCAGCTCGAACGCGGCGAAGACATGGATGCTGCCGAAGCCATGATTCGCAAGGCGAGCCAGCTGGCGCCCGATGACGCATCAATCACCGACTCGCTTGGATGGGCGCAGTTCAAGCGTGGCAAGATTTCGGACGCCATATCGACGCTGCAGAGCGCGGCCGAGAAGGACCCGGACCAGGCGGAGATTCAGGAGCATCTGGGCGACGCGTTATTCAGGTCGGGCCGGCGCTTCGAAGCGCGCTTCGCCTGGCAAGCGGCATTGGTGACCGCCGAGGACGAAATTGCGGGCCGGGTGAAGGCCAAGCTCGCCTCCGGCCTGACGCCGGCCAACGCAGCGCCTTGACGGTCTCGCGCGAGATCGCTCCCGCGAAGCTCAATCTCGCGCTTCACGTCCGTGGCAAGCTGACCGATGGACGGCACGCCATCGAAACCGTGTTCGCATTCTGCACCGATGGGGATGGGTTGAGTGCGGAGCCTGCCGATGGGCTGACGTTGGAAATCAGTGGGCCTTTCGCCGCCGAACTGAGCCATGTCGACGACAATCTCATTCTCCGCGCTGCACGCGCCCTTGCAGAGTCCGCCGGTGTCAGAGCCGGGGCTGCAATAACGCTCGATAAGAGTTTGCCTGTTGCCTCCGGAATCGGCGGCGGGTCAGCCGATGCGGCGGCGGCCTTGCGGCTGTTGACGTCATTGTGGCGGATCGATCCAGAACATGCCCAGGCAGTTGCGCCAAAGCTCGGAAGCGACGTCCCGGCCTGTCTGCTGAGCTTGCCGGCGCGAGGAGAAGCAGCGGGGGACAAGCTGTCCCCAGTAGAATTGCCGGGTGCCTCTGGAACGCCAGTTCTGCTCGTGAATCCGCGTGTGGCGCTCTCGACGGCGGATGCGTTCGCCAGGTGGGATGGGGTCGATCGCGGGCCGCTCGAGGACTGGCGCGAAGGGCGCAACGACCTGGAGG
>JBEDUM010000052.1:0-2111 GCA_040414585.1 Sphingomicrobium sp. | reverse complement strand
CCGTTCATCAGGAAGTCGCCGTCGCCCGCGACGCAGACGACCGGGCGGTCCTTGAAGCGAATTGCGGCGGCGACTGACGCGGGTAAACCGTAACCCATCGTCCCGCTCGTGGGCGCAAGCTGGGTCGGCATTGGGCCGTAGCGCCAGTAGCGATGCCACCAGCCGGAGAAGTTGCCAGCTCCGTTGCAGATGATGGTGTTCTCTGGAAGCCGCTCGCGCATCACCTTCACGCAAGGACCGAGGTCCAGCTTCACGCCCTCGCGCGGCTTGGGGTCGCTCCATTCGAGCCATTCTCTGTGTGCTTCCTCGCCCGCGTGAAACCTCACCAGGTCGGGGTCGATCCATTCGTCGAGCATCTCGGCGAACTCGCCCATGTCGGCGCAAATCGGCAGGTCGGCGTGATAGACGTGGCCGAGCTCGTCGGGGTCTGGGTAGACGTGAACCAGCGTCTGGCCGGGATGATCGGGGGTGATGAGCGTGTAGCCGTCGGTCGTCGCCTCGCCGAGCCGCGGGCCTATGGAAAGGATCAGGTCGGCGTCGCGGATACGCTGCTGCAGCTTCGGATTGGGACCATAGCCGAGCTGGCCGGCATAGACCTGGCAAGTGTTCCAGATCGCGTCCTGCCGGCGGAACGCGGCTGCGACCGGGATTCCATAACGGTAGGCGAAGTTCGCGAAATGGTGCGAGGCGCGCGGGCTCCAGTCGGCGCCGCCGACAATCGCGATCGGGTTGGTCGCTTCCTTGAGCAACTCGAACATCGCCTGGATTGCGCCGGGATCAGGCTCCTCGGCAAGCGGCGGGACTCGCGGGCGGTCGGGAATATCCGCTTCGTCACGCAGCATGTCCTCTGGCAGTGCGAGGACGACCGGGCCGGGGCGCCCCGCGGTCGCTACGCGGTAGGCACGATAGACATATTCCGGAATCCGCGCAGCGTCCTCGATCCGCGCCGCCCATTTGGCGATCGGGCCGAAGAAAGCGGGGAAGTCGATTTCCTGGAAACCTTCGCGGTCGCGGTCGCCGCGTGCGACGTCGCCGATGAACAGGATCATCGGCGTCGAATCCTGAAAGGCGACGTGGACTCCCGCGCTGGCGTTGGTGGCGCCGGGGCCGCGGGTGACGAAGGCCACGCCCGGACACCCGGTCATCTTGCCGTCGGCGTCGGCCATATAGGCAACGCCGCCCTCTTGCCGGCAGACGACCGCGTCGATCTCGGGCGTGTCGTGGAGCGCGTCGAGCACGGCGAGGAAGCTCTCGCCCGGCACGGTGAAGATGCGGTCGCAGCCCTGGATTTTGAGCTGGTCGACGAGGATGCGGCCGCCGGTGCGCTTGGTCATGGGCGGCGCGTTAGCGGGTTAGGTGCGTTGCGGCAAAGGGCGGCAGCGCACGCACTAATCGAATGCCTCAATTGCCGTGTTGCATAACATTGATTTGACGGCCTGCTGCTCCGGGCGCACGGCCCTCTCGTACGCGTCTCATCGACACCCCAGGAGCCTAGACATGAGCACAGACGAAATGCTGATCATCCGAGCCGACACGTTGGGCACGCCCACGGACCTTCGTGCGGAGGCGGTCCGAGACATCTCGGGTGCGCTCAATGCGTTGCTCGCCGACATGTTCGCTCTGTACGTAAAGACCAAGAACTTCCATTGGCACGTGTCGGGGCCGCATTTTCGCGACTTCCACCTGCTTCTCGACGAGCAGGCGGACCAGATATACGCCACGACCGATCCGATTGCCGAGCGCGTGCGGAAGATCGGTGGGACGACGCTTCGCTCGATCGGGCAGATCGCGGCGCAGAAGCGGCTGCTCGATAATGACGCCGAGTTCGTGACTCCGCTCGACATGCTTGCCGAGCTCCGTGAGGACAACAAGCAACTCGTGAGCGAAATGCGCCGCACGCATGCGCTCTGCGACGAGCATGGCGATGTCGCCACGGCGAGCCTGATTGAGGTCTGGATCGACGAGGCCGAGCGGCGGACCTGGTTCCTGTTCGAAGCGAGCCGGACGGTCGAGTCCTGAGGACGGAGCGAATGCGCTCAGGCCTGGTGGATTGCCTTCACCACCTGGTAGCTTTCGAGGCCCTCTTTTCCGCCTTCGCTGCCGAAGCCTGA
>JBEDUM010000051.1:0-10531 GCA_040414585.1 Sphingomicrobium sp. | reverse complement strand
CAAGAAAGGCGACAATGATTATTCGATCCAGCTTGCTGTTGCGGGGTTCAAGCCCGACGAGATCGACATCACGGCGCAGCAGAACGTGCTGATCGTCTCCGGGCGGAAGTCCGAGGAGAGCGATGAGAAGGATGGCGACTTCATCTATCGTGGGATCGCCAACCGCTCGTTCGAGCGGCGCTTCGCGCTTGCCGACCACATCCAGGTCAGGGGCGCGGACCTGAAGGACGGGTTGCTCTCGGTCGATCTCGTCCGCGAGATCCCCGAGGCGATGAAGCCGCGGAAGATCGACATCAGCGGATCGCAGAAGAGGGTTGAGAGGCCTGCTTCGCAACAGACGGTTGAGGCCGAGTCAGAGAACGCCTGAGCTCGATCTCCGCTGAAAATAAGGCCCCGGAAGCGAGCGCTCCCGGGGCCTTCTTTTCGCGTGCTGGCTGCAAGCTTACCAGACGCGGGTCTCTGCGAGCTCCATCTCTCCGGCCGCCTGGACGAGGGCGTCGGCGATCTCGTCGGCGCTATGGGCAGGGTTCAGCCTGGCGAGCAGGTTCGGGTCGACCTCCGCCTGAAGCTTCTGGTCTGGGCCGCGCATGACAATCCACACACGGGCGCGGTCGTCGATCATTTCATGTTTCATCTGGGGAATTCCTTGGAGGTGGAATCCCGGGCGCACAGGCTGGGGAGGGGAGGGGGAAGCGTGCGCCCGGGAAATGGGATCTAACCGACCTGCAGTGTGCCGTTCATCCGGATCGGCCTGTTGAGGTTGAAGTAATTGGGCGAGGTCTTCATCACCGTCTGGTGGATCTCCTCGAACTGCTCGGGAGTCCCGTCGCCGCTGATCCGCACCTCGTAGTCGATTGCCTCGTATCCCGGCGGGACCCGGTCATCGAGGCCGAGGAATCCGCGCAGGTCGAGGGTGCCGTTGGTGCGGATCTCGAGCGAATTCAGAGTGATGCCCTTGAGCGCGGCGCCGGCGACATAGCCCACGGTCATGCAGGCGTTGGCGGCGGCCATCAGCAGCTCCTGGGGGTTTGGCGCACCGTCGCTGCCGAGCAACTCGAAAGGCTCGTCGGCGACGATCTTATGGCTGCGCTCAACGCGTTCGCCCGCAATCGTATAGCCGTCGACCGTCGTTTCGCTGCGGGTCTGGCCCTGCCAGCGGGTGGTGACATCGAAGCTCACGAGCGCCTTGCTGGCATCCTTCTGGATTTCTTCGACGACCTCGCCGAGAGCGCCCAGGTCGAGTCCGTTGACGCGGCTCTTCACAGTATCAAGCATTGTTTTCTCCTTGGGTGAATTGGTTCAGGCGAACAGCGGCGCGGCTTCGGCGATGCGCTCCGCGGCGCGAGGCGAGAGGGACTCAAGCGATGCCTTGAAGCGCTCGTGCACCATGCCGGAGCCGAGGTAGGTCCAGCGGGCGGCCTGGTGCTGCTGCACCTCGACATCTTCGCGGTTCTCGATCCGGCGGCCGATCGCATTCTCGAGCGCGTCTAGGTTGAAGCCGGCCTGCACCTTGAGCCCGTTGTCCAGGAAGCCGCCGATCTCGAAGAATTCGTCGATCGCCTTATCGATCTGCTCTTCACTGCGGCCCTCGGCGAGCGCGTCCACGATCAACGTGTCGAGCTTCGCGTGCTGCGCCTCTTCCTTCCAATGGTTCAGCATCAGGCTCTTGAAGAGCGGGTCGAGATCGCCGTCGTCGCGGATCGACCCCAGGTAGTGCGCCTGGGTCATCCACTCGATCATCAGGATCACTAGCCCGACCGCGAGCGGGTCGTGGCGAAGCACTTCCTTTCCGATCGCTTCCGATGGGCCAATCATCTGGCATTCGACCGGGAATCCGCGGACGAACGCACGGTGGAAGCGCTTGAACAGATGGATGTGCTTGGCTTCCTCGCCGGCGAAGTTGAGGATCGCCCTCACGCGCCAGTCGTCATCGCGCAGCGCAGGCCGCGCGTGATCGAGCAGGAACGGTAGAATGAACTCTTCGACCACCCCGAAGATACTAAGGTACTGATGGGCGCTGATCTGGTTGAGTATCCGCTGTTCGAACGGGTTCAGGCTGTCGACGACTGCGGTTCGTGCCAGACTCTCCGGCATGAAGTTGCGCGTGAAATCGAGTTCCTGATCCTCGCGAAGTACGTCGTCGAGCTGCCACTGGGCGCGTAGCGACGAGGTCAGTGTCGCCTCGTAATTGAAGTCGTGGTACATCGATTATCCTCTTGTTCGATTAGTGTTGGACAAGAAACGGAAGCAACGCAGTCGCAATCGCCGACACGCTGGAAAGAGCGGTGTAGAAAACGATTGCTGCACCCCCGGATCGTACCGAGTTGTCGTTCGTGTTCATCGAGTGCCTTCCTCTTCTTTATTCGGGATGAGTTCACACGCTGTCGGAAGATCATCTACCGGCACCTGTGGTTCGTGTTCCGAATTGACGTTCTGGTGTCTAATCCAATGAGGGATTTGCCAATATGACCAGCATGCCGGATAATTTGACTGAAACGCCGCATACGTATGCTGGCGGGGGTCCGGCTTTGGACGTTCTGGACGATATTCTCGGGTCGCTACGCCTGAGCGGAGGCGTCGTCGTCGACGGCGAGTTCAGCGGCGATTTCTGCGTGGCCGCGGAGTTCACGCCCGGGCATTTCGCGCCCTTTTATCCCGTGCCGGACAAGCTGATGAGCTACCATTACGTCCGCTCGGGCAAATTGATCGTCGAGGTCGACGGCATGTCGCCCGTGACTCTGGAGGCTGGCTCCATCGCCATTCTGCCTCGGAACGATCCGCACCGGCTTACAAGCAGGATCGGAATTCCTCCTGCAGACCCGAGCGGCGTGAGCCGCGTCACCGAGGAGGGTGTCCATCGTGTGTCGACGGGGACCGAGGGGCCCAAGACCGAGGTCTGGTGCGGCTTCCTTGAAACGGCGAAGACGGGCGATCACCCGCTGCTCGACGCCCTCCCTCCGCTGCTGACGCTGAAGGTCGTCGGCGGTCAGGCGGAGTGGCTCGACAGCTCGATGAGGTTTCTGGCCGAGCAGCAGCCCTCATCGGACATAGTCGCGAAGCTGGCGGAGTTGTTCGTTGGGCAAGCCGTTCGGGAATATGTCGAGCACCTGCCGGCGGGGGCGAGCGGCTGGTTGCGCGGCCTTGCCGATCCGGCGGTTTCGAAGGCGCTTTCGATCATCCACACGCGCTACGCCGAGGAGCTCGATATCGAAGGACTCGCGCGCGAGGCGGGCGTTTCGCGCACCGTCCTCGGCGAACGGTTTGTCGAGCTGATCGGCGAGCCGCCAATGCGTTACTGCGCGCACTGGCGCATGCGCGTTGCCGCGAACATGCTGCGTGACGGCAAGCAGAACACGGCCAACGTCGCTTATGCGGTCGGATTCAATAGCGAGGCGGCGTTCAATCGGGCGTTCAAACGCGAGTTTGGAGAGCCTCCAGCCGCCTGGCGGAAGCGAGAGGAAGCGCAGCGTTTGGCGACGGTCGCGCGCGTGCTGCCGCTTCCGAAACAGGAGACGCAATTCGCGACGGCGGCTGATGGTACTCGGCTTGCCTGGTCGGCGGTCGGGGAAGGGCCGCCGCTGGTGAAGACTGCCAACTGGCTCAACCATCTGGAATTCGATTTCGAAAGTCCAATCTGGCGCGGCTGGATCCGGGAGATCGCGGCCGACTTCCGGCTGATCCGCTACGATGAGCGAGGCAACGGGCTTAGCGATTGGAACGCACCCGAGTTGAGCTTCGACGCCTTTGTCGACGACCTCGCCTGCGTGGTCGACGCGGCCGGGGTAGAGCGCTTCGACCTGCTTGGGATCAGCCAGGGTGCGGCGGTCGCGATCGCTTACTCGCTCAAATATCCGGAGCGGGTACGGCGTATCGTTTTACTCGGGGGCTACGCGTGCGGCTGGCGCGCGCGCGGCGACAATGAGGAGATCGCACGTCGGGAAGCGATGCTGACGCTGACGGAGCTGGGATGGGGCAAGGACAATCCTGCCTACCGGCAGATTTTCACAAGCTTCTATATTCCGGGGGCGAATGCCGAGCAGATGGGCTGGTTCAACGAGCTTCAGCAACGCTCGACGTCACCTGAGATTGCGGTTCGACTGATGCGGGTGCTTTCGATGATCGACGTCCGGCATCTGCTGGAGTTCGTTCGGCACCCCACGCTCGTCCTGCACGCGCGCGGCGACCAGGCAATTCCGTTCGAGCAGGGCGAGATGCTGGCGCGCGGCATTCCGGGTGCATGCTTCGTTCCGCTCGAAAGCGACAATCACATCCTGCTCGAAAACGAGCCGGCGTTCCGCAGGTTCGTCGATGAGCTCCAGGAGTTTCTCGCGGCCGACGAACCGAAGTCGGGAAGCCCCGGGGTTGTGCGACCCCCGAAGAGGCCAGGAGAAGAGATGCGAACGTGCACCGCACGGGACGGCACGCGGATCGCTTACGCCTCGACCGGTTCAGGTTTCCCGCTCGTGAAAGCGCAAAACTGGATCACAAACCTGCAGACAGATCGATCGAACCCGACTTACCGCCACTGGATTGCGGAAGGCTCGCGATCCAACCGTTTGATCCGTTCGGACATGCGAGGCTTCGGAATGTCGGAGCTCGAACCTCCGAACTTCAACTTCGAATCAATGGTCAGCGATCTGGCCGCGGTGATCGATGACACCCGGATAGAGCGCTGCGACATGCTGGGCATCGCGCACGGCGCCCCGATCGCCATTGCCTACGCCGCCCGAAACCCGGATCGTGTGCGCAAGCTCATCCTAGTCAACAGCTTCGCTGCGGGCTGGAGGGTGCGGCAGGATCCTGAGGAAATGGCGTGGCGCAATTCTCTTATGGAGATGAACCGGCGGGAATGGGCATTCCGCCGGATCCTTCTCGGCGAGATGTTCCTGACGCTTTATTTCCCGACCGCCGACCAAGAGGTGATCGACTGGCACAATCGCCATTTCGAGGAGTTCGGGCCAACCGAGCGGCTGATGGCGATGATCGATCTGGCGGCCGATATAAACGTGCGCAGCGAGCTGGCGAGGGTTCGGGCGGAGACGCTGGTGTGCCATTCGAAGCAGGATGGAAACGCCCCATTGAGCGCTGGACGAGCTGTCGCCGAGGGCATCCCAGGCGCGCGTTTCGTGGAGCTCGAAAGCCCGAATCACATCCTGCTGGGCAACGAGCCGGCGTGGCCCGTCTTCACTCATGAGTTGCGGACATTTCTGCGCTCTTCAGACGAAGCGCCGCGCCTTCTGGTACAACCTCACCCCCAAAGCGCCGGCACTGTCGGTCCATGATCGAGGCGAGCCACTCGGTCTCGTCAGGTGACGCTCGGTTAAGCCGGAAGCCAGCGATGCGAAAGGGAAGCAAGCCGAGCGACGAGCATTCGCCACCCGGCTCAAGCGTGGTTCGATAGCCCAGCACGAGTTCCGAACGATATGCCTCGTGTCCCGTGATCCCCTCGTAGTCGTTAAGGAAATCGCCGCAGCCGTAGAAGATTGGCCGTCCGCGAAAGATCTCGACGGCCATGGGATGATGCGAAGAATGGCCGTGGACCAGATCAACGCCCGCGTGATGGATGAGCTGATGGGCGAACCGCTGGTGCTCGAGCGGGACATCATAGCCCCAATTGGGTCCCCAATGGATCGAGGCGATCACAATGTCTGCGGGTCGCCGATTGGCGGCGATTCGCCTCCCTAGCCGTTCGACAGCCAACTCATCGTCATCGAGGAAGCTCAACCCGGGCCGGCCTGGCGCCGCGGCCCAGGAGTGCGGCACTCCGCTCGAAGGTGCGCCGAGTGCATAGACGAGGACCCGCGCAGCGCCGGGCAAGTGCATGATTGCCGGAGCCTCCGCCTCGATGATGTCATGTCCGGCGCCGGCATGGCTGATCCCGGCTTCTTCGAGTGCATCGAGCGTTTCAAGCAGGCCCTTCTCACCCCAATCGAGGATATGATTGTTAGCCAGGACGCAGCAGTCGATCCCGGCAGCGGTCAGGCACTCGAGGTTGGATGGGTGACAGCGATAGTTGATCCCCTTTGGCGCAGGCTCGTCGCAGCAGGTCATAGCTGTTTCGAGATTGATGATCCTGAGATCGGCCGCCCAGAGTTCATGCAGCGCGTCGCCCCAAATATGGTCGCAGGCGACGTCGCGCGGCATCGGCCCGTACTTGCGCTCGGCAAGGGTGACATAATCGAGCGCAGACCGGACGAACGGCTCGTATAGCTCGGGCGAATTTCTGTGCCGCAGGATCTGGTCGATCCCGCGGCCCAGCATCACGTCGCCGGTGAGGAGGATGGTGGGCATCTCACCCGTTCAAGCGACCGGGTGAGAGGCGGTTCCCGCGGCTTACCGAACTCTCGGACCGCCGAACGGAAGCGGTGGCGGTGGTCGGCGGTCGCGGCGCGGGAGCTGCGCCTGGTAGGCGACTCCGCAGTGCTCGACGCAGTAGGGGAAGCCGGGGTTCGCTGGCTCGCCGCAGAAATAGAAATCCGGCTCTCCCGGATGGCCGATCGGCCACTTGCAGATGCGCTCGTTGAGATCGAGCAGGCTGGTCTTGTCGGCGACTTCTGGGCTTGGCTTTGCTGGAACGAGGCGGCGCGGCGGCGCGGGCGGGATCGGCGCCTGCTGCTCGCCCGGACCCTGACGGATGAAGCCGCCGGGGCCGATCGAACGATACTGTAGCTCCTGCGGCGTCAGCTTGTGCGCGGGTGCTGGCCGAGCCGCAGCGGGAGCGGCCATCGGCGTTGGTTTTGGAGTCTCGGCCTTGGGAGCGGCAGCTTTCGGAGCCGCCGACGCGGGCGCGGACTTCTTGACCTCTTTCTCATCACCCGGCTTCACGGGCGAGGGGCGCTGCTCGAGACCGAGCCGGTGGGCCTTGCCGATCACGGCATTCCGGCTCACGCCGCCGAGTTCGTCAGCGATCTGGCTGGCGGTCGCGCCATCGTGCCACATCTTTTTCAGGCGCTCGATGCGCTCTTCAGTCCAGGACATTAAACTTCAGCTCCGCTTCTTCTCTCAGGTACCCGCGCCTTGCTCCATGTCCCGGCAGCCGATAGGCGCGTCACCCGTGAACCTGCCTTCCCCAAACTCCCAAGCCACGCAATGGGTGCGCAACGCACCGGGCGAGCCGGTGCTGAAGGGCGTCAATTGGGGAGGCCTCAAGACCCTCTATATCAAGGAGGTGCGCCGGTTCTTCAAGGTCCAGATGCAGACTGTTTGGGCGCCGGCGATCACGACGCTTCTGTACCTGGCGATCTTCACCGTCGCGCTTGGCCGTGGCGGACGGGCGGTCATGGGGGTTCCTTACGCGAACTTCATCGCGCCGGGCCTTATCGTGATGGCGATGATGCAGAACGCCTTCGCCAACGCGAGCTTCTCGCTGCTGGTCGGCAAGATCCAGGGGAACATCGTCGATTATCTGATGCCGCCGCTTTCGACCGGCGAGCTGATGGCCGGGCTGATCGGCGCGGCGGTCACGCGGGCGTTCCTGGTCGGTTTTGCGGTTTGGCTGGCGATGCTGCTCTGGCCCGGCGTATCGGTCGATGTCCACCGGCCGGAGCTGGTCTTCTGGTTCGGGCTGATGGGCTCGCTGATGCTCTCCTTCCTGGGGCTGCTCACCTCATTGTGGGCGGACAAGTTCGATCATGCCGCTGCGGTGACGAACTTCGTCGTGACGCCGCTGTCGCTGCTGTCGGGGACCTTCTACTCGGTGCATCAGCTATCGTCCTCGTTTCAGAAGGTCAGTCATGCGAATCCGTTCTTCTATGTAATCTCGGGCTTCCGGGCGGGCTTCCTGGGGGTTAGCGATTCGCCGCTGTTAGTCGGCGGTATCGCGCTGCTTGTCCTGAACATCGTCTTATGGGTGCTGTGTTTTTCACTCCTCAAGAGCGGCTGGAAAATCAAGAACTGAGCCGTTTCAATCGCTTAATCGATTAAGCATTTTGAACGGCGAATAACGAAGGCGTTCAGACCTCAAACAACCGAATCGGCGCACAACTTTCGCACCAATCGCTCGAAAGGAGAGCCCTGATGCGTAAAGTTGTTCTTGCTCTTGTTGCCGCCGGTTCGGCTCTTGCTGCCGCGACCCCCGCTGCTGCCCAATATTACCCGCAGGCATATGGCTATAACGGCTACAACAATTGGGGTGAGGTTCGTGCGCTTCAGGCCCGGATCGACGCCGTCGAACGGCAGATCCGCGGTCTCGATCGCCGGGATGTCATCCGCGACCGAACCGCCGATCAGCTTCGCCACGACGCGAACAATATCGAGCGAAGCCTCCATCGTGCGGCTCGCAACGGTCTCAATCCGAATGAGGCGAACCAGATCCAGTGGCGAATCTCTCGTCTCGAGCAGCAGGTGCAACGTTCCGTCGCCTATGGTTACGGCAGGAATGGTTATCGCGACCGCGATGACCGCTGGGGCCACGACCGCGACTAAGCGTCATTAGTGCGCGTACGGAAGGCGCTCCGGCTCATACCGGGGCGCCTTTCTCTTGGGCGAGACTCGACTTTGCCCTTTCAAGCGCGTCTGGCTATAGGCTCCGGAGGCGGCCCGGGGCCGCTCCGCAACATCTCATTCGAGGAGCCGCCATTCATGGCCATCACGCCGCTCATGCCTGTTTATCCCCGTTCGCCGGTTCGCCCGGTCCGTGGCGAAGGAGTCTATCTCTACGGGGAGCAGGGCGAGCGATACCTCGATTTTGCCGCGGGCATTGCGGTCAACATTCTGGGACATGGCCATCCGCACCTGACCAAGGCAATCCAGGAGCAGGCGGCGACGCTGATGCATGTGTCGAACCTTTACGGCTCGCCCCAGGGGGAAGCGTTTGCGCAACGGCTGATCGACCTCACCTTCGCCGACACCGTCTTCTTCACCAATTCGGGCGTCGAGGCGGTGGAATGCGCGATCAAGACCGCGCGGCGCTATCACTACGCGAAGGGCAACCCACACAAGCACAACCTGATCACCTTCTCGAACGCGTTTCATGGGCGGACCATGGGGGCGATCAGCGCGACCAATCAAGCGAAGATGATCGACGGCTTCGCGCCGCTGCTTCCGGGCTTCAAGGTTGTCGAGTTCAACGATCTCGATGCGGCGCTTGCTGCTATCGACGAGAATACCGCCGGCTTCCTGGTCGAGCCGGTGCAAGGCGAAGGCGGCATCCGACCCGGAACGCACGAGTTCATCGCCGGCCTGCGTGCCGCCTGCGACGCACACGACCTGATGCTTGTCTTCGATGAAGTGCAGTGCGGAGTCGCCCGGACCGGTACGCTTTATGCCTATGAGCAATATGGCGTGGAGCCCGACATCCTGGCTTCGGCCAAGGGGATCGGCGGCGGGTTCCCCATGGGCGCTTGCCTGGCGACGGAGAAAGCCGCGGCCGGAATGGTCATCGGCACGCACGGCTCGACCTACGGCGGCAATCCGCTGGGGATGGCAGCCGGACAGGCCGTTTTCGACGTGGTCGCGAACGAGGAATTCCTCAACAACGTGCGCCTCAAGGGCGAGCGGCTGCGCTCGGCGCTCGACCAGATGATCCCAAACCACGACCATCTGTTCGAAAGCGTTCGCGGTCTCGGCCTGATGCTTGGGATCAAGATGAAGACCGACAGCCGCGCGTTTGTGACTTATTTGCGCACCAAGGGTCTGTTGACCGTAGCCGCGGGCGACAATGTGATGCGCGTCCTGCCGCCGCTCACGATCGAGGAAGAGCATATTCGCGAGTTCGTCGACACCCTGTCGGCCGCCGCCGCGGAATATGAGGTGCCGGCAGCCGCGGCTTGAACGGTTGAGGGGCAGTGTACTGCTCCCTATCTAGGCCGAATGCCGGCAATTGAGCTCAATACCGACGTCGCGCTCGGCGTCGCGATCCCCTCGCGCAACGCGCGGGGAAGGATTGCGCGTCTTGGGCATGTGGTCGATTCCATCCTTACCAGTCACGAATATCCGCCCGTTCTCGAGAAACTGCTTGCGGAAGCGTTGACGCTGACGGCACTGCTCGGGTCGCTACTCAAGGAGCCGCAGGGTCAGCTGACGCTTCAGGCGCAGACGGAGGGGGGAATTCTCGACCTTCTCGTTTGCGATTACCTGGGCGGCGAGTTGCGTGGCTACGTGCGCCACGATCGAGAGCGCCTGGCTGATGCGTCGAAGGAGCCGACGCTCAAGGAGCTCTTTGGAAAGGGCTATCTTGCGATCACGTTCGATCAGCCGGTCGCCAATGAGCGGTACCAGGGCATCGTCCCGCTAGAGGGCAAAAACCTGGCCGAGGCCGCGCAAAGCTATTTCGCGCAGTCCGAGCAAATCCCGAGCCTGGTGCGGCTTGCAGCGGAGAAGCGCGATGGGCATTGGTTTGCGGGCGGCATGCTGTTGCAGCACCTGCCGGAAGGCGAAGAGGGGCGGGAGCGGTTGCACACGCGACTCGATCATCCCGACTGGCCACATATCGCGATTCTGGGCGGCTCGGTTAAGGCAGAGGAACTGACGGACCCGGCGCTGCCGCTCGACGACCTGATCTGGCGACTTTTCCATGAGGAGGACGAGGTTC
>JBEDUM010000050.1:0-11936 GCA_040414585.1 Sphingomicrobium sp. | reverse complement strand
ATATCGCGCTGCCCGATCTCGACGCAAACCTGCATTACGAGAGCCCCGTGCTGATTCCGCAAATGACATTTTCCGCACCGCGCTTGTACTTGGCGGGTGGCGTGACCACCATGCGTACGACCGGCAGCGTTGAAACTTACGCGGACCTGAACCTCAAGCGCGACATGGACGCAGGCAAGGTCCCCGGGCCGCACCTTGATGTCACCGGACCCTATCTCGAAGGCACCACAAGCATTTTCACCCAGATGCCACACCTCTCGAATTCCGAGCAGGCGCGCGCCACCGTCGACTATTGGGCGAATATGGGCGTTACTTCATTCAAGGCGTACATGAACATCACGCGCGCCGAGCTCAAAGCCGCAATCGACGAGGCGCACCGGCATCATCTGAAGCTAACCGGCCATTTGTGCTCGGTGACCTATCCGGAGGCCGTGGCGCTCGGCATCGATAATCTCGAGCACGGCTTCTTCGTCAACACACAGCTCGACCCGGGCAAGCAGCTTGACAAGTGCCCGGATACGGCAGGCACACCGACCTTGCTGGCGATGAAGCCTGGCAGCCCGGAAGCGAATGCGCTGATCAAGCTGTTGGTGGACCATCATGTCGCGGTGACCTCCACCCTGCCGGTATTCGAGCAGAGCGTGCCGCTTCACGCGCCGCTCCAGGCGCGGCAGATGGATGTGCTGACCCCCCAGGCGAAGGAATCCTACTTATACCTCAGGAACCTGACCGCCAGCCGGGCGGGGACTAAGCGCGGCGAGGAGTCGACCGAAGCGTACAAGAACGATCTTGGACTGGAGCGGCAGTTCGTGGCGGCCGGCGGTTTGCTGATGGCGGGGCCTGACCCGACCGGGAATGGAGGCGTGATCCCGGGCTTTGGTGACCAGCGCGAGCTGGAGCTGCTGGTCGAGGCCGGGTTCAGCCCGGTCGAAGCGATCAGGATCGGTACGTTGAACGGAGCGACCTATCTCGGCCTTCAGGATCGCATCGGCTCGATCGCCGCGGGCAAGGATGCCGACCTGGTGGTGATCCGCGGCAATCCCGCAGCGGACATCAACGACGTCGAGAAGGTCGATATCGTCTTCAAGGATGGCGTCGGCTTCGACAGCGCGAGGCTGATCGAAAGCGTGAAGGGCCGCTTCGGCGAATATTGATGGCCCGGCGCAAGCCATTGCAGAGCTTCGCGCTCGGAGCAGCGGCGCAGCTGCTTCGGCTGGTGCCCGGATCTACGGCGCTCAGGTGGAAGCGCGACCTGCGCGATGCTTCCTGGCTGCCAGATGCGGATGTGGTGCTGATCTCGTTCCCCAAGTCCGGGCGAACCTTTGTGCGGGCTATGCTGGCGCGATTGTTCCAGCGCCAATTCGGGATCGACGAGCGAACTCTGCTCGACTTTCCAACGGTGCGGCGGGCGGCGCCTGACGTGCCACGGTTGCTTGTGACGCACGCGGGCGATGCGATGCGTGAGGCTGCCGAGATCCGTGTCGACGAGTCTGATTTCCGAGCCAAGCGGGTCGTTTTGCTCGCACGGCACCCAGGCGACGTCGCTGTCTCGCGCTACCATCATTTGAAGCACCGCAGCCGGGACAGGGCACGGCAGAAGCTGGCCGATCAGCCGCTAGAGACGTTCGTGTGGAGTTCGAAGGGGGGGATTCCTGCGATTGTTCAATATCTTAACGAATGGGCGGGGCTGCGGGCCAAGGGACTGCACGTGACGATCGTCCGCTACGAGGATTTCCTTATTGAGCCGCAGAAGACTCTGGGCGAGCTTGCTGCCGCCGTTGGGCTTTGCGTGGACGCCGAAGACATTGCCGATGCGGTTGAGTTCGCCAATTTCCGCAACCTCAAGCAGCGAGAGCGCGACGGATATTTCAAATCCTCTCGGCTTCGGCCGGCAAAAGAAGGAGACGAGCGCTCGTCGAAGGTTCGTGCCGGCGGCAGCGGCAGCTATCGGGCGCGGCTCGGGGAGGTTGAGGCCGAGCGCATCGACGCCTACATCCGAGAGCACCTCGACCCGGTATTCGGCTATTCCGCCGCCGGTTGAGACGCCAGCTAGAGGTTAGACGAATGGCCCGCGCCAAAAAATTGCCGCCCGTCACGATCATCATCGAATGGGAAAATGCGATCGACGTCTATGACGAGTGGGTAGACAAGGCGATGGCCTCGCTCGAGCGGGAGCTTGAGAGCGTTGCGGCCAGACTGCCGCAGAAGCCGCGAGTTACGTACCTCTACGACGACAAGGCGGTCGATCCGGACGTGATCCGCAATACGATCGCTCGGGCCGCGCCGCGCCTCCCGGAAGTCGCGGATCTCGAGATAGAGCCGGCCCGAGGCCTCACCTATTACAAGCTCAAGAACTATGGCGTCTCCCGGTCGAAGACCGAGGTCACCGTCATGGTCGACAGCGACGCGGGCCCGCAGCCGGGATGGCTCGAGAATATCCTGAAGCCATTCGAGGACCCGGAGATCATGGTCGTCGGCGGCTTCACGGTGCTCGGGCACAATGACCTTCTGTCGCGGACGATGGCGCTGAGCTGGATTTTTGATCTACCCGAGGAGCGGTCCAAGACCGTCCAGCGGCACAAGGTTCACGTCAATAATTGCGCGGTCCGAACGGAATTCTTCAACCGCAACCCGTTTCCGGACCTTGGCCCTGGGGTGTTCAAAAAATCGTGCGGGTTCTGGCTGCGAGACCTGGATTCGCGCGGCCACAAATATGTCCGGACCGCCGATGCAATGACGGTCCATGCGCCGCACCCGGGCATCAAGTTCCTCGTCTGGCGGGCGTGGACGGGTGGCAAGGACCGCGATTACCTTGTCTTCCAGGAATATACGCACAACCGCCTTGGCCGCGCGGCGATGACGGCGGGCTTTGGTCTCAAGAAGATCGGACGTGCCTGGAAGCGGATCATCACCAAGGGCCGGTCGGTCGACCTGCCGGTGTGGCAGAGGCCAGCAGCGATGGCGCTGGCGGCCGGCTTCTATATGATCACGGCCACCGCGGGCGTGACGAGCGCGCTGACGCGGAGCTTCAAGCCGCTGCCGGCACGGCCGAAACGCCAGCGCAGCCATACAAAGCGGGTTACGCAGGTCGCCAAGGCGAGCAGCTAAAGCGCCGGTCTTGGACGGGCGGCTTCGAGCAGGAGGCGCGTAGCCTCCCCCGCGCCGAATGCATCTCGCAGGTTACGAATGTCGCGGAGGATCCCGGCCGGATCGCCTTTCTTGAGACGGCGCCAGAGCGAAAGCCGCAGAATATAGGCGAGTCCTGGCCGATATTCGCGGGTGCTGAGATATTCCGGGTGGCGGCGGACAAGCTCGACGTTTGCGGGGATCATGTTGTCCTGCGTCGAAATGGCGTTTGCGTCCCAATATTTGACCCACAATACCTGATCGGTGGACGCGCAGTTGGCGAACTCCGAGGCACGAATGAGGAAATCAAAGTCCTGCAGCCGGCGAAGCGTCTGGTCGAACATGCCGGCGCGGACGATCGCCTCGCGTTTGGCAGTGATCGACGGGGTGGCTTTCCAAAGGACGCGAGTGAAAAGCGCCCTCCGAAACGTCTCGCGATCGTAGATTACGGGATTCCTGCGCGTCACCCGTTCCTTGGAGGAGCCGGGCGGCTGCACCTTGATGAAGCTGTCTACGAGCAGGTCGAGACCGGGACGGCGCTCGAATTCGGCGACAACTGACTCAAGCTTTTCAGGCAGATAGACGTCGTCGCTGTCGAGGAAGGCGATGAGCGTCGCGGCCGCAGCGCGCACCCCGGCATTCCGGGCAACATTGCCGCCGCGGTTCTCGCCGATCTCGATCATCTTGATGCGTTCGTCGCCGAACGATTTGGCGACGGCGACGCTGTCGTCCTGTGAGCCGTCATCAACCACGATCAGCTCCCACTCCTCAAGTCGCTGATCGACGACGCTCTGGATCGCGCGTTTGAGCACATCGGCCCGGTTGTGCACGGGCAGGACAACGGAAATCGCCGGCGTCATGACGAAGCGAGCGCCGCCGCCTTCGCCTTGGATTTGCGCGTCGTGGCTGCGGAGGCCGGGCGCTGGTCTCTCCACCAGCAGCTGAACATGGCGATGGCGTAGAGCATGCGACCGTGATCGGCGATTCCCCGGCGATGTTCTTCGAAAAGCTGCCCGACGCCCGCCCTGTTCAGCAGACCGAGGTCCGCCGCGCCGGACGAAGTCCAAACCTCCCGCGCGAAATCGTTGAAACCGCCCATGAACCAGTCGGCGAGCGGCAGCTGGAAGCCGATCTTGCGCTGGTCGAGCTGGCCTGTCGGAAGCCACGGCTCGACGGCCTTGCGGAGCACGTATTTGCCTGTGTTGCCGCGAAGCTTGAGATCGGTCGGGACGGTCAGCGCGAAGTCGACGAAGCGGTGCGAAAGGAACGGTACGCGCGCCTCCAACGAATGGGCCATGCTGGAGCGGTCGAGGCGCTGGCACATGGAAGCCGGCATGTGGACCGTAAGGTCGCCCATCATGAACTCTTCGAGGTCGGAAAGGGGCGGACGTTCGGAGCGCGGGAAATAGGCCTCGGCGCGTTTTTCGACGCTATCGCGATGGTGTTGGCGTTCGAAGAAAGCCGGATCGAAGACGCGCGCGCGAAGAGCGGGCGTGCTGATCGAGACCGCAGCGAAGAAGCGCTCATAGCCGTCGGCGAGCGATGCGCCTTCACGAAAACGGCCGGCGAGCTGGCGCAAGTAGTTCCATTGGCGAACTGGAAGTTCGGGCAGGCGCTCCAGCAAACCCGCTGTTCCGGCGAGCGACTGCCAGCGCGCCATGCGCCTTGCCCAGCGGTGGCGGTTGTAGCCGAGGAATAGCTCGTCACCGCCTTCGCCGCAGAGGACGACCTTCACATGTTCCGCGGCGGCTCGTGACAGGAACCAGAGGGGAATCGCGCTGTTGGCGGCGGTCGGCTCGTCGAAGGATGCCTGGACTGCGGGCAACACGTCGGCGGCATCCTGCGGTTGCATCGGCAGCACGACATGCTCGCAGCCGAGGTGGTCGGCGAGGCGCTTTGCGGCGGCGGTTTCGTCCCTTGGTGACCCGGGGAAGCCTGCGGTAAATATCTTGAACGGGGCGGAGGAGGTCCGCGCCATTGCTGCCGCGATCGCGCCTGAATCCACGCCGCCGGAAACGAAGGCGCCGATGGGAACGTCCGCCAGTTGATGTTCCTTGACGGTGCGCAGCAGCTCTGAGCGAGTTCGCTCGATCCATTCGCTTTCCGGAACACCGCGTTCGACGTTGAGCCGCGCCTTCCAAAACGGATGTATCTTGGCCTCGCCGAATGGACCGATGTGGAGCACGTGGCCGGGCTCGAGCGGGCGAACCTGACGGAAGATCGTTCTCGGGGGGAGCGTGTGGCCGAAGCAGAAGAAATCATCGACGCCGTCTTCGTCGATGTCGAAGTGATGGTCCGGCAGGTCGCGCAGACCAGCGATCGTAGACGCGAAGGCGAGACCGCCGTTCTGCTCGGTGAAATAGAGGGGCGTGATGCCCACGGGGTCGCGAGCGAGCGTCAGGTTCCTCGCCACCTTGTCCCAGATCGCGACCGAGAACATGCCTTCGAGGCGCGCCCACGCATCGTCGCCCCAGCGCAAGTAAGCAGCGAGGATCGTCTCGGTGTCGCTGTGGTCGGTCTGGAACGCGTAGCCGCTCTCAAGCTCGCGCCTGAGGGCTGGATGATTCACTATCTCGCCGTTGAAGACGATTGCATGGCGCCCGTCGGGGCTAAGGATCGGCTGGTGCCCGCCTTCGGGGTCGATGATGCTAAGCCGCCGGGAACCGAAGCCGAAGTCGCCTTCAACGAGGTAGCCGGAATCGTCAGGTCCCCGGTTACGCAGCGCGTCGCACTGGGCCACGATTGCTTCGAGCGGCACGGGCTTGCCCTTTCGCCTGTACCAGCCCGCAATGCCGCACATAATCGCTCCTTTGCCCGACCGCTGTTTGCATAATTTGGCGCGATGGCCAAAGCTTGACTCGATTTAGGGGCAACCAGCGGAACCGCCAGTCGCATGTCTTCTGAGACGCCAATCCGCGTATGGGCCTTGCTCGGACCACATCGCGGCGACAACAATCAGGTGCTGGCGCTCGCCGAGGCGTTGGGGTTTCCGTTCGAGGAGAAGCTGCTGGAGTACAACCAGCTGCGGCGGGTGCCGCCGACATTGCTTGGAGCCAGGTTCCGCTCTGTCGAAATGCGATCTCGCGGGCAATTGGAGGGCGAGCCTCCGGATCTCACCATCTCGACGGGCTTGCGAAGCGTGCCGGTCGTGCGGGAGTTGCGCCGCCGCTCAGGTGGACGCACGCGATCGGTTCACCTCGGCTTTCCGAGGATCTCGCCGCGCCACTTCGACCTAGTGGTCCCGACACCCGAATATCCGGTTCCCGACGCCCCGAACGTATTCCGAGTCCCGTTCGCACTCACCCCGCACGGAGCTCGGCCGATCGATCAGGGAGATCGCGACTTGCTGAACGCCTACCCGCGGCCGCGGCGCCTGTTCCTGATCGGGGGTTCCACGCTCTATTGGCATCTGCCGATTGACGACATGGCTGCGGCCGTGCGGCAGCTGCTTGCGGCTGCGGAGAAAGATGGCGGCTCAGTCATCGCGGCCGGGAGTCCCAGGACGCCCATCGAGCTGCTTGATGCTGTCCGGCAGACCCTGGAAGCTTCATCCGTGCCGTTCCTCTTCCAGCCCGGCGACGGACCGCCGAGCTACCCGGCACTGATAGAGGCGGCCGACGAAATCTATGTCACCTTGGACAGCGTCGCGATGGTGGCGGATGCGGTCACGACACAAAAGCCGGTGGGCTTGGTGCCGATCGCGAAGAGCGGGCTGGGCCGCCTGGTCATGGCAGTCATGGACCGGCTGCGGCCAGGAAAGCGTCTCTATCCGCGCGATCTACGCTTCTTCTGGGCTGCGCTGAAGGAGCACGGGTACGGCGGCTCGGTCGACGCGCCGAAGGTGAGCCACCCGCCGGATTTCCCTCGGCTGGTAGCCGATCGCGTCAGGCGGCTTTTGGAGCAGCCTCGGCCGGCCAGAGCTGGCCACGATAGCGATCGATGAGATCGAACGAGTCGGAACGAACGTGTCCTAGGTGGACTTCCTTCTCCACCTGCTCTCGCGAGATCGCACCTGTGTCGAGCCCTTCCGCGAGGAGCGCGTAGAAATAGGTTTCCTGGTTGCGGTCTGGGTGCCGCGTGTAATTGGGGGCGACCATGCGAACGATCGGCATCGCGAGACTCATCAGTCCGCGCCGCTCGCGCAGGGTGAAATCGACCGGAAGGCCCGTCTTCCATGGCTGCGTCCGACGCTTGGTGTTGTGGAGCAGCTTGGTCCGCGGCGTGAGATGATCGAAGTCGTTCCATTCGGGCTCGAGCAGTCCGATGGTGCTCAGGTCCTCTCGCTTCAGATTGATCCAGTCGAGATAATCGACCCGGTGATCCCACAACGCCTGCAAATCCTCCTTGAAGCGCCAATGCGGAAGTTTTCCGCAGTCGAGCAGCATCACCGAGGTAGCCAGCGGGTCGGTGATCTTGTCGTATCCGGGGCGCGGGCGGCACCAGATCGCCTTGCCCTCTAGATCGCGCGTGAACAGCTCGCCCACATCCCCAACCGCGAACACGTCCGGGTCGGTGACGAGCGCCAGGCCTTGATGCCCTACCTCGTCGGGTACAGCGAACCGCAGGGGAGTGAACGACTGGAGGTCGTCGGGATCCCACTCCCTCACATGTCCGCCGCGAAGCAGGGTGCGCCCGCGCTCCTGTAGCTCGGGATAGTCCTCCGCCCGGAAGACGCGCACCTCGAAGGCATCCGCGCTGCGACTGTTGCGCCGATAACTGTGGGCGGACACGAGCGCGCCCAGCATCTGCTTGTCGTTGGTATGGATGATGACAACCGGCTTCATGGGTCCCTTCTACGGTCCCATTTTGCGCGGCGCAAAACCGTTAAGTGGTGCCGGGCATGCGGCTCCTGAGGTGAAAACCCATCAATTCGCCCAACCGGTGCCGGCGAAAGCCGATCGGCATGAAGCGCTGGAGGATATCGAGATCGGGGTTGCCATTGCCCTCGACAATGATCGGCCCGTCGTCGAGGATCGCGATGTCCCAGCCGATCACTACGCGGTCATCGAAGTGGCGGTGCGCTGAAAGAGCCAGCTCCTTCGCCTCATTCCAGAGAGGTAGGGCGCGCAACTCGATCTGCGCCCCCGTATCGGGATGGGATGAAAACCAGCCGATCCGCGCGTCGCCGCCTAGATTGCTGGCCCTCGACAATGTTCCGGCTTCCACGTCGACAAGCGTGCCCATCCCGCCCGCATGCATGTTGTCGACCGTCCTGTTGCTCCCGATTGACGAGCGAAACATGGCGGCGACGACTTCGGGGTGTCCCTTCTCGTCGAGGCAGGTGACGATCCGGGTCGTCGGAAGCGCGCCCGTCGTGAGATCCGCCATCGCGGAATGGGGCCTTAGCCTGGGCTGTACGAGCAGCGGCGTTTGCTGCGAGCGCTGAACGAGCCTGGTCAGCAGGGCATCGCCCGAGAGGCGTTCTCCGGTTCCGTTCTCAAATGTACCGGGTCCTACGTAATCCCACCGTTCGGCGCCTTTGCCGCCGCGGCCTCTCGTCGGTTTGATGAACAGGTCTTCGGGGGGAAGAGGGGCCTCCGGATGCTCGCCGTTCAGACAGAAGAAATTTGGGACGGTCCGGATTTGCCTCTGGGCGCAATGTTCGGAAAAGCGGTTCTTGTCGTTGAGCGGACTGCCGCGCTTCTGCTTCAAAAGCGGGAAAAGGCATGGCTTCGTCTCGAAGCGCTGCAGGTAGGATTTCGCCCGATCCACTCCGTCGTCGTCGTGAAGCGAGAAGATATAGTACCAGGGCGCGAGAACGCCGGCCGAGAAATAGAGCCTGAACTGGTCGCTCAATTGTGTTGCTATGCTCTTGCCGTTGCGCCCACGGATGATGCGTCCATTTCGCATCGTGAACCAAAGCGATCCCAGCAGAAGTGCCAGAGGCCAGGTGACAAATCCACCGATCAATTCGGACCATTCACCGGGCCCCTCAGGGTGCCAGTAGCGCCAAGCGAAAGCGGTCTGGAGAGGGTCGCCACTATCGGCGCCCGAAAGGAGCAAGGCCGAGACGGCCACTGGCAATCCGGCGATCCGGTAGAGAAGCCGTTCCGCTCGCGACGCAACGTTTCGAGAGTGCATTGCTTGGGATTTGGTCGCTTTATGCAATCTGGGCTCTAACCTGTTTTGGTGAGCCGAAATCTACGCGCGCGCCCGAACGCTCAAAAGTTAAAGGATTTTCATGGTGCGCGGCCGGGATCGCTGTGCGTTCAGCTTCTCAGCGTGATTGTGCAACGGAGGCCGTCTGTTTCAAAAGCCAGATCCGAGCCCATCGCTCTTCTCTGCAGAAGCCGCAATCCGAAACCGCTCGTCGTTGGCGCCGAAACCCCCGGCCCGTCGTGCTCCTTCCAATCCAGATGCAGGCCTCGGTCGCGTTCGATCCAATCGATCGATACCCATCCCAGTGGCTCGCTCAATGCGCCGTATTTCACCGCGTTTGTGCCGAGTTCGTGAAGGGCAAGCGCAAGAGAAACCACTTGCTGTGCCGGTAGTTGAAGGGCGGGCCCCCGGAATCGGATGCGATCCTGTCCGTCGAAGGGAGCCATGGCTGCCGTCACGATCTCCTGGACAGACGCAGTCGGCCGCTTGACGTGCTCATTCAAGAGACTGTGCGCGTCCGCCAGCGCTTTCAGCCGACCGTCGAACTTGGCCACCTGTGGCGATTCCTGGTCGAACGTTTGCCGGCCCAGTGCCTGCACGACCGTCATTGCGTTCTTGAGGCGGTGCGACATCTCCCGAGCGAAAAGGCTCTGATGCTCCGCCTCGTGGCGTGCCATCGCAAGAGCGGCGGCAGCCCTCCTTTGCTCGCTCTGCCGATAAAGCTGTGACGTGCAGAGGATGACACTCGTCACGCCGAAATAGCCGACGAGATCATAGCCGTTTGCGCCGTTCAGCTGAAATGCCCTCGGGGGCGGCAAGACCAAAATCCAGCTCAGCGCCCCGCCCAGGAGCATCGTTGTCACTCCGCCAATGACGCCGGCTGCGAGGGTCGCGAGGCAGACCGCGACCACAACCGTGAAGAAGGGCAGGATTTCGGGTGGAAGAGGGAGGGCATATCTGATTGCAACGGCAACAGCTGCGGCGATTGCGCCAATCGCGACGTCCCTGGCGATTTGGCGAAACGTCAAGCTGTTCGCCGCTTCGCGCCTGGCTGCATCCGCGGGCTGGTCATCGATCTGGGATTTGGGATCGCTCGCGACAGCTACCCGCGCGCCGAACTCCCCACCGGATCCGGCGTCTGTATCATGTGGATCTGCTCGCGCTGCCACGATCTCCGCTCCCCCGTTTCGAAGCGGGCTGAGACTCGTTTATAGATCATTGGACGACCGACCAATAAGGTAAACTATCTAAATCTCGATCAGGGGGGTTCAGCGCCCACCAACGTGCATGACGTCAGACACTCAATGGCTAGTCCAACCACCATCCACCGCGATTGACTGTCCGGTAACGAAGCTTGCGGCAGAACTGCAAAGCCACGTCACCGCTTCGGCGATTTCCTCTGGCCGGCCGAGGCGCCCTACCGGTTCGGCCTGGGCTAGCGCCTCGCGGTCGACGCCACTCGACATCAGCCGTTCGAGCATTGGGGTTTCGATCGCCCCGGGGCACACGGCGTTCACCCGAATATTCTGCCGGGCATATTCCAGCGCGGCGTTCCGGGTGAGACCCACGACGCCATGTTTCGATGCGACATAGGCAGGAATGCCGGCATAGCCGACCAGGCCGGCAATCGAAGCGCAATTGACGATGGCGCCACCGGTATCCTGTTTCGTCATCTGCCGCACTTCCTCACGCAGGCACAGGAATAAGCCGCGGAGGTTCACCGCAATGATCCGGTCGAAATTGCTGGCCGTGCATTCGCCGATCGGGGCGATCGCACCTTCGATGCCAGCGTTGTTGAAGGCCGCATCGAGATGGCCGAAGCTGGAGACGATTTCGCCGAGAAGGCTTTGGACACTTGCTTCATCAGAGACATCGCAGGGGATGAACCGGCAGGTCGCGCCTTGCTGCTCGCATTCCGACGCCGCGTTGCGCCCTTCCTCTTCCTGAAGGTCGGCGATGACAATAGTGTAACCTTCGCGGGCGAATGCTCGTGCCGTCGCCCTGCCTATTCCGGAGCTTGCGCCAGTAATCAGCGCAACGGGTCCCTCTCCACCCACCATCGCAATGTCCTCCGATGCGTGATCGAAAGATGAAGCTGCGAAGCTAGAAGGGCACTCCGGGATGTTACCGATCCGCAATGAAGATGGCGCACCCGACAGGATTCGAACCTGTGGCCTTTGCCTTCGGAGGGCAACGCTCTATCCAGCTGAGCTACGGGTGCGTGAGGCCGGACTTAGCGATGGCTTCCCCCAGCGGCAAGGCTAGTCGAGACGCTGCACCTCCCGATGCCGGAAGCAGTCGACCAGATGGTCGTTGACCATGCCGACCGCCTGCATGTGCGCATAGATGATCGTCGAGCCGACGAAGCTGAATCCGCGCGATTTCAGGTCCTTGCTGAACGCGTCGGACTGAGGTGAGGTGGCCGGAATATCGCCCATTCCCTTGCGGCGATTCACCAGCGGGCGGCCATCGACGAAGCGCCAGGCGTAATCGTCGAAGCTTCCGAACTCGTCCTGGATGGCGAGAAACTGGCGGGCATTTCGAACCGCGGCTTCGATCTTCATCCTGTTGCGGATGATCGAGAGATCCTGCGTCAGCTTTTCGATCTGCTTTTCGGTGAAGCGCGCGATCTTCTTCGGATCGAAATCGCTGAAGGCACGGCGATAGCCGTCGCGCTTCCTGAGCACAGTCGACCAGCTGAGGCCCGCTTG
>JBEDUM010000049.1:0-6882 GCA_040414585.1 Sphingomicrobium sp. | reverse complement strand
TTCCAGCGGCTCGAGGAAACCAGATGAGAGGCCGATCGCGACGACATTCTTCTCCCACGCCTTGAGCCGCCTGCCCGGGCGGAATTTGACCGTCCGAGGATCATCGAGGGCTTCTCCGTCGAGATTGGCTAGCAAGTTCTCGGCGACTTCCTCGTCGCTGATCAGGCTGGACGCGTAAACGTAGCCGTTGCCGATGCGGTGCTGGAGCGGAATCCGCCACTGCCAGCCCGACTTGCGGGCGGAGACTCTGGTGTAGGGAGTGAGCGGCGAAACGCTCGTGCAAGGCACTGCCTGTGCGCGGTCGCACAGCAGCCAGTGATTCCAGTCCTCGTATCCGATTCCCAGCGCATCGCCGATCAACATTGCGCGCATGCCCGAGCAGTCAATGAAGAGGTCTCCATCGACCTCGCGACCATCCTCGAGACGGACGCGTTCAACGAAGCCGCTTTCGGGATCCTTGATGACCTCGACGATGCGGCCTTCGACGCGTGTTACGCCTCGTGCTTCGCTTTCAGCTCGCAGGTATCGTCCGAACAGGGATGCGTCGAATTGGTAGGCATAGTCGAGGTCCGCCATTGGAGAATTCGGATTGCGCGGGTCAGGGAACGCGAAGCGATTCTTCAGCGACGCCACGCAATTGATCGAATAATTGTCGAAGTGCTTGACCGCGTCCGGCGCGCGGTCGCGCGCAGCGAGCCAAAGCTGGTGGGTATGGAGCCACAGCATGTCGCGGCCGAGCTTGCCGAAGCCGTGGACATAGCTTTCGCCAGGCGCGCCCCAGTCGACGAATTGAATGCCGAGCTTGAACGTCGCCTTGCTCTCGCTGATCATCTTCAGCTGGTCGACGCCGGCGAGCGCGACATAATTGCGAATATGCGGGATGGTGGATTCACCGACGCCGATGATTCCGATCGCGTCGGACTCGACCAGCTTGATCTCGACCTTGGTGAGCCACTGGGAGAGGACTGCGGCGGTCATCCATCCGGCCGTTCCTCCGCCGACAATCGTTACTCTACGGACTGGCTGGTCGGCGCGCGCCAAATCGGTTCTCCTGGTGCTGGTACTGCTAAGGCGTGAACCGCTTACAGCAACACACGCACCAACAGACAAGGGCGTTCCTGCCACGTCCTCATTGGAGTAAATGCCCGCGCATGAAGTTAGGCGTACTGGTCCTTGCGGCGATAGTGGGTTCGTGCGCGCCCCCGCCTCCGGAGACAGGGCCGCGCCAGGCCACCGAGCTCATAGGTCGCGTCGCCGGTGCGCCTCAACGTTGCGTTTTGATTGAGCGAGACATTGGTTTGAGAGTTGCGGACGGCGACCGAGGCACTCTTCTCTACGGACATGGAAACCGGATCTGGGCGAATCATCTCGCGCCGGGTTGCGGGTTCAATCGAGGCGACGTGCTGGTCGTCCAGACGATCGGATCCGAATATTGCCGCGGGGATTTCGTTCGCTCTTTCGATCCGGTCAGCAGGTTCCCGGGGCCGTCTTGCAGGCTCAGTGAATTCGTGCCCTACACCCGCTGAGGATCAGCGGAACCATTCGATCCCGTCCGGAGAAGCAAAGGCGTCTAGCGGCACATCCCAATCATCCGCGGGAATCGTGTCGACGAGCCGTTGGATGGGCCATCCGACTCCAACCAGGCGAGCGCCGTTCTTCCGAAGGCGCGGGAGCGCGCGGTCGTAATGGCCCTTTCCCCGTCCCAGGCGGGTACCGCTACCGTCGACTGCAATCAGGGGGACGAAGATCAGATCCGGCTCGACAACCGGTGCTGTAAGGCGCGGCTGCATCATTCCAAACGGTCCGGCTTCGAGCGGATCTCCGGCGAGGAAGCGGAACGGCTTCGCGGGATTCCGGAAGGCCGGGAAGGCAACGATGCGACCGACCGCTCGTGCTTCCTCCATCGCGAGTGACGGGCTGATTTCGCTCCCGAGCGGCGCGTAACCGCCGACAACCTTGGAGTGGGCGCAAAGGGACGTGAGATGTTCGGCGACCCGTTGCTCAAGCCGCGCCCGATCGGCATCGCTCAAGGTGCGCACGAATGCCTTGCGCGCCTCGAGCGCAGCGCGCCGAAGTGATTCTTTCGACAGCGGACGCATCTCAGGCCCGAAGTGAGGCCCGGGCGGGAAGGGAGGTGACGGGACCACCATGGCCGTTTGCCCTAAAATCCTCTGACGCCCAAACGTCAGGTGGGCGCCGTATGCTCCCAACCAGGGCTGGGGCAGGAACAGCTCCCAAGTGGATTATATCGCCTCAGGGATTTTCCGAAGGCGCGCACCGGGTAGTGCCCGTCTTCCCCGATTTAGAGATTCTCGTCCTGTCGCTCAAGGCTTTCCGCCAGCGATTCGAGCCGCGAGGCGATCGCTTCGGCGCGTCGAGCGAGTTCGGGATCCGGCGCGGCCGGTATCGCAGCAGCCGGTTGTTTCTCGATAAGCTGGTCGGCGAGGAGCAGCGAGGCGAAAAGAAACTGTCGCGCTTCTGACAAAGTGCCGAGGACCGTAAGCGCCTCCCTGCTCTTGCCGTCGACGAGGCGCGCAGCGGCCTGCAGATTCTCTTCCTCGCCTTCGCGGCAGGCGACCTGGTAGCTGCGCCCGGCGATACTAAGGTCTACCATCGTCGACATCAGGCCGCGACCTCGCGGATCAATTCGTCGAGCTCTTCGACGACCTCGCGCACCTTCGCGCGCAGTTCCTCATCGCGGCTTTCGGCCGGGTGGCGGTTGGCCAGCGCGCGTTCGATGCGCTCGAGCGCTTGCTCGGCCCGTTCAAGTGCTGCGGAGAGAGCGCCGTCGTCCATTGCTGATTGGACTACGCAATGTCCCACGGGGTCGCAAGCATTGACGCTGAACTCGTCACCGATCAAAGGGGCGCCGACGGCCCAGACCGGGCCAAGCCGAACCCCATAACGGAGCAGCATGCAGCCGACCGACCGCCGTCTTGCCAACGCCATTCGCGCGCTTGCGATGGATGCGGTCGAAGCCGCTAACAGCGGGCATCCGGGCATGCCGATGGGCATGGCCGACGCGGCAACAGCGCTGTTCACGCGACACCTGAAATTCGATGCCGCCGACCCGCATTGGCCCGATCGCGACCGCTTCATCCTGTCGGCTGGCCATGGGTCCATGCTGATATATGCATTGCTCTACCTGACCGGTTACGAGCGGCCGACGCTCGACGACATCAAGCGGTTTCGGCAGCTGGGTTCTCCGACCGCGGGGCATCCTGAGAATTTCGAGCTTCCCGGAATCGAGGTCACTACAGGTCCACTAGGGCAGGGCGTGGCGATGTCCGTTGGCATGGCGATTGCCGAGCGCCACCTCAACGCAGTTTACGGCAATGATCTTGTCGATCACCGCACCTTCGTGATTGCCGGCGACGGCGACCTGATGGAGGGGATCAATCACGAAGCAATCGGGCTTGCCGGTCACATGCAGCTCGGTCGTCTGATCGTCCTATGGGACGATAACAGCATCACCATCGATGGCTCGACGGAGCTGTCGCGCAATGAGGACGTGGTCGCACGACACAAGGCAGCACAGTGGCACACGGCCGAGTGCGATGGCCTAAATGCTGCTGACGTCAGCCGCGCGATTAACGAAGCGATCGCCGACCCACGGCCAAGCCTGATCCGCTGCCGCACCATTATCGGGTACGGCGCTCCGAACAAGCAGGGCACGGCCGCTACGCACGGCGCGGCGCTGGGCAAGGATGAGGTCGAGGCGGCGCGAAAGGAGCTTGGGATCGACGACGAGGTATTCACGGTTCCCGACGACGTGCTCACCGCGTGGCGCGCGGCGGGCAAGCGCGGCTCGGTTGAACATGCGCTCTGGAGGGAGCGACTCGAGCAAAGCGGTCGGAAGGACGAGTTCCTCAGTCGCCTGAACGGCAAGGTCACTGACGCCTGGCTACGGCCCTATCTCGACAAGTTGCTCGCAGACTTGAAACCGGTGGCGACGCGCAAGGCGTCCGAGATGGCGTTGGAGGCGATCAACGCCGCCATCCCGGCGACCATCGGCGGTTCGGCGGACCTCACCGGCTCGAATAATACCAAGACGAAGAACATCGAGCCGCTGACCGCGGAGAACTACGGCGGCCGCTACATCTATTACGGCATTCGCGAGTTCGGCATGGCCGCCGCGATGAACGGCCTGGCGCTGCACGGTGGAGTGATCCCCTATGGCGGTACGTTCCTCGTCTTCACCGATTACGCACGGCCGGCGATCCGCTTGTCTGCGCTGCAGGAAGCGCGGGTAATCTATGTGATGACGCACGACTCGATCGGGCTCGGCGAGGACGGACCTACACATCAGCCGATCGAGCATCTGCAAAGCCTCCGCGCGATGCCCCAACTCTATGTCTATCGACCAGCAGACGCGGTCGAGACGGCCGAGTGTTGGGCGCTCGCGCTTACCAGCGAGGATCCAAGCATTCTCGCGCTCACGCGCCAGAATGTTCGACCTCTGCGGACTGAGGCTTCTGCCGAGAATCTGTGCGGCCGCGGTGCTTACCGGCTGAAGGCCGCAGACAATGCGCGCAAGGTGATCATAATGGCCACCGGGTCCGAGGTGGAGATCGCGCTGGATGCCGCGGAGAGGCTTGAAGCGCAGGGCGTCGGCACCGACGTGGTGTCCATGCCTTGCACGGAGCGCTTCGATGCCCAGCCGCGCGAATATCGCGAGGACATTCTCCCGGATGTCAGCAACCGAGAAATCCTGCGCGTCTCGATCGAGGCCGGAACGACCTTCGGCTGGGAGCGCTACACGGGCCTGCACGGGCTTCGCATCGGAATCGACCGCTTCGGGGTCTCAGCTCCGGCGAAGGACGCCTACGCTTTCTTCGGGCTGACCCCGGACAAGGTCGTAACACGCATCACAGACTTCATGAGGACAAGAGGAATCCAATGACCAAAGTCGCCATCAACGGATTCGGCCGCATCGGCCGCCTGGTCGCCCGCGCCATGCTCGAGAGGCCCGACTGCGGATTGGAGCTCGTGTCGGTCAACGATCTCGCGGACGCCAAGGCGAATGCCTGGCTGTTCAAGCATGACAGCGTGCACGGCAAGTTTCCCGGCGAGGTGAAGGCGGAAGGCAATGACATCGTCGTCAATGGCAAACGCATCCTCGTGACCGCTGAGAAGGATCCGGCGAAGCTCCCGCACCGCGACCAGGGCGTCGAGCTCGTACTGGAATGCACAGGCTTCTTCACCGATCGCGAGAGCGCCCAGAAGCACATCGATGCGGGCGCCAAGCGGGTGCTGATCTCTGCGCCGGCGAAGGGCGTGGATCTGACCGTTGTCTACGGGGTAAACGACGACAAGCTGACGGCGGACATGACGATCGTCTCGAATGCCTCTTGCACGACCAACTGCCTCGCGCCGGTTGCCAAGGTGCTGAACGACGCACTCGGCATCGAGCGCGGTCTAATGACCACCATTCACGCCTACACCAACGACCAGAAGATCCTCGATCAGATCCACAAGGACCTGCGCCGCGCACGTGCGGCTGCCATGTCGATGATCCCGACGACGACGGGCGCCGCCCGCGCGGTTGGCGAGGTGCTTCCGGAGCTCAAAGGCAAGCTCGATGGCTCAGCCATCCGCGTGCCGGTGCCGGACGTCAGCCTCGTGGATCTGACTTTCACGCCCAAGCGAGATACCACTCGCGACGAGGTTAACCAGATCCTCAAGGCCGCTTCGGAGACCCAGCGCCTCAAGGGCATCCTCGACTATACGGACGAGCCCGTGGTTTCGATCGACCTGATGCACACGCCCGCGAGTTCCACGATCGACAGTCTCGAGACAGCGGTGCTCGAAGGCAAGCTGGTCCGCGTCGTCAGCTGGTACGACAACGAATGGGGCTTTTCGAACCGCATGGTCGACACGGCCTCGGCGATGGCGGCATTGGGCTGAGGTGAGCCGCTTCAAGACCCTCGACGACCTGCCGGAGGACCTGACCGGCAAGAAAGTGTTGGTTCGGGTCGATCTCAACGTGCCGATGCAGGACGGTGCTGTTAGCGACGACACGCGACTGCGCGCGGCGGTGCCAACGATCAACGAATTGAGCGACCGCGGCGCGATCGTGCTCCTGCTGTCGCACTTCGGGCGGCCAAAAGGTCAGAAACGCCCCGACATGTCGACCGCGCAGCTGGTCACACCGCTACACCGCCTGACGGGCCGTTCGGTGCGGTTCATCGAGGATTGCCAGGGTCCGGAGGCGGAACGGGCGATTTCGACGATGTTGCCGGGCAATATCGGCATCCTCGAGAACACGCGGTTCCATGAGGGCGAGGAAAAGAACGATCCGAATCTAGCCAAGGCCATGGCGGCGCTTGGCGATTACTATGTGAATGACGCTTTTTCCGTGTCGCACCGGGCTCACGCATCCACCGAGGGGATCACTCATTATCTGCCGAGCTTTGCCGGCCGAGCGATGGAGGCGGAACTGAAGGCGTTGGAGCGGGCGCTCGGCGACCCTGAGCGGCCGGTCGCGGCCGTGGTTGGAGGCGCGAAGGTCTCGACCAAGCTCGCGGTGCTCGGCCACCTAGTGAGCAAGGTCGATCACCTGATTATCGGCGGCGGCATGGCCAACACCTTTTTGGCCGCGCGCGGAGTGAACGTCGGTAAGTCACTCTGCGAGCACGAGCTGACTGGCGAGGCGAATGGAATCTTCGACGCCGCCGAGAAGGCAGGCTGCACGATTCACCTGCCGTACGACGTCGTGGTCGCGAAGGAGTTCGCGCCCAACCCACCATCCGCGCGCACTTGCAACGTGCATGAAGTCCAGGCGGACGAGATGATCCTCGACATCGGTCCGGCCGCGGTGGAGGCGCTCGCCGACGTGCTCAAGACCTGCCGCACTTTGGTCTGGAATGGGCCGCTCGGAGC
>JBEDUM010000048.1:0-5883 GCA_040414585.1 Sphingomicrobium sp. | reverse complement strand
GTGAGGATCGCAAGACCGGCGACCGAAAGCGCGATCCCGGTTGCGCGATGGAGGATGGAGACGACCATGTGCGGTCCCCATCGCCAGATCGTGAGGTGCGGCGATAGTGGGCGTGATTTGGTTGTGGCCATGTGCGGCTTCGGCTCTTTGCTTGTGCGACCTCGGCGCGGGCGCGCCGCGAAAGCCGCTTAGGGCGAGCCTCCCGCAGAGGCAAGTTTCACCGGTTGCGATGAGCATCCGCCTAACCGCGTCTTAACCATTATGGGGGCATGAGGTCTCGCGAACGCGAATTCACGGAGAGCGGACAAATGAGTGGCGAGACTGGACAGCTCCAGAAGCTGACCGACCAGCAGGTGAGCGCACGCCTGGCCGCGTACAATCCGGGCGGACAGCTCGATCGCGACGTCCAGTTGCTTCGGGAGAATGTCGCCGACCTGCTTGGCGAGGAGATCCTTGCCCAGTTCGGCCCCGAGCGCGCGGAGCGCTATGCCGCTATCTATGCTGCACCCGTCGATGCGGCCTGGGTCCAGGGCATCGCCGGCTACGGCCGCGAAATCTATAGCAACAAGACTTCGGTGCCGGTTTACATCGCCGCGCGGACGCAGACTGCCGCGCGGATCGTCGGCCGGATCGCCGAGCGTTTTGCGGGCGATCACGACAAGACAAAGGACTGCGTTAGCGCCTTCATGCGCATGAGCACCTTCGAAACCGACATCATCCTGGCCCAGGTTGCGCTGCTGGAGGCAATCGAGGCCGCTGACGTACGGGGCCGCGAGAGCGAGCAGTTCGAGCGGCGGGTTGCCGAACTGGTCAGCGCAAGCACCGAGCAATCCAAGGCGCTCACCGACCGCACCCGCTCGACCGCCTCCTCCGCACGCGGAATGCTTGGGAAAACGAGCGAAGTTGCCGCCGCCGCGGAGCAGTCGGCCGTTGCGATGCGCGAAGCGGCGCAGACCGCTGCCGGCCTCATCCGGGCCATCGAGGACGCGCGCGCCGAGGTCGAAGTCGCCGCGGGCGTCGCGACCCGCGCTGGAGATCAGGCAAGCCAGGCCGTCAAGGTCAGTCACGCTCTGTCGGGCCATGTCGAGGCGATCGAATCCATTCTGAGCCTTATCCGCGACATCGCGGGCCAAACGAATCTTCTCGCCCTCAACGCCACGATCGAGGCGGCGCGGGCGGGCGATGCCGGACGCGGCTTTGCGGTCGTTGCTCAGGAAGTGAAGAGCCTCGCTTCCCAGACCGCGCGAGCAACCGACGACATCACGGCAAAAATCACCGCGATCCAGCAGGCGACCCGCCAGACGGTTGAAGCCAACGGCTCGATTCAGGGAACGGTCGAGGAAGTGCAAAGCTCGGCCGACCGAATCCGCCAGGCGATGGAGCTGCAGGCGCAGACCGTGACCATGATCACGGCCGCAGTCGATGAGACGGCTCTCGCCGCCGATTCAATGAGCTCGACGATCGCCGCAATCCGCACCGACACCGAAAATGTCGCCAAGGACATCGACCAGGTCGAGCAGGGCTTCGGCCGCTTCAGCGAAGAGATCGCGACCTTCAAGTCGACCGCCAAGGCGTTCGTCAGCGGAATCGCGGCCTAAAAACGGTATTCGTCATTCCCGCGGAAGCGGGAATCCAGACGCTGGCGATGGACTCCCGCTTTCGCGGGAGTGACGAGTCGGGGTGGCTGGTTTACTGCCGCCGCATGAATATCCTGATCACCGGAGCAAGCCGCGGGATCGGCGCGGCTGCGTACAACCTTCTCAAGTCTGGCGGCCATAATGTCGCCGGCCATTCCAGCCGAGGCAGCGAGGAGCTGATCGCCGGCGATCTTACCGAGGCATCTGCACCGCGGCGGATCTGGGAGGCTGCGCTCGGGCGGCTTGGCGGACGCGTCGACGTCCTCGTCAACAATGCGGGAATCTACGAGAGCGTCGCCGACTTTGCCGACGAGGAAGAGTGGCATGCGCAGTGGCAGCGCACGATGACGATCAACCTGCAAGCGGCGGGTGATCTCTGCCGCCTCGCCGTTGGCCATTTCCGTGAGCGCGAGGGCGAAGTCGGCCGTATCATCAATATCGCCAGCCGAGCGGCGTTCCGCGGAGATTCACCAAACCACTGGCATTATGCAGCGTCAAAGGCAGGGATGGTCGGTATGACCAGGACGATCGCGCGCGGTTATGCAGGGCAGGGCATTTTAGCCTTCGCGGTCGCGCCGGGGTTCACGGTTTCGGAGATGACGGAGGAATATCTGCAGGGCCGCGGCGGGGCGCAGATTATCGCCGATATCCCGCTCGGACGCGTCGCGACGACGGACGAAGTTGCCGAAGTGATCCGTTGGCTCGCGATCGATGCGCCGGCATCGGCAACCGGCAGCGTGATCGACGTCAACGGCGCGAGCTATGTTCGCTAGCCTCGCCTCGCTGGCGATGGCGGCACAAATGCCGCTGATCGTCATTCCGCTTCAAAAGGCTCCTCCGCGGGTCGAGCAGGCGATCGCGCCAATAGAGACGGCGGGCCCTGCATTCGATGCGGCATGCGCGGGGTCCGACGATGGGCAGAAACCGGCGCCGCCCGTCCGAATCTTTGGAAACACCTATTTCGTGGGGACCTGCGGCATCAGCTCGATCCTGGTGACGGACCCCGATGGAGACATCCTCATCGACGGGGGCACCGAAGCGGATGCCGAGCTGATCGCCGACAACATCCGGCGGCTCGGCTTCCGCCTGACGGACGTAAAGTATCTGCTGAACAGCCACGAGCACTTCGACCATGTCGGCGGAATTGCGCGGCTGCAGCAGCTCACTGGAGCGCAATTGCTTGCTTCGCCAGCGGCGGCGGCTGTGCTGAGAACCGGTGTACCGGCATCTGACGACCCACAGGCGGGCTCGTTGAAGCCGTTCCCGGCAGCCCATGTCGATAGGGTCATCAGGGACGGCGAAATGGTCCGGCTCGGCAATACGGTGCTGACCGCCGTCGCAACGCCTGGCCATACGCCCGGCGCACTCACCTGGCACTGGGGAAGCTGTAACGGCGGAGTGTGCCGGCAGATCGTCTATGCCGACAGCCTGACGCCCGTCAGCAACGACAAGTACCGTTTCACTGATCACCCCGCCTATGTGCAGGCGTTTCGCGCTTCCATCGCCAAGGTCGCCGCACTCGATTGCGATATCCTGCTGACGCCGCATTTGTCGGCTAGCAAAATGCCCGATCGGTTCGCGCTTAGGGCGCCGCTCGAGGATCGCAATGCGTGCCGCGATTATGCGGCGTCTCTGAACAAGCAGCTGGATGACCGGCTAGCCAAGGAGGCTGCGAGCCATTGAGTTGGCGAGTGACCGTCCCATGCTCTCGGGCGCAGGGAGAAGCGGTCGCCGACTCCGCCGATCTGTTTCCCGGCGCCGACAATCCGCCAGTGCTCGTTGCCGATGAGCCGGATGAATCGAAACCGGAGCAATGGCTGATCCACGCCTATTTCGAGCATGTGCCGAGCGAGGATGAGATCGGCATTCTGCGTGGCCTCGGTTCGGGACAGCCGCGGATAGAGGAGCTGGGCGAGGCGGACTGGGTGACGATGAGTCAGGCCGGACTCCAGCCGATCCGAGCCGGCCGTTTTTACGTCCACACCCCGATGTACCGAAGCGTACCGCCGCGCACGATCCCGTTCGAGATCGATGCGAGCCTCGCCTTCGGCACCGGCCAACACGCGACGACATCGGGCTGTCTCGGAGCGCTCGACAAGCTTGAGCGCGAGGGACGGCACTATCGCAATGTTGCTGATATCGGCACGGGAACTGGATTGCTGGCCTTCGCTGCGCTTGTACTGTGGCCTGACGCCAAGTGCATCGCCACCGACATCGACCCTGTCGCGATCGAGGTTGCGCGCGAAAATGCCGCGATCAATCAGATGAAGCTCGGCCATGGTGCCGGCGAGCTTCTACTTGGGGTTGCGGACGGAATGGATTCACCGCTGCTCGCCGCACGCGCGCCATTCGATCTCATCATCGCCAATATTCTCGCCGGCCCGCTGATCGAACTCGCACCCGACTTCGCGAAATCCGTCGCGGCGGGTGGCACGATTGTCCTCGCGGGTCTTCTGGACAATCAGGCGAACGCGGTCGTGCACGCGTATGCAGCGCAGGGCCTCACCATCGCGGACCACGGCTTCGGCGAGTGGCCGGTGCTTGTCTGCGAACGGGCGGCCTAGCGGCGGAGGCCCCTTGCCTCACGAAACTGCGGCTGCAACAGCGGCGTAATGAAATTCTCGATCTTGCTTGCGGCAACGGCGCTCATTGTCGCCACGGCCGCGCCAGCCGCCGTAACCCGCCACACGAAGTTTCAGACGAAACACCCGCCACGAACTGAGGTGGCCGCTGCGGACAAGCCGGACGGGATGCAGGCGGCCAAGCCTTTCTTCCATCCGAGCGAAGTCCGCTCAAGCGGCACTGTGACCGTCGGCGGACAGCCGATCGCGTACGACGCGGTCGCAGGTACGCTCGTCGTCCACGCCAAGGACTGGTCCGACACCGACGCGCTCGACCCGGACGAGGCAACCGACAAGGACAAGAAGGGGCCGAAGCCAGAAGCGTCGATGTTCTACACGGCCTACTTCAAGCAGGGCGCGCCTACGACTGGCCGGCCGATCACCTTCCTGTTCAACGGTGGCCCCGGCTCATCGACGGTGTGGCTGCGCATGGGGGCGTTCAGCCCGGTGCGTGTCGTCACCGCGGCGGGACGCCACACGTCCGCACCCTATGGCGTCATCGACAACGACCAGAGCCTGCTCGACGTCTCCGACCTCGTCTTCATCGATGCGCCCGGCACCGGCTTCAGCCGCATCGCCGGCAAGGACAAGGAGAAGGCGTTCTACGGAGTCGACCAGGACATCCACGCCTTCACCGATTTCATCACCCAGTTCCTGACGAAATACGACCGCTGGAAGTCGCCCAAATATATCTTCGGCGAAAGCTATGGGACGATGCGCGGTGCCGGCCTCACGCTCGCCTTACAAAAGGCGGATGTCGACTTAAACGGCGTGATCCTGCTGTCGAACATCCTCAATTGGGACTTCATGCCCGACGATCCGCAGGTGAACCCCGGGATCGACATGCCCTACGTCGTCTCGCTTCCGACCTATGCCGCGACCGCCTGGCACTTCGACAAGGTGGCGAACAAGCCAGCGGACCTGCGGGCGTTCCTTACGCAGGTCGAGCAGTTCGCGACGACCGACTACCAGCAGGCCCTTCTCAAGGGCGGCGATCTTCCTGACGCCGAGCGGCAGGCAATCGCGCAGAAGCTTTCGGCCTACACGGGCCTCTCCGTGCCGTACCTGCTCAAGTCCAACCTCCGCATCGAATATGGCGCCTTCCAGAAGGAGCTGCTGGGCGAGCAGGGGCTGACCACCGGCACGCTCGACACGCGATTCCTCGGAGCGACGCTCGATCCCTTGAGCAAGGTTTCGAGCTACGACCCCCAGGACGCGGCGATCAGCGCCGCCTATGTCGCGGCGTGGAACAGCTATGTCCGCGATCGGCTCAACTACAAGCCGGACATCCAGTACAAGTCGGGCATCTCGATCTACGAGAAATGGGATTACAAGCACCAGCCGCCCGGCGCCGACAAGCCGCTGATCGCGCTTCCCAACGTGCTCCCCGATTTGGCAACGGCGATGAAGCAGAACCCGGACCTGCACGTCATGGTCAACGGTGGCTATTTCGACGTCTCGACGCCCTATTTCGAAGGTAAGATGGAGATGCGCCATCTGCCGGTGCCGGCGGCGCTGCGGAGCAACGTCGAGTTCCATTATTACGAGTCCGGGCACATGGCTTATTTGCGCCCCGAGCAGCTTGGCGAGCTGAAGGCCAATGTCGCGGATTTCATCCGCCGGAC
>JBEDUM010000047.1:0-8548 GCA_040414585.1 Sphingomicrobium sp. | reverse complement strand
TGGTGCTCAGTCGCCTTATTTGCGGCTCAGCGATCGGCCCTTCTGTTCGAGTTATCGGAGCCGGCAGCTTACGTGACGGTCGGATTATTTCTTGGCGTTATAGAGAGTGCACCAGCCCGACGGAGCGATTGTTCCATCGACGAGCTTGCACGACGCCGGCTGTTGAAAATTCTGGCAATTGACGCACTGCTGATTGCCTTTCGGCGTCGGCTGATATGAAACGGCTTTCTGCGACGTCTTGCTCTGCGCCAATGCGGGTGAAGCAATGACCCCCGCTCCAGCGATTGCAACGCCGCCGACCGCAGCCGTGAAAATGAAATCGCGTCGCGAAACGCGCTTGCCCCCGCCCGGCCTCACGCTGGTCATGATCGCCTCCATTGGGGGTTGGATATCTTCCCAAAGCCGTATGTTCCGATGTCGGCCTGGGCCGTTCAGCGAATAAAGGTCGCCGACCGCGACTGAAGCACAGACCAGCGAAGCCGACTTTATGATAGCCCGAGGTTGAGCGCGACTGGGCCTGATGCGACCTATTCGGCCGCGAAACGTTCTACCCCGGCATGGAGTACGTGATGCGAAAGCGACGAGAGCAGGAAACTGCTGAAGAGCGAGACGAACGGCTCAACCGGGAAGCCCAGAGGAAAATTGATGAGGCCGCAGCGGCTGAAGACGCTGTTGATCGGATGATCAGGTGGAATATCAGGCAATTCGGCCCCTGAGCCTCGCCTCGGCCGGAGGGCCGATTGTCTCGGTCTGATTGCGGTTCGAGACCGCCAGCGAAGGAGCCCGAGGAGCGCGACTACCGGCACTCGCGAGCGATGAACTGCCCCGTGTCCCACTTCAGTTTGTAGATCGCCTGCTCGTGCTGGAGCTGCCAGCAAGAAAGATTCACGGTTCCAGCCCGCACTACTGCGACCGTTCGGCCATAACGATCGCGCGTGACCGGCTGATAATTGACAGGTCCGGAGCTCACGGCTGCAATCAGGCTACGTTTAGAAGCCTGGCCATCACCCGGCGCGCACACTCGCCACTTGGGGCACCTCTCCACTTCCGGAGCGTCAATGCCGAGTAAGCGGATGCGATCACGGCCACACCGCAGCGTGTCGCCGTCTACAACGTAGGCGCTTGGGCAACTAACGCTGTTCTGGTCATTGGCGGATTGCCGCATTCGTTTAGGAAACTGATTGTAAGGTTTGCAGACAGTCCCTTTGCAAACAACCGGATTGGCGCTTGAATCGGCTAGGACGGCCGCGAACGAGACGAGAGCTGAAAGCAAGATTTTGCCTCCGTGTTAGTCGAGAACGCTAATCGCTCGGAGCCTACTCGCCCCACGGCAAGAGATTGACCGCTCCAGTCCGCACTGCTGCTACCGTCCGCCCATAACGATCGTATGTGACCAAAATCTCCAACGTGGTCAGGCGCTCAGACGGAGGCGGCCTTCGACCCATCCGGCAATGATCGGCATTGGGAGAGCAGTCTCGAATACCAGGCCTGATTCCTCGCCGTCGCTCCAGCGAACGAACGCGTTCAACGGAGGCAAGTCGGCAAGATCGAGGATCGCCCGGTCTCCGGCAGTCAGGGGCGACCTGGTGCGGATTCGTGTTCCGAGACTGGAGATGTCGCAGATCATCGCCCGGCATGTCCTGCCGCCCGTCCGGAGCGTCGCCGTGGCCTCTACGTTGATTCTCGGGATGCTCCTGCGCCTGTTCGGTTTAAGCTTCTGCTGCACCCGCAGCAATGTTGCGGCATCGAGCTCCTTGAGGAAGCTCATGCCCGCGATGTCGCCTTTGACCCAGACAATGAAACCACGAACGGCAGGTTCGTCAGCGACCCGGATCGATACCGGGGCGCCGGCGACCGGCGTCATGAAGAACTTGATCTGAAGACCGCTCGCCGAAATGTTCTTGACCAGGCACAGCGACGACTTGCCCGCCTGCTCGATCAGGCCGGCCCGCAGAATGAGCGTATATCGCGCACCGTTGCGGCGCTCTTTCAGCCGCCCTGACCGGGCTTCTTCACTAGACTTGCGCAATCAGGCCTCCAGCAGAAAAGCCGATATTGACGCTTCTCGGTTCGCTAACTGTGAATGTTCAACCCAGAGCGGTGGAATCGCGACTGCTGATACAACAGCGGCCGCTGCGCGTTAGTCGCTTCCGCTTTCCTGTCCCGTGCCCTCTAACGTCCGCTTTCTGCCCATTGCGGCCATAGACTCTTCTTTCAGCCTCGGCGCTTCCAGCGCTTAATCTGATGCCTGGTGTTCCAGACTTCGGCGGCTCGGTGATCTCGCCAGCCTTCCGCGAGCCGGACGGCAACATCGTCGTTCGTCGCCTGGAACTGACGCTCTTCGTCGACCAGGCCGTGACCGTCAAAGATGCGAAATCGATAGCGCTTCATCACTCAACCTTGAAACCGGTGACCACGAGGCGGGGCCTGGCCGGTCGCGTAAACGCCGTGGCCGCATCCGGTGCCGTCCCCTCGGGAAGGCGTAGCCAGAAGCTTTTCCTTTGTTCGCGCCGTTACGGGGTGATCGCGGATCATTTCAATTCGAAATGGGGAGAACTCTGATGAGCCCCGCGAATCTCTTGATCGTGCTGGCGCCGCGCTGGCGGGCTCAATCAGCCATTAGGATCTAGGCCCGATTGCCCTCCGCAGGATGCGATCGACTCGATGACGTCGTGAAGCCGAGCGCGAATCTCGGCGGGCAGGTTGTGCTGGTCCAGGATCTCGAGCGCCTGCCCGAGAAGCTGTTGAGCATTCTCCACTGTCTGCGTTGGAGCGTCCGGATACTCATGGAACGCGTTTGACATCGACATTCTTCTACCCCCGAGCCCCGAGCTGAGCTCCGAAGCATATTAACATGCATGGTGACCAAGAAGTTAAAAAATCAGCGGCCTTACAATCGGGGCGTCAGCGTTTGGGACAGATAGAGGCCGAGCGCCTCCCGCGCTTTGTCGGTGAGCGCGACGAACGCGGTCCGTGCGTCGGTGGGATGATCCACTCGAGTGATGAGGCCCTGGTCCTTGAGATATTCCATCCACCTCAGGCCCGTCGACAGGCTGACGCCGGCAAGTTGGGCCAGCTTGCCGATCGTGAGCCGCGGGCCGTCTCGGTCCATCACGTAAAGGTTAAGGAGGAGGTCCCAGCCAGGCTCGCCGAACATCCCGGGATTGAAGATCTGGCATCGCCGCTTTCTGTCTTCCAGGATGGCGCGGGCGATCGGGACTGAATCCAGGTCCCTCATCGTCCCTTCGGAGCGTTCGCCGCCGAGGATCAAAGTGAGCAAGCGCGCGGCGTCGTCGCGATCCTTTTCGGAAAAGTCGATCGGTTGTTGAGCGTCAGCCGAAAGCCGATCGCGCTGGAAGATTCCTCTTGTCAAAATACCCGCACGAACGACCCGCGAGAAGGTCGATCTTTCCTCCAATTTGGTACAATACTGTCAGATTCGGCGAGCATGGTCGTAGCTCTCGCTAAAGCCGATGTCACTAGAAGAGAGAAACGGGTGCACCGAGCAGCACCCGCTCGCGAAGCATTCGGCAAGCTGGCGCTCGCGAACTTGCAGATGATCCAGATAAATACAAGCCGTGGACTGGTTCGCTTTACGCCATTTCGGTTCAATGGCTAAATTCATGTTAGTACCCGAATCGTAAACGCAGTTCATCAGCGATACTCGGCGTCATCGGACGGGCGCCGCGACCTGTGAAGGCCCGCCATCCCCACTTGGCGGGCCTTCTTTCATTCTACCAACCCACTACAACGACAGTAAAACCGCCCAATCTGGACCAAATCAATCCAAGATGGTGCGATCCCGAATCAGAATATCCTATGGAAGCCTTGCTCGGCTAACGTTCAGGTCCTCGGGAACAGCACTGGGGACTAAAAGAGCATATGACCGGCGCCAATCATCCGCGTGTCGCACCTCCGCCGGCTCACCTGCTCGACACGAGGGTTTGATGTTCCATCGTCAAGCTGAACCAGCGAGTGAACAGGTCGCGGCTACCATCCGCGTCAGGGATCCCAACAGCAACCACTTAACGGTGATTGAGACGTGGCGCCCAGCCGGCGGATGGTTGGGACGGCTCGGTCTTGCCGCCGAGAGGCGTTTCAAGCTCTCGACTGGCGAAGCGGTCGAGCAGGCAGCGGACAACGTCTTTGTCCAGCTGGAAAGCCTCGAGATCCTTATCCGGGTAAGGCAGCCTCCGGCACGAGACGTTCAGCCGGAGAACGCGCGCGCGAGGAGCAGCCGTGCCAACGCCCGCCGGCCTCTTCCGGTCCATGAATCTTAACAGCGGTTAGTATACGAAATGGTGCGTGAACGGTACGCCGTTGGAACGGCCTGCGGCTTGGCCGGCGCATGACCTGCTCACGGAGGCGCCCAAAGTGACGAAATATTCGCCCGACGCGAAACCGGAGCGCCTGCTGCCGCTTCATCAGAAGATTGGCCGGATCGTTCAGGATCTCGCGAAGTCGTCGTTCGAGTCCATCTCGTCGGATCCCCAAGCCTTGGCCTCGATGACGGAGCCATTGGAAGTCTCGGAGGAGGCAGTGAGAGCGGCCATCCGCGCGTGGCGGGAACGTTCCAACTATCTGCCCGGCGAGCTATTTTCCGACCCGGCGTGGGGCATGCTGCTCGAACTGCTGCAAGCTGAGATTCAGCAGAGGCGAGTTTCTTTACCAAGGCTCTGCAAAGTATCGGCCGTGTCCGCCAACAGTGCCGTTCGCTGGCTGAAGGCTTTGGAGAACCGGGCGCTGGTCGTTCGGCGCGTTGATCCGCATAACGACAGAAGCGAGTTCATGGAACTCGCGCCGAAGGCGAGTGCGGCTCTCCGCCGCTATTTTCATGATGCCGTGACGGCGGCAGACTTTGAGGAGGCGCCTTGACCTATCTCGAGCCCATCGCGCTCAAACATACCTGGCCGCTGTGGGAAGAGCCTGCTCATTTCGACCTTGGCCATGTCCTCAGCAGTGCCGTCACTCACATCATCCAGCCCGCGGCGGTTGGCGATCTAAACCTGCACCACGCCGGCTGCTGGGAATGCGATCTGTCGGACGATTCCCTTACATGGTCGGGGGGAGTCTACGACATCTTCGGCCTGCCGAGGGACGCCAGGATCAGCCGGGAAGAGGCGGTCGCCCTCTATTCGGAAGAATCTCGGGCCAAGATGGAGCGACTTCGTGCCTATTCGATCAGGCATCGGCGCGGTTTTACGCTGGATGTCGAGATTCGGGCGGGAGTGGGACAAAACCGCTGGATGCGGCTTGTCGCTGCACCAATCTGCGTAGGGGATCGCGCCGTTCGTTTGCATGGGTTGAAGCTCATCATCTGAACGCGTGAACGGGTCTTGTCGCTTCATTGGTTGAGCTGGAAACCGTCCACTTTGGTGCGATAGATAAACCCAGATTAGCGTCAGCCGGGTCAGGTTCCGGCGATGTTATTGCCGATCGTCAGCCATGCGCCCGCGCACCTTCCCCAAGCATTATCGCAAGCGCAGTCAATGGCGGCAGTTCGAATTGAGCGCCCCGCGATTGCAAACGCCAGGGAATGGGAAAAGGCGCCGAAGTCCTCCCGGCGAGAGATCATCATTTTAAACGAGGACGGGCAGCGGGTGCTGGTGCGTCTAATCGAATACGAATGATGCAATGTCCGTTTCCACCCAAAGCGGACATTGAACAAATGGGTGCAGTTGCACTGGGCGTCAGAAAAGGGATGCAACTGACGCCTCGGTACTAACTCTTTGAATTAGCGTGGGTTTCCAATGCTGTTGGAATGATGAGGCCAACCCACGAGGAATGCGAATGTCTGCTTTCGACCCAAAGCTGACTCTAGCGAAGCGTCTGTTTTCGACCCGTTCCCGACATTTGCACCAACCGAACTCCCAGCCGTTCAAACGTAATGGCTAGATGCTCGTGCACGCGCTACGGCGCGGCTTCGACTATCGAGGTTCCATGACTCACCAGTCCAAGCGTGATGTGATCGCGGCGGGGTCCGTCGCTCTTATGTTCGCTGGCGCGTTCATATTGCCAAGCAGTTGGCTCGGCTTGGTTCCGATCGCTCTTGGCGTCATGTCAATGCTGCTCGTAATTCTGGTTGCCGTGCGCGAAAGCTAGTGAGCCTGCTTCATTCCATCCCGGATGCCGCGCCCGTCTACAACCGTGGTATCGCATCGTTCAGGCGGATCTTTCGGTCGAGCGAAGCGGCCCTCATCCTGCTTGCCGTAGCCGTTGGCCTGGCCGCCGGACTGCTGATGATTGCCCAGCATGGGATGGCGCGCGGCATGCAGTCACTCATCTACGGATTGAGCGGCGCAAGTCTCAGCGCGGCGCCGCGGATCGACACTGTCCGTCTCTTCGCTCTTCCGTTCTTCGGGCTCTTGCTGGGTCTGGGATCCAGGGCAGCGCTTCGCCGTTGGCGTACCCCGGTCGACGTGGTCGAAGCCAATGCGCTGCATGGGGGCGCGATTCCGCTGCGGGACTCGATCATTGTCTGTGTACAGACGATCGTCTCCAACGGCGCGGGAGCTTCTGTGGGGCTTGAGGCTGCGTATGCGCAGGCCGGCGGCGGCCTCGCATCGGTGCTCGGCCGGTGGCTGCGGTTGCGGCGCGCGGACATGCGAATTCTCGTCGGAGCGGGCGCTGGTGCCGCGATTGGCGCAGCGTTCAGCGCGCCGCTTACGGGGGCTTTCTACGCATTCGAGATCGTGATCGGTGCGTACACTCCAGCTGCAATCGCGCCGGTTGCTGCTGCGTGTCTGTCCGCGGTTCTGCTCGTCCGCTTCGTTGGTATCGAGGCCTATGTCGTCGCTTTGCCCGGAGCGAAGGCAATCACCACGGTCGACTATCTGCTGTACGCAGCGCTCGGTCTCATCTGTGCGTTCATCGGTATCGCGATCATGCGCGGCGTGACTTTTTTCGAATCCCACGTCCGCCGTTCCTTCATTCCGGAAGCGTGGCGACCCGCGTTCGGCGGCCTGCTGTTGATCCCGCTCGCGATGATCACACCGCAGGTGCTCTCCGCCGGCCACGGCGCACTGCACATCGATCTGGGTGCAGGGGTCGCGCTCCGGTTCATCTTCCTCGTGCTGATCGTCAAGATCGCGGCATCGACCATCTCGCTCGGCTTCGGTTTCCGCGGCGGCCTGTTCTTCGCATCGCTGTTCATCGGATCGCTTGTCGGACAACTATTCGCCGGAGCGCTAATGCATCTTTCTGTCTTCCCTGCCGTGGACCCCTCCGATGCGGCGCTAATCGGCATGGCCGCAATGGCTGTAGCGATCGTTGGCGGGCCGATGACCATGTCGATGCTGGTACTCGAAGTGACCCATGACTTCGCGCTGACCAGCGTCGCCATCACTGCGGCTTTATGCGCGAGCACTTTCGTGCGGGAGACCTTTGGTTTCTCTTTCTCGACGTGGCGCCTGCACACTCGCGGCGAGAGTATCCGCAGCGCGCGCGACGTCGGTTGGGTGCGTGCGCTGACCGTCGGCAAGATGATGCAGCGTGGAGTCGAAACCGCCCCCGCCGCTACGACGATTGCCGAGTTCCGCCGCCGCTTTCCACTGGGTTCCACCAGCAAGGTGGTACTGGTGGACTTGGGCAACCGCTACTCGGGCATCGTCGAAACTGCGAAGGCCTTTGACACCGCGATCGGCCCCGAAGCCGAGATCGGCAGTCTTGCAGCACTGCAGGACGTTGCGCTGCGGCCCGCGGAGGATGTCCGCTCGGCGATCCGGGCCTTCGACCTGAGTGAGGCTGATTACCTCGCCGTCATCGATGATGAGGAGGCCGTACTCGGGACCTTGTCAGAACGGTTCGTGCACCGGCGCTATGCCGACGAAGTGGAGAAGGCCCAGCGCGAGATGTTCGGTGAATAGCGAGCGGGAGCGGCCGCCGCCGCGCACCTTTCGTGGCGTCTTCCTCGGCACGACGCTGCTCGCCGCTGCGCTCGGTGGCGCGATAGTTGCGCGACTCCTATCGCCTGCGCACCAGCCGTTGGCGCACCGGCAGGCGCGCCCTATCGTTCAGATTGTCCGGCAGCAGCCGGGCCTTCCCGATCTCGCCGATCTCATCGAACGGCTATGCCCGTCCGTCGCGATCATCGTTCCGCATGGTTCCGGCGTTCCGCCGGACCCGAACGGCATGCCCGGTGCGCCCGCATCCGCTTTTTCGGCGGACGGTTGGTTGGTCACGTCCGCCGCCGACCTGCCGCCGATGCCGATCGACGCGGTGTTCGGCGACGGCCAGCGAGTGGGCATGAGCGATGTTAGAACCGATCCGGTGTCCGGTCTCGCCATCCTCAAAGCCGCTGCAATCACCGCGGCTTTGCCATTCAGCGACCAGGCGTTCCCGCGCGTCGGGCAGTTCGGCTTCGCTTTGTCCACATCCGCAGGCACTGGCTGCAGCGCGGCGTCGTCGATGATCGGCAGCGATTTCCTCGCTGACGGCGGAAGCCCGGTCGGTTACGTGCGACTCCAGTCGCCGCCCGCCGCCTGGAGCGCCGGCATGCCGCTCCTGGACACGGATGGACGGGTGCTGGGCATCGGAATCGCCGATCCCG
>JBEDUM010000046.1:0-7371 GCA_040414585.1 Sphingomicrobium sp. | reverse complement strand
TGCACCCGCGAAGCTCAGGACTTCACTGCGCTTGCGTCGGAATTCGCAAAGGCTGGCGTGAAGGTCGTTGGAGTCTCACGCGACCCTATGAAGAGCCATGAGAAGTTCATCGGCAGGTACGGCCTGGCGGTGCTGCTCATCTCCGACGAGGACGGCCGCATCTCCGATGCCTTCGGAACCTGGGTCCAAAAGTCGATGTACGGCCGCAAGTACATGGGAATGGAGCGCGCTACATTTTTGATCGGCGCTGACGGCCGCGTGCTGAGGGCCTGGCGAAAGGTGAAGGTACCCAAGCACGCCGAGGAGGTGCTCAAGGCGGCGAGGGAGAGTGCAAACGCTTAATGCAAGCATGCGTTAACGGCTTTGGAATGATCCGAGGATAGTCACGCGCTTCACTGATGGGGGCGGGTGATGTTTGCGAGTTTCGAGTACCAGCTTTCTAACGAAGAATACGCGAAAGCGCTGCGAGTGACGGCAGTCGCATTACGCGCACAAGACCGCCGCGGCATCTGGTGGTGCTTTGCGTATTTAGCTCTGCTGATTTCTGCGATTGCGATTGCCTCTACCCTCAATCCCGGCACGCTCGACGGAATTATAGCCGCAATCGCCATTCTCTTCCTTGGTTTCGTTTTCATCCAAGCACAGCAGGTACGGACTTGGCGTCGATTGAGCTTTGATCCAGGTAATGCGGACCTCAAACTAACCTTCGACGATCGCGCAATCGTTGAGCGCAGCCAACTGTCAGAATCCCGTTGGGAGTGGGATGCTGTGCGCCTGGTTTGCGACCTACCCGAGGCGATCGTCCTCGTAATGGGCGGTTGGCACGTGATTGCTCTTCCAAGCCGCCTGTGGCCCGAAGCGAGCGGGCGCTCCGAGTTCATCAGTCGGGTGCGCAATAACGCGCCCAATCTCTTGCCGGACCTGTCGCCATATAACTCGCGCCTCGCCAGCCCCAATCGACTGACAATCGGAGCGGTTGCCGCTGCATTCGTCGCCTTTGCTCTGGTGAGCATGTTCGAGGGGAGACTTCTCTGCGGATGCGCTATGCGCTCGGTGTACGGCTACGGTCGGGCAGGTTACCTGCTATTTGCTGCCCTTTGGCTGGCCGCCCCTTTCGTAGCGGGAGCCGTTATGTGGGCGTTGGCTCATGTCGGCCTCAAGTGGTTGAATAAACGCAGTCAAAAGGCCGCTTCGGTTCTCGCCAATTTGTTCATCTTGGGCTTCGTTGTCCTGTTGTTCATCGGGATGATCGGAAAAAGCCACGCGACGCAGTGATGACCTATTGGATTCCGTGTGAATTCAGCCCGCCAGCGCCTTGAAGATCATCTGCCAGTAGACGACATCATCGTACATCGCGCGGACGGGGATGCGCTCGTCCAGGCCGTGGGCGCGCTCGTCGAGCGGAGAAATGCCCCAGCTGCCGTCGATGTCGTACACAGGGATGCCCTGCGCGCGGAAGAAGCTGCCGTCGCTCGCGCCGGTCGACATCTCGGGATAGACGTGCATTTCGGGACCGTGGAGCTTGTGGATTGCCGCCGTAACCGCTTTGACCACATCAGGACGGAGCGGTGAGGCGGGCGTCGGCTGACCGACATAGTTAGGGTCGGGCTTCACTTCGACATTCGGGCCGACGAGCTTCTGGAGCTCCGCTTGCACGTCCGTCGGCTGGACGCCGGGGAAGATGCGGCAATTGACCGTCGCGGTTGCGCTTTGGGGCAGCGCATTGTCGGCATGACCGCCGTTCAGCATCGTTGCGACGCAGCGGGTGCGCGTCAGCCCGACTTCCAGCGGATTGGCCTCAATCGCGTCGGCGGCGGCGCCATCGTTCGGGTTGGCAAGCCAGGCGCGGATTTGTTGGCCGAGCTGACTGTTGCCCTCCTGGCGCGCGCGCTCCTCGAAGTAAGCGCGCGAGACCTCGTTCTGCATCGGTTGGAATCGATAGGTACGCAGCTTCTCCAGAGCGTCGGCGAGATCGTAGATTGCGTTGTCGGGGCGCGGGCGGCTGCTGTGGCCGCCGGGATTGTGGGTCGTCAGAAAATAGGTCTGGAAGGTCTTCTCCGCCATCGAAATGCCGCAGCCGAGCGGTCGGAACTGCTGGTCGTATGACGCGCAGCCGCCATCGGCGTTCAGGCCGAACTCGGCGTCCGTCAGGTTGCGCCACTTGGTCGAACCAAGCGTGGCGCCGACGCCGCGCGTTTCCTCGTCGCCGCTGTAGAAGAAAATGATGTCGCGATTGGGCTTGAACCCTTCGCTCATCAGTTTGACGGCCGCCATGGTAGTCGCGACGTCGCCGTTCTTCATGTCACTGGTGCCGCGGCCGAGGAAGTAGCCGTCCTGCTCTCGGAAAACGAACGGGTCGAAAGTCCAGTCGGAACGCTTGGCCTCTACCACGTCCATGTGACCGAGAATGAGCATTGGCTTCTTGGTCGCGTGCGGCGACCTCCAGCGGACGATCAGCGCCTCGGTCTGATCGCCGGGAAGTGCCTCATAGGGCATGAAATGAATGTCGGAGTCGGGGATTCCGGCAGCCCTGAATTGGTCGGCGAGCAGAGTTGCCATGCGATGCATCTGACCGCGATTGTGGACGCTGGGAATTTCAATCGCCTGCTTGAAGACCTCACGCGTCTTCGTTTGCCACGCGGGTTCGAGCTGCGTGGGAAGAGTACGTGGATCGGTCGCAGCGAAGGCCGTGGTTGAAAGCGCCACGGCCACGGCAAAAGCGAAAACGCGCTTCATCAAAAACACCTCCTATTTGCCGGCGAGATCACGCAGCATCATCTCCCAATGCAGGACATTGTCGTACAGGGACTGAACGGGCAGGCGCTCGTCGCGTCCATGGGCGCGATTGTCGATCGGCACGACGGCCCAGCCGCCGTTTGCCCCGTAGACCGGAATACCGGCGACCCGGAACGGCCGGGCGTCGCTGGCTCCGGTCGACATCTCCGGGAAGACCGGCATTCCGGGATGCAGCGTCTGCACGGCCTTGGTGTAGGCAGTTGTGACATCAGTACGCAGCGGCGATGCCAATGAGGCCGGATTGTCGTCGTCCCGCGTGACTGCGACCTGGGGGTCGCCCACGATGTGCTCGAGCTCCGTCTTCACCGCATTGGGATCGATTCCCGGGAAGATGCGGCAGTTGACCCGCGCCCAGGCGAGCTGCGGGAGCGCATTGTCCGCGTGCCCTGCAAACAAGCGCGTGGCGACACAGCGCGTGCGGGTCAAACCCACTTCGCTTTCGCTGGCCTCGATAATGTCGGCTGCCTCGCCGTCATTCGGATTGGCGAGCCATCGCCGCATTGCGTCGCCGAGCGGCCCCTTCTCCGTTTTCTGCCGTCCCTCGAAATAGGCCCGAGTGGTTTCGTTCATCATCGGGGTGAAACGATAGGCTTCGAGCTTATCGAGTGCATGTGCAAGGCTGTAGATCGCATTGTCCTTGCGGGGCTTCGACGAATGGCCGCCACGGTTGTGCACCGTGAAGGTGTAGTTGGCGAAGGTCTTTTCGGCCGTCTGGACGGTGTAGCCGGCAGGAGAGCCGTCCGGGTTGAATCCGCCGCCGCCGCCATCGGCATTAAGCCCATACTCGGGACGGCCTAGCAGATCGAGCCATTCGGTCGCGCCCTTCTTCGCTCCGATGCCATTCGTCTCCTCGTCCCCGGTGAACAGCACGACGATGTCGCGAGTGGGCTGGAAGCCGGCCTTCTTCAAGTTGATCATCGCCTGGGTAATGGCGACGATCCCATCCTTCATGTCGGTGGTGCCGCGGCCGTAATAATAGTGGTCTTTCTCGATCATCTTGAACGGATCGACCGACCAATCCTCGGCCTTCGCCTCGACTACGTCCATGTGGCCCATCAGCAGGATCGGCTTGGCCTTCGGAGTTCCCGCAGCGCGCCAGCGGACGATCAGCGCGGCGGTGTCGTCGTCCCCGGTTGTGGCGCTCCCGGTGTGATAGGGCATAAGGTGAATGTCGGCCGCCGGAAAACCGGCTGCCTTGAACTGGTCCGCGACATATTGCGCCATCCCGGGCACCTCGTGCCGGCCGATGACTGTCGGAGTGTTGATGACGTGCTCGAACATCGCGTGCGTCGCATCGTGCTGCGCCTGGGTCAGCTTCGGCGGAGCCGCGCTCGCGGCGGCAGCAAATGCAACAAACGCAGTGGCGGCAAGCAAGTGACGCATCGAATCCCCTCCCCGGATGAGTTGCGCGACGCTACCGATCAGCGCCGTCTCGTCAAGTTATGGTTCCGTGACCCTCCGCGAGATATTCGGCGCTTCGCATCTCCTCGAGACGGCTGACGGTGCGTTGGAACTCGAAGCTTCCGTCGCTGCTCGGATAAAGTCCCTGGGGCTCGGCATCGGCCGCGGCGAGCAGCTTCACCTTGTGCTCGTAAAGCGCGTCGATCAGCGTGACGAAGCGCGCCGCCTCGTTGCGCATGTCGGGGCTCATCACCGGGATGCCGACAATGATGACCGTATGATAGCGGCGCGCGATTGCCAAGAAGTCGGCGGCCCCGCGCGGTTCGCCGCACAGCCGCTTGAACGAGAAGACCGCAACACCCTTGAGGCTCTTGGGCACGTGGAGCGTGCGCCCGCCGCCCACGTCGATGTCCTCGGACGGGACTTTTGCGCGGTCCTCGACTGGATAGTCGGTCAGCTGGAAAAAGGCTCGCGAGAGTGCGGCCGTTGCTTCAGGACCGTTGGGAACATGCCAGACTTCCACGCCTTCGAGGCGCTCAAGCCGATAATCGGTCGGGCCGTTCACGGGCACGACCAGCACGCGCCGCTCGATCAGCTCGATGAACGGCATGAAGAGCTCGCGGTTGAGGCCGCCGAGATACAGGTCGCGCGGCTGCCGGTTGGACGTGGTGACCACCTTCACCCCCCGCTCCAGCAGCTTACTGAAGAGTCGCGACAGGATCATCGCATCGGCAGGATTGGTGACCTGCATCTCATCGAAGCAAAGCAGCTTCGCCTCGTCGGCAATCTGCTCCGCGACTGGCTCGATTGGATCGCCTTCCTCGCTCTTGCGAGCTTCGCGCAGCCGATGGTGCGTTTCGAGCATGAATTCGTGGAAGTGCACGCGTCGCTTTGGTGTGATGTCGATATGGTCGAAGGCGAGGTCCATCAGCATCGACTTGCCACGGCCGACGCCTCCACAGAGATAGACGCCTGCGGGTCCGTCCTGGCGCGCGCCCAACAGCCGCGAGAAGAATCCGCCGTTGGCCTGGCGACGCGCTAGCTGATCGAGTGCCGCCACGGCGTGCTCCTGCGCCGGATCAGGCTTTAGCTCGTGCGCGGTGATCAGCTGGTCGTATGCCGCGCGGACCGGCCCCGTCATCGCGTCGGTGCGTTCGGCCGATTGACCTTTTTCAGCGTGCCGCTGAAGCTGTAGCAGGGCTCGTCATTCTGCTTGACCACGCCCTGAAGGAACGCGTGGCCGCGCGTCTGTTTGACAAGCTCCACATGGGCATCGAGCGGCGACCCCGCCTGTCCGCGCGCAAGAAAGTGGGTCGTGAGATCGAGCGTCACATAGTGCGCTCGGTCCATTCCGGCGCAGAGGCCGCCGGCGAACATCGACATGTCGATGAAGCTCATGACCGAACCGCCGTGAAGCGAACCGCCCATGTTCATGTGCGCTTCGGTCGGAAATATTCGGCAGATGCCGCGGCCGGGCCCATCGGGCTTGAACAGCAGCCGCCCGGTCGCCGCAGCGAACGACCCGCGCGGGAAGTCGCCCCAGCTGTACCAGCCGGGATTGTCCGGATCAGGCGTCGCACCCCTCGGGACGCCGACGTCCTCCATCAGCTCTTCATTGTCGTCGCTCAAGCAGCGCGCTCGGCAATCAGCTTCTTGGTCTCCGCAATCGCCTTCGCGGGGTTGAGGCCCTTTGGACAGACGTTCGCGCAGTTCATAATCGTATGGCAGCGATAGAGACGGTACGGGTCCTCGAGCTGGTCGAGCCGCTCACCAGTCGCCTCGTCGCGGCTGTCCGCGATCCAGCGATAGGCCTGGAGCAAGATCGCTGGGCCGAGAAACTTGTCGGCGTTCCACCAGTAGCTCGGGCAACTCGTCGAGCAGCAGAAGCACAAGATGCACTCATAGAGCCCGTCGAGCTTCGCACGATCCTCCGGCGACTGCAGTCGCTCGCGAGATGGAGCCGGGCTAACGGTCTTCAGCCAAGGCTGGATCAGCGCATATTGCGCGTAGACGTGGGTGAGGTCCGGGACAAGATCCTTCACGACGTCCATGTGCGGCAGCGGGGTGATCTGGACCTCGCCCTTCAAGTCCGAGATGGCGGTGGTGCACGCGAGACCGTTAGTACCTTCCATGTTCATCGCACAGGATCCGCAAATGCCTTCGCGGCACGATCGGCGGAACGTCAGCGTAGGGTCGATCTCGTTCTTTATCTTGATCAGCGCGTCCAGAACCATCGGACCGCATTTGTCGAGTTCGATCGTGTAACGGTCGAAGCGCGGGTTCGCGCTTGAATCTGGGTCATAACGGTAGATCTTGAACGTCTTGAGCCGCTTGCCCTCTTCGGGCTTGTAGTTACGGCCCTTCGTGATCTTGCTGTTCTTGGGAAGCGTGAACTCGGCCAAAAGACAACTCCTTGCTTGGCCCGAGCCGCTAGCACGCGATGCGCCCGTTTTCAAAAGCCGCGAAGCACAAGGTTTGAAGGACGTTCCGAGGAACGGCCGTGAGGGAGTGCCGTTTGTTGGCTTGTCAGGAAAGGAGGAGCTTATGCTCGGAAAAGCTGACGCAACGCCGATGATCGCGGTCAAAGACCTCGACCGATCACGAAAGTTCTACGAAGACAAACTCGGTCTCAAAACCAAGGATGAATGGGGCGGAGAAGGGCTAACGCTCAAAAGCGGCGACACGCTCATTAACGTCTATCGGTCCGAATTCGCCGGGACCAACAAGGCGACCTCGCTGACTTTTCAGGTCGACGACGCTGAAAAGGAAGTCAGCGACCTGAAAGAGAAGGGCATCTTCTTCGAACATTATGACGTGCCGGGCCTTGAGCCGCGGGGCGATCTCTATGTCGGGGAAAAGGGTTTCAAGACCGCCTGGTTCAAGGACCCCGACGGCAATATCCTGAGCCTGATTGAAGGCGGCGACTGAGATAGCGATCGTCGGATGAATGATGGCCGCCCGGACGATCCGGGCGGCCCTTTTCTTATTCGGCTAACGGTCAGTGGTAGAGGAGCGCGCTAACCACCTGTTGGATCACCATCGTGCGCGGATCGACCGCGTAGAGATATCCATCGTTGTAATAATAGCGGTAGTGCGAGCTCAGGTCGTAACGCCTGCGGATATCGTACGGAATGCGGCCATAGGTGTAGTACGTCCCGTAACCGGTTTGCCAAC
>JBEDUM010000045.1:0-11039 GCA_040414585.1 Sphingomicrobium sp. | reverse complement strand
ATCGCCCTCAACCTCAAGGGCGTCGATTACGAAAGCCGGCCGGTCAACCTGCTCGAGAGCGAACAGCGATCCGACGAATATCGCGCGCTGAACCCCCAGGGTTTCGTGCCGATGCTGGAGATCGACGGGCATCGCCTGACCCAGAGCCTCGCAATTCTCGGCTATCTCGACCAGCGTTATCCCAACCGGCCCTTCCTTCCGACAGCTGCGGCAGACCGGGCGCAAGTGGTGGCGATGGCGGCATTGGTCGCCTGCGACATCCACCCGCTCAACAACTTGCGCGTGCTCAGATATCTGAAGAACGAGCTCGGCCATTCGCAGGAAGAGGTCGATCGCTGGTACGCGCACTGGATCAGCGAGGGATTGCCTGCGCTGGAGGCGCTCGCGGCTCGAACCGCGGGACAGTTCCTTTACGGCGACGCGCCGACGGGCGCGGACATCTGCCTTGTGCCGCAACTCTACAATGCGCGTCGCTTCAACGTGCCGCTCGACGATTATCCGACGCTGCTCCGCGCTGACGAGAATGCGAACAGGCTCGAGGCGTTTGCAGCAGCCCATCCTGACCGGCAAAAGGTGCCAGCATGAACCGAGTGGATGACATCAATCGCGGCGTGGCGGACGTTAGACCGCTCGAATCCCTCGACATCCCCTCGCTCGACGGGAAGGTCAGCGACGAGGAATGGGCGATCCGCGTCGATCTCGCCTGCGCCTATCGCATGGTCGCCTATTACGGCTGGGACGACCTCATCTTCACGCACTTGTCGGCCCGGATCCCGGGGCCGGAGCACCACTTCCTGCTCAACCCGTATAATCTGATGTTCGAAGAAGTGACCGCCTCATCGCTGGTCAAGGTGGACATCGGCGGCAATCCGGTCGAGCCGACGCCGTTCATCACCAATCCGGCGGGTTTCACCATTCACAGCGCGATACACATGGCGCGTGACGATGCGCATGCTGTCATGCACCTGCATACGCCGGCTGGACAGGCGGTGTCAGCGAACAGCGAGGGACTGCTTCCGCTCACCCAGACTGCAATGCTGATCCGCGGCGATGTTGCGTTTCACGACTATGAGGGTGTGGCTGTCGATCTCGGCGAGCGCGAACGGCTGGTGGCCGATCTCGGCGAAAAGAACGCGATGATCCTGCGCAACCATGGCACACTCGCGGTGGGCAAGAACGTCGGCGAGTGCTTCATCCGCCTCTACTATCTGGAGCGGGCGTGCCAGGCGCAGATCATGGCGCTCACGGCCGGCGAGAACATCAATAACCCGCCTCAGGGCTCACCCGAAATCACGGCCCAGCAGGGGGCGATCGGCCTCCCGCTCGCCGCCAACCTGCTTGCCTGGCCGGCATTGAAGCGGAAGGCCTACCGCCTGGATCCGAACTTCGCGAGTTAGGCCGGCTCGGCGACTTTTGCTTCGGCCGTCCGCTGCTGGAACATCGCACGGTCGTACTGCGCGCGGGATGCGATTGCGATCCGGTTCCAGGTATTGATGACCGCTGCAGTCAGGGTGAGATACGCGATCTCCTCGTCCGAGAAGAAGCGCTTGAGTCCCTCGAAGATTTCCTTGGGCGCGTGAGTCTCGGAAATCCGAGTCAATGACTCGATCCACTCGAGCGCTGCGCGCTCCTTTTCGCTAAAAGCCGAACTCTCTTGCCATGCATCCAATAGCAGCAATCGTTCTGGAGAATCGCCGTCGCGCAACGCTTCGTCGGTATGCATTCCGATACAAAAGGCGCAGCCGTTGATCTGCGAAGCGCGCACCTTGAGCAGGTGATAAAGCTTGCGGTCGACCTTTCCGGCAATCGCCTGTTCGAGCTGGAGCAGATGCTTGTAGGCGTCGGGCGCGGCCTTCGTGATGTCCATCCGCAGTTGTTCGACCATTTTGAGATCCTCGTCTGTATTGATTGCGGCAACCGTGCATATGTGGTCGCTGGATGTCATTTGAAGCCGGTTAGCGCTGGGCGGAGGGGCTGAATGGGACGAGCGGCAAACGTCAGCGACTATCGCGAGCTCGCGAAGGCGCGGCTTCCTCACTTCCTGTTCGAATATCTCGACGGCGGCTCCTACGACGAGGTGACGCTCCGGCGGAACGTCGAAGACCTCCGGTCGGTCGCACTCCGGCAGCGCGTGCTCCGCGACGTGTCGTCGATCGATCTTTCGACGGAGCTATTCGGCAAGCGCTGGGAAATGCCTGTCGGGCTGGGTCCGGTCGGACTGTCCGGTCTCTACGCAAGACGGGGCGAAGTGCAGGCCGGCAGAGCGGCAGCGGCCGCCGGGATTCCTCTTGCCTTGTCGACGCTGAGCGCCTGTTCGATTGACGAGGTGGCGAAGGGCGTCGGCCCCGGCTTCTGGTTCCAGCTCTACATCGTCAAGGATCGCGGGTTCGTGTCGGACATGATCGCCCGAGCCCGCGATGCGGGTTGCGGCGCGCTCCTGCTGACGGTCGATCTGGCCGTGCCGGGGACGCGCTACCGCGATTACCGCGCCGGCCTGTCGGGTTCGCTGCGTCGTCCCGGAAGCCGAATGCTCCAGGCCATGCGGCGTCCGGACTGGGCATGGGACGTCGCCGTCCGGGGCCGCCCCATGACCATGGGCAATCTGGAGCCCTTACTCGGTTCCGGAGCGATGCTCGTGGATCTCATGGGATGGGTCTCGAAGAACTTCGACGCGAGCGTCACCTGGAAAGACGTCGAATGGGTAAGGAAGCAATGGAACGGGCCGCTCGTCATCAAGGGCATCCTCGATCCGGAGGATGCCCGCGAAGCTGCGGCCAACGGGGTGGATGGTCTGGTCGTTTCCAATCACGGTGGGCGGCAGCTCGACGGGGTTCTGTCGAGCGCGCGAGCCTTGCCGGCCATCGCCGACGCGGTCGCGGGCCGAATTGCGGTTCTCGCTGACGGCGGCGTTCGCTCTGGCCTCGATGTCGCTCGTATGCTTGCACTCGGTGCGGACTTCGTCCTGATGGGCCGCGCCTGGGCTTACGCGCTCGCTGCGCGCGGCCAGGCGGGTGTCGCGCATGTGCTAAAGCTCATCGATGCAGAAATGCGGGTGGCGATGGCGCTCACCGGCTGCACAAGTGTCGATCAAATCAATGCGCAGATCCTGGAGCGCTCGGGCAATCAGGCAACGATCTGAGCGGCTTTCTTGTCCTCGCCGCTGCGGAACAGCTGCTCGACATCAGCCGCGCTCATCGGCTCCGCGAAAAGGAAGCCCTGCACTGAAGAGCAGCCGTGAGCGCGCAGCTCCATCAGTTGCGCGGTTTCCTCGACGCCCTCGGCAGTCGTTTCAATGTTGAGCGCGTGCGCAAGCTCGGTGATCGCTCGCACGATCGCGCTCGCTCCCTCGCGCGTCAGCAGGTTCTGGATGAAGCTGCGGTCGATTTTCAGCTTATCGAACGGGAAGCTCTGCAGATAGCTGAGCGAGGAATAACCGGTTCCGAAATCATCGAGCGCCACGCGCACTCCGACCGAGCGGAGCGAGTGAAGCAGCTTCAGCGTCGTCTCTCCGCCCTCGAGGAATACGGATTCGGTAATCTCTACTTCGAGGCGATCAGGAGCGAGCCCGGAAGCAGCCAGGGCCTGCATGATCGTCTCGTGCAGCGCGCCCCGATGGAACTGTACGGCCGAAACGTTGACGGCAACGCGGATGTGACCGGGCCATTGCGCTGCCTGCTCGCACGCTTCGCGCACGACCCATGCACCGATCGGAACGATGAGGCCGGTGTCCTCGGCGATGGGCACGAATTCCGCCGGAGAAATCTGGCCCTGCTTTGGATGATTCCAGCGAAGCAGCGCCTCAAATGAGCATATCTGATTCTGCTCGAGGTCGAAGAGCGGCTGATAGTGAAGCTCGAACTCTCCCCGTTCGATCGCCAGCCGGAGGTCCGTTTCGATCTGGCGCCTCTGCTGTGCGCGCTCGTTCAGGCTTTCCTCGAAGAAGGCGAAGGTGCCGCGCCCGGCCTCCTTTGCGCGGTAGAGCGCGAGGTCGGCGTTTCGAAGCAGGGTTTCGCCGCCCGTACCGTCCTGCGGCGCGATCGCGATGCCGATGCTGGTTGACGGGACCAGTTCATTGCCGTCGATCACAAGGGGCTGCGCCATGGTGTGCAGGATATCGCGGGCCAGCCGGTCGATCGCATCCCGGTCATCGCCGACGCTTTGCAGCACAATGAACTCATCGCCGCCGAGGCGCGCTACGAAATGGCCTCGAGCTGCCTCGAGGACCCGCCGTCCGGCCTCAATCAGCAAGGTGTCGCCCGCCGGATGACCGAGGGTGTCATTGATGACCTTGAACTGGTCGAGGTCCAGGCAATGCAGCGCGAACAGGCTGCCGTTGCCTTCCGCCGCGCGAAACAGATGGTCGAGTTGCTGCTGGAACATGGTGCGATTGGGCAGCCCCGTAAGCACGTCGTTGAACGCGAGCTGGGTGATGCGCTGCTCGCGCTCGGCGATCTTGCCGACCATTTCATTGAAGCTTTTCGCGAGGCGGGCAAGCTCGTCCGTGCCGCGCACACGAACCTGCACATGCTCGCCTGATGCGAGCCGGCCGGCGGCTTCATCGAGGCGCGCCAGCGGCTGCGTGATCCGCCCTGCCGCCTTCCAGGTCGCCAGCGCGACGAGGAGAAGACCAAGCAGCGTCATTACGGCGAGCGCCAATTGCAGCTTGCGAGCGTCGCCGAGGGCCTCCGCCTTTGGATAAGCCAGCAACAAGATTGCGCGCTCTTTGTCGCCAAACGCCGGCAACGGCTTTGCGAGCGCGATGGACGTCGAATCGCCAACCCGCATTTCGAACGCTGCGCTGGTGTCCACGTGGCTTTGCGCGCGCGTCGCGGAATTCTTGCTTAGGACCGACATGCTGCCCGCCGCCTCTGACCAGCGGCCATTGCTGTTGGCGAGGACGGCGGCATGTAGCGGAATCGCTGAGAGTCGTTCGAGTGAGCGCATTTCGTGCTGATCAAGGTCGGCAGCGAAAACCACCCAGCCGATCAATGTCGGCGCCATGATTGGGGCTGCCACGAGTTGTCGTGGGCGCCCCGCAAGCACCGACACGCCGGCGAGGCGGCCGGAATCGAGTGGATCCCAGAGTGCGGCTGCCTCGGCTTTGCTGATCTCGGGATCGATTACTGAGACGCGACCGTCGGCAGCGACGATGAACGCGGTTCGAACCCGCAGTCGAGAGGCCGCATTGCCGAGCGCGGACTGCATCGTTGCTTCGTCACCCGTGGCGACCGCCGCTCGAAAGCCGAAGTCGCGGGCAAGCAGCTGCGCCGCATTCTGAAGCTCATGCGCGCGTTGCTGCCAAAGCCTATCGTAGACCGCACCGCTGGATTGCAACTGGCCTTCGACCTCGCGCGCCGCTGCTCCAGCAATGAATGTCGAAAGCGCCGCCGAAACCGCGAGCATCGCCGCCGCAAAAAGCAGCGCGAACTGGACAGTAAGCCTTGCGCTCAGTGAGCGGAAGGACCGCATCGCCTAATAATCCATCGCCATGGCAGGCGGTGGCGGCCGGAGCTTTACGGAGAAGCTCGCGCTTCGCTGTGCCGAAGCTACCGACTGTTCGACAATGCCGCCAGGACTTCGCAGATACGGATGCCAAAGAGTGAGGCGCGCCGGTGCGTTGGGTGCGTCCCCGAAAACGGCCATTCCTTGAGCGTTGGTGCGCGCGGTCCAGACGCTATCGGTCACAACGATGAATGCACTCATCGCGTCGTGGATATTGCACCCGAGTGCCACGACTCCCGGCTTATCGAAATGCACCGTCCGCGACTGGTCCTTCGCGAACAACTTCAACTCGAACCTCTTCGCGGGCGAGAAGGAATAGACGTGGTGCTTGGTCGGATCGAGATTGGGGAAGGAGACGTCTGCTCCCACTGGCACGATGGTCAGGAACGGATGAAACTGAAGATGCTGCTGCGAAACCACGTACCTTCCGTTGGGATGGGGTACTCGCGCGGCACCTCCTGCGGGATAAAGCGTGACAACTGCGTCGCGCACTGGCTTCCCGGCTGAATCGACCACGCGCACGCTCATGGGTGCAGCGACAAGCGGCGACGCTACGCCAGCTAATGCTAGCGCATAAAGGAATCCACGCACCATCCGGCAGGATTAAGGCCGTAACAGTAAACGCCTCGGCTGCGAGGATGGTTACCAGCGAATTCGGACTTCGGCCTGAAGCTGTGTCTGCCGTTGGCGCGGCTTCAGGCCGGCCTCTTCGCGATCCTCGCGCTTGCTCGATACGTGGAGGAGTTCGAGGAGGCCGGTGACGGGCCCCCATTGGTGCTTCCCGGCGAGCATCGCGGACCAGCCGGTTTCGTCATATTCATCGTCCGCGAGGCTGCCGCGGTTGTGCGTGTCGAAGCCTTCCACGCGCGCGGCGATTCCGATCTTTCCGGAGGAGTGGACGAGCATGGCGTAAGCGGAGCGGAATCGGTTATCGACCCAACGCCTGCCATCCGTTGGAAAGCCCATGCGAGTGCGTCCCGTCAACGCCTGCGCCTTGAGCTGCGTCCCGCCGCCCAGATCTCCTACTGCTCCGGCGTCCGTGAACTGTGTTCGCCAACCCCACTCCATATCCAGATTGAAGTCCTCAGGATTGGCGCGATTGTCATAGTGAAACAGCTCTATTCGCACGGGCACGGGCGGCTGCCATGACAGCTTCGCATAATAGCCCGGACGGTGCGCGAAACCGCTGTGGAGATCGAGCAGCGGATGGGTGAACGGGGCCTGGATGAACGCCAGATCGCCATCCAATGGCGGGAGCGGCTGCCGGTTGAATGCAAGCGTCGTCCTGTCGTGGAGGGCCCAACCCCGGAACGTCAGAAGCGTGCCTGCGGTATCGTTTGCGGCCATGATGGCCGCCGTCGCTCGCAGGCTGTGCTGGCCGAGGGTCGCTGCAACCGTCCCCTCCGCGGCGACCGGCCGAACCTCCTCGCCGATCCAGGTATTGATTGCCGACGGAGTAATGGAGTCCTTGACGTGCCAGTCGGCGCCCTCGTGTTCAAGGCTGACAGGCGGCCACATCAGGCCTGCTCGGGCCGAGAAGGCGAGCCTGTTCCCCCGCATCGGCCTGAAGCTGAGATAGGCCTGACCGAGGCCTCCTTCGGTCCGCTGCCCGCCTTGGAGCGAACCGACCACCGTAGCTGACAAAGACCAAGTGAATTGCGGCTGCCAGATCAGATTGACGTTGCCTAGCTGCGGCTCAACCTTCCAGTCGCCATTGCTGCCCGAGCGCAGCTTGCCGAAGCCGCCATTGACCCAGCTCTTCTCGCCATCGACAGCGACCAGCCGAATGTCACCGGTCAGCTCAAGTGTGTCCGGGGTAAAGAGCTTGAGCTCGGCTTCGGCGCTCGCGGATGTCGCCCACAGCGCCGCAATCGCGCAGCCGAGCGGCAGCGCGACGCGAAGACCCACGCATTTGGCGGCACGAGCCATGAGCGAGGCTTAACCAAGTAAGGTTAAGATAAAGCTCAGCTTATCGGGTGACCGATGACCACCTGCGCCCTTCGCGTTCGTGACCGAGCGTTGGATCGATTTTGTTGGTCGGGGAGAGAGGAAACGAACCCGACGAACCGCTAACTGTTTGAACTTTGCAAGCTATTGTTTTCGCCTTGCTTTCGCTCGTCGCACTGTTACGAGACGATGCTACGGGAGGGTGTGCGTTGAGTTACTTGTCGCGTCGCAGCGGGTCTAGCAACTGGTATTACCGCGAAAGCGTCCCCCCTGACACCCGTGAACTGCTTGTCCGCCGCGACGGCTCCTCACCGAAGGAAGTCTGGGTGTCGCTTGGCACCCCTGACTTGCGGATCGCCAAGACAAAATTGCCATTCGTCAGGGCGGAGCAACATGGCAAATGGGGCGAGCTACGAAAGGTCGCGGCGCCGGTCGGGATCATTCCATCCATTGCAGAGATGACCGACGCCGTAGTTGATTATGTGCACGCGAGGTTTATCGAAGGTCACAAAGCCAACCTCCGTGCGAAGCTGCAAGCGGGTGTCGATCCGTCACAAGAGGCCAGCCGGCGACGCGCCAAGATCATTCAGGCGGAGCTCTACCCAACTCCTGACGATGTGGCAGACATGGAGCGCGTTGCGAATGCCCTTTGCCGCACCGCCGGATGGGATCTCGGCCCTGGTGAAGGGGTCAAGAGCGAGCGATGGAATGATTTGGTCGCGATGGTCACCAAGGCCGTCCAGCATGCTCGCAGCAAGGTTGTGGAGACGTTGGAGGGGCGGCCCCACGAGACTGATCGCGATGCGATCATTCAGCACATTGGGGGCGGGAAGCGACGCCTAAAAGCAAAACCCGGCGAAACGCTGTTGGAGCTGTTCGAGCTCTACGCGAAGGACTGCCTGCGGGACGGCAAAGGCGCCGACACGCTTGAGGTGGAACGGAAGATCATTGGTCACTTCGCATCGTTCCTCGGGACGGATCGAAGCGTTGCAGACATCAAACGCCCCGACATTCGCGAGTTCAAGCGAGCTCTGTCGCGTGTTCCACACCGATGGGTGACGAGGAAGGAGCTGGCGGGCATGTCGCTCGCCGAAGCTGCAAATGAGTGGGAGAGGCTAGGTGGGACCGGGAGAGCGCAGCGCACCGTCGCGAGAGAGCTATCCGCCGTCAGCTCGCTCTTCGGCTGGCTGATCGAAAACGCTTATGTGGACGACGAGAACCCCACCGCTGGTTTCCGGCCGCGCTTCGACAAGAAGGCTGCGAAGTATCCGCCCTATACCGACGCCCAGCTCAAGGAACTTTTCGCAGGCCCTCTCTTCACTGACTGCGACAAGACCAAGCCTTGGCTCGCAGGCGCGGACCAGGTTCGCGATTGGCGATACTGGCTGCCGCTGTGCGCACTCTACAGCGGTGCGAGGGCTGGCGAGATCGCGCAGCTGTTGTCTGTGGATGTCCGCGAAGAGCAGGGCGTCTGGGTCTTCGACTTCAACGAGTACGGTAACGAAGGGAAGAGCCTCAAAACCAGCTCCTCGCAACGCATTGTTCCAGTCCATCCTGCATTGCTTGATCTAGGATTCGGTGATTTTGTCGCCGCGGCGCGAAAGGCAGGTCACAAGCAGCTGTTCCCCGACATCGAGCCGGGGCCGCGAGGTGACTGGAGCTATCGACCGTCGAAGTTCTGGCAAAAGTATCTCAAGAACATTGGGATGAAGGTCCGGGGCCTCGGCCTGCACAGCTTCCGCCATGGGTTCGTCGATGAGTGCCGCCGCAACCGTGTCTCGAAGGAGGTTGTGCAAGCGCTGCTCGGCCATTCCGACGGGTCCATGACAACCCACTACGGATCGATCCCTTGGGGCACCCTGATAGAACGCAAGGAGGCGATCGAAGCCTTGTCGTACGCGGAACTTCATACCAATGCCGGCGATCTGAGCGGTGTCGCGCTAGATGCGGCATAGCAGCGCGACTAGCACCAAGGCCGTCGTCCGCCCTCGTAGTACCGCGCGAGCCCCTCGCTAACGAGTGTATCGCCGACGCTTGTACCGTTCACCAGGACGATCCGCAGCTTTCGACCGTAACGATCCTCGTCGCGATCGATGGGCTGCAACGTGATCGAGCCACGCTCTAGTAGATCGTGAAGCCGTACCGTCACTCGGTCGCCCAGCTCTTTCTCGAAAGCGCAATGATAATCGTGCGTTTCGGGCGCATCGATGTCAGCGACCCTGATCTTCACGCCGTGCAGCCAGATCGTGTCACCATCGACGACACAGTTGTAGCCGCCCCCAACGTGGCAGTAGCTGAAGGTGACGCGACCGAGTGGGCTCTGCTCGCCCGTCGCCGCCGCTGGCGACACGAACCTATCGAGCCACCCGGCACCATAAGCTGTGCCGATGAATGCTGCGACAATCCATAACGCGGCGAATGGCAACCAGCCGCGTCCCCTGCCAGCCCACGCTCTACTCATGTTTACTTTCCCCCGCGGAAACGGGTGCACCGAGCTGCACCCGTCCCCCTGTCAATCGGCACGCTGCAATGGGATGATCTGCGAGTGAATCCAACATTGCAAGCGCCGATCGGTACCAGCTCGTTGCGTTACCCATCAGACGGGCGACAGTACCTCAATCTTCGCTGACCGCTTCCCGCAGCGGGAGCACTTGAGCCGCTCCTCGGTATGCCACAGGGGCACTACCCCGAACGCTTGGACTGCCTCGACGCCGCTAAACGTCCTGGCCGCAAAGCAATCCTTGCAGGTGACCTTCAGAGCGCATCTGAACCTAATGAGATCGCCGGTCGTGCGGACGTGCTTTGTGGACATTCGGCTCGGATATTCGGACCGGAACGATTCGTGAACAGGCGGCGGGAGTAAAAGCTTGAGGTCGAGCGGATACAGGACCGGGCGGACAATCTAAGTTATTGCATTTAGCAGAGAGTTTTGCATTTTCGGCACGCGATTCGGGGTTGGATCAAAGTGCGCGTTTATGGTGAGCCGGGCGAGGGCCCGATGCAGCAATACAGACTCTACGTTCTCGATGGAGCCGGACACGTCGCGTCCGCTCCGTATGAGTTCGAGGCTCCTAATGACGCCGTTGCAATGAAAGTGGCCGAAGCCTGGCGCGAGGGTCGCGAGATCGAGCTATGGTGCCGCGACCGTAAAGTGTGACCCCACATACGAGAACGGCCCGATTGGAGGCTATCCAATCGGACCGTTAGACTTGCACCGCGCGCGGGGTGCGGCTGCGCAAGTCTGCGAACCGACTAAAGCCCTCGGTCCGTGCGAAATAGCTACCAAAAGTTAGCTTCACCGCCAGGTGTCCTATTTCGACCCGAGGACCTTGCAGAGCGAGTTCGGATGGGCGACACAGCCGTCAACTGCTCACCTTCCCGAAGAAGTCACGGCAGCCAGGGATGGCCGAACTACCGTAGCCGTGGGAGCGGTCATCCCGCACGCCATCACGCACTTAGGAAAGTTAGGAGCCAATGACGCTGTTGTTGGCCAAATTGTTCATCGCGGCGTCTGCGATTGAACCCGGCCAGGTAGCCGATCACTTCTTCGTACGGCTAATCCTGTGGCGCGCCCGGTTCGATGAGTCGTG
>JBEDUM010000044.1:0-3404 GCA_040414585.1 Sphingomicrobium sp. | reverse complement strand
GCGGGCGGATTCAAAGTTGACCAACCCGCCGGTCTCGACGCCACACCCGATGCCGAAGGCGATGCGGTCGCCGTCGGCCGCGATTTCAACTTGTTCGTTGTAGCCGGCCGCTTCGAGTGCGCTGGCCAATGCGCCGGGAAAATCGGCGTTCTCGTAGACTAGGTCGTGCCCCAACAACACGGTGCCGACGCGGTATGGCATCTCGTGCGGGCGCACCAGATTGCGGGCGCGCAGCGCCGCCGCCGACAGACCGATCTCCTTCGCGAGCACGTCCATAAGACATTCCAGCGCAAACGCGACCTCCGGCTGGCCGGCGCCGCGATAAGTGCCGATTGGCGTCTTATTGGTCCCGATGCAGCGGACGGCGATGGCCATTTCGGGAAAGCGATAGCCGCCCGCGATGTGGGCTGCCGCCACTTCAGCGGTAGCTATCCCGCTGGTAAAAACATAGCCGCCGATATCCACGAAAATCTCGGCACTCAGCGCCGTGAGGCTACCCTCCGCATCGCAACCGAGCTCCAGCTCGACGTCCATCGCGCGCGAATGCGTGGTCGTCCGCAAGTTCTCGAGGCGGTCCTCGATCCACTTCACCGGTCGGCAGAGCATACGGCTCGCATGCGCGACGATTGCTTCCTCCGCGTAGGGACGCGACTTGGAGCCGAAGCCGCCGCCCACGTCCTCACAGATCACCCGAACGGCGTGCTCGGGTAACCCGAGAAGAGCAGCCAGGTTTTGTCGCGCGTTATAGTGCGGCTGGGTCGAGAGCCAAGCCTTCAGCAATTGGCGTTCGTTATCGAAAGCGGCGACGGCGCCGCGGGTCTCAAGCGGGACGGGAGCTTGCCGAACAAACCGAAAGCGCCGCCGGGTGCGGTGGGCGGACGTCTGCATCGCGCGCGATGCATCGCCCTTGCACTGCTTGAACTCCGCCGCGACGTTCCCGCTCCATTCCGGATGGAGCAGCGTGGCTCCCGCCGCCCTGGCGCTTTCGATATCTGCGACCGCCGGCAAGGGCCGGTACTCGACGTCGACCAGCTGCGCAAGGTCCTCGGCGCGATAGCGGTCGACCCCAACAACGAAGGCCACCGGTTCGCCGACGAAGCGGACCCGATCCCCGGCCAGGAACTTGGGAAGTCCGTTGCGGATGCTCGGATGCCAGTAGCGCACGATCCAGCGCTGGTCGTTGAATGGCAGATCGAGGGCGGTGAGCACCGCAAGCGCTCCGGCGGCAAGCGCTCGCGCAGGATCGATCGCGCCGATTTCGGCATGGGCAAACGGGCTGCGGACGAATGCGCCGTGCGCCATCCCTGGAAGATCGATATCGTCTACGAACCGCGCGCGGCCGCGCAACAGCCGCGCATCTTCGCGCCGCAACGGGTGCTGCCGGACAGGCGTCGTCATGCCGCGAACCAAAGCATGCAGGCGCGCATGACCTTATGCATGGCCTGACATATTCCCGCCTTGTCAGTCCGCATCGGCCAAGGCGAAAGCTACCTCCGCCAAAACCCTCGCTCCATCGGCCGCGTGATGCTCGAGAATGCTCTCCGCCTCGTTGTGGCTGATACCCCCCTTGCAGGGAATGAAAATCATCCCAGTCGGGCACAGGGAATGCAGATAGCGCGCGTCGTGACCGGCACCGGAGGGAATATCCATGCACGAAACCTGCAGGGCAGTTGCGACCGATCGGATGGTCTGACGGATTGCGAGCGGGAACTCGAGCGGCGGCTCGTGCAGCAACTCGTGCACTGCCACCGCACATCGTCCAGCGGCGTTTTGGCAGACCTTGGCGATTGCGTCTCCCAGCTCTCGCAGCTTTGCCGCCTCCGGATGGCGCAGATCGAGCGAGAACACAACGTGCGCCGGAACAACCGACGGCACATTGGGGCTCACGGTGAACATGCCGACGGTGAGCCGCACTACGTCTTCATCGTCCCAGAGTGCTTCGTGCAAGGCACGCACGATGTCCACGGCAGCGACGAGCGCGTCACGTCGCACGCTGCGGGGCGACGTCCCGGCATGGTTCTCCTCCCCGACAACTTCAACCCGGAAGGTCCGCTTACCCTGTATTCCTGAAACAATACCGATCGTCTTGCCTTCGCGTTCGAGGATTGGACCTTGCTCGATATGCGCCTCAACGAACGCGGCCGGCGTCGCTCCGAGCGGCCGGTGCAAGACCCGCGATTCGGCCGCCAGCAGTTGGTGCAGCGCAGTCTCCACCGTGACCCCTGTCTGGTCGCGAATGCGGAGCATCTCGTCGACCTCGCGGACAGCGCAAAAGCCGGCCGACCCCATCATGCCCGGTGCGAACCGCGACCCCTCCTCGTTCATCCATGACACGACTTCAATGCTGCGGCGCGGGCGCGCGCCGCCGGCAATGATCGCTTCGACCGCTTCCAACGCCGCCAACACACCGAAAGCGCCGTCGAACTTGCCGCCGGTCGGTTGGCTGTCGATATGCGATCCAATCAGCACCGCGGGCAGTACAGGATTTGTACCCGTGTAGCGCAGGAAAAGATTTGCGAGAGAATCGGTCGACGGCTCGAGCCCGATCGCCTCCGCCCACCGCACGAGTTCGGCGCGCGCCGCGATCTCTTCGTCCGACAAGGCTTGCCGGTTGACGCCACCGCCTTCGGTTGCGCCGAAAGCGCTGAGGGCCATCAGGCGGTCCCAAAGGCGCTCACCCCTCACATGTTGGGCGATCTTCCCCGCTGATGTCCGGGGCGTCCCACCAGCTCGCATCCGTCCTGCCGCCTTTCGCTGGCGCGGCTTGTATTACAAAATCCTCTTATTGTATACAGCAGGTCCGAGCTGTCGTGACAGGAGGGGTTCTTGGATCTTCAGTTGGCTGGAAAATCCGCGTTGATCACCGGCGCGTCCAAGGGGATTGGCCGCACGACCGCACTCACGATGGCGGCGGAGGGATGCTCGCTTCACCTGGCGGCACGTTCGGGCAAGGAGCTGGAGCAGCTACAGAAGGACATCCGCGCGCAGCACCGCGTTCAGGTCGACTTGCATCCCGGTGACTTGTCGACCACTCAAAGCATGGTCGCGCTGGCGGAGGCGGTCGGCGATATCGACATCCTAATCAACAATGCAGGCGACATTCCCTCCGGAACCATCGAGGCGCTTACCGACGCGGAGTGGCGACGCGGCTTTGATCTCAAACTCTTCGGCTATATCAATCTGACTCGGGAAATCTATACCCGTATGAAGAAGCGGGGGTCCGGCGTGATCATCAACGACATCGGAAACTCCGGTGAGAACTGGGATTACAACTACGTCGCCGGCAGCACTGGCAATGCCGCACTTATGTCGTTTACCAGAGCGATTGGCGGTGTCAGCCTCGATTACGGAGTGCGGGTTGTCGGCGTCAACCCGGGTCCGATCGCGACCGATCGGATGGTCCG